>NC_004460.2:614943-922415 GCF_000039765.1 Vibrio vulnificus CMCP6 | reverse complement strand
TTAGGAACCAGTCTTGTAGGCTTCGTAGCTGAGCTAAATCATGCTTACCTGTTTTGTCTTGCAGCACGTAGCTGTAGATCCAGCCCACACCCGTCGCATCGGGGCCGAGTGTCGGCTTGGCATTGGGTGGCAGTTTTGGCGCCACTTGGCTTAAATATTCCAAAACGCGAGAGCGCGCCCAATACATGTCGGTTTTATCGTTGAAGATGATGTAGACGTAGGAATCACCAAAAAACGAGTAACCGCGCACCGTTTCTGCCCCTGGCACCGCTAACATGGCGGTGGTGAGTGGGTAGGTCACTTGATCTTCCACGACCTGCGGCGCTTGACCTGGGTAACTGGTTTTGATGATCACCTGCACATCAGAGAGATCGGGAAGCGCATCGACGGGCGTGTTTTTAACGCTGTACAGCCCGCCGAGGGTAAGAAATAGCGTGGCTATCAACACCAGAAAACGGTTGTTGAGAGACCAACGAATGATCGCTGCTATCATTATTGACCTCCCATCGCTTCAAGCTGTTTCAACTGGTAGTCAGAGCCTTCTTTGGCGACTAGAAAGCGCACTTTTTGCCCCTCCTCAAAGCCCGACAAGTTGATTTCGTCACCCACTGAGAAGTTGATTTCGCCTGCTTGCCAGTTCCACTCTGTAACGGGAAGGTGACTCAGCGTGACCATGCCAAAATCCGCCATCAACATGGAGATATCCCCACTGAGCCAAACTTCAGACGCAATGACGCTGTTGTCTGCCTTGATAGCGATGATTTGGTATTGGCCGTCGTCGGTTTTTTGCATTTCGAATTCGATGGCTTGTCCTTTTTGTAGCGCACTTAGGTCTACACCTTGCGCGGCGTTGAAGTTCATCGTCATGCCGGGCCAATTCCACTCTGGTACAGGCTGGTGGTTAATGGTTAACATGCCGTGGTCGGCCATTAGATCGGTGATTTCACCTTTTGCCCATGCGGTTTCTGCCGCTGCTTCAACCCCGTTTATACGAGAGAGGTCTGCACTTTGACTGGATTCAGAATCGAGCATAAAGTGCGCAGAGGTGACAATGCGATCCCCTTGGTTTAAGCCTTGGAGCACTTCCACTTTGTCATCGGCTTCTCGGCCGGTTTCGATGCGTGCTGAGCGGTATTTGCCCTCACCTTCCGCCAAAACCACACGCGTCATACCACCTGAGCGGATCACCGAAGATTTTGGTACGGTGAGCACTTCGGAGTCGCTGACGGGCTGCAAGGTAATGTTGGCGAACATGTTTGGTTTGAGTTCGCCATTTGGGTTGGCAAACTTAAGACGCATGCGTAATGTGCGTGTTTTCGGATCAAGAATTGGGTAAACGTAGTCGACCTCACCTTGCCAAGCTTTGCCGGGCAGTGCATCCAACGTCATGCTCGCTTGGCTACCATTAGTTAACCAGTGTGCTTGTCGCTCGAACACTTCCGCATCTACCCACACTTCATTGAGAGGGCCAGCACTGATGACCGCTTGTGCGGGTGATAAGTAGCCACCCTCGCGAATGTTGAGACTGGCGATAACGCCATTAGCGAGCGCTTTGATCTCGATGGTTTGTGATGCTTTACCACGACGAATCACTTGGTTGATCTGTTCGCGGTCGACGCCCAAAGAAAGTAATCGCTCAGTCGCGCCTTTAACCAGCCCATCACGGCCAGTGCGTTTGGCATTGAGCAGCTCTTCTTGCGCTTTGACCAGTTCAGGAGAGTACAAGGTAAAGAGAACCTCGCCCTTTTTCACCTGCTCACCCACGGCGTTGATATACAGTTTTTCCACCCAACCGGACACGCGCACGTTGGTCTGCCACAGCTGACTTTCGTCAAACGCTATGTAACCCACGGTTTCGATGCGTGGTGATAGCTTGGCCAGTTCGACTGCGGCCGTTTTTACCCCTAGGTTGTTTTCAACTGAAGGGTCGATCTTCACCGTTCCGGGCTTGTCGTTTGCCCCAGCGAGATCGTCGGCATAGACGGGAATGAGATCCATCCCCATAGGTGACTTGCCGGGTTTATCGCGTTTGTAATTTGGGTCCATTGGCGCAACCCAATACAGCGGCTCATGACTTGCTTTGATGTCGGTAGCAGCCATGGCACTCATGTCATGCCCATTGAAATATTGGTTAGCCGTAAAACCGAGTGCAGCGCCAATCAGTAGGGCAACCGTTGCGATTTGTAGTGATTTCATTCTGTAATTCCTTGGCAAATTAGCGACGGTTCACGTCAATATCAGCGAGTTCGGGTTGGGCGACGGTATAGGTGAAGCCGCCAAGCAACATCGCAAGATTACTGTTCACTTGATTGAGGTCGGTGAGAAGGCGCTGCGACTCCAACTCCACTGCCAACTCATCTCTGGTAGCAGCGATCACGTCGTTAAATTGTGCAGTGCTGTTTTGGTAGCCCCGCTCAACGGCTTTGGTGCGCGCTTTGGCTTGTTCAAGTAAGGTATTTTGGTAGCGTTCAAGGCGCTGCTCGAGATTGCTTCTATCCACCAATAACGCGTTCACTTTGGCGTTCATCTGTGCCAGGAGGAGATCTTTTTGCGATTGAGCCGCACCCACCTGATATTGGGCCGCAGCGTGTGCTCGGTCTTGACGATTTCCGGTAAACAGTGGGATATCCATCGTGAGATACGCACTAACCAGATCGGAGGCGGGTTCCCCCTTCATATTGTTGGCTTGGCGGTAGGCATACATCACTTCGACACCAAATTGAGGGGTGTAAGATTGCTCGGCAAGCTCTACTTGCGTTTGGCTGACCGCAATATTGGCGTTGGCCATTTGCACCATCGGATGTTGGGCCAATTGGGCGAAGTGCTGAGTCGTGGATGACGCCGACAATAAACGCTCTAATGCATCCCAATTGAGTTGGTTACTCGCTTTGAGATCGCGTTGTTGATACAGCCATTCGCTGCCGAGCCATTCAGACATTTGTGACAGAATGCGGCGTTGCATCTGCTGGTTGGCTTGCAGCTTTTCTTCTAATTGGCTGACTTGCAACTGTGCATTGAGCAGGTCCTGGGCTTCACTCTTACCAATCGAATAGTTGGTGCTAATGAAACTTTCTAGCTCACGCATTAAGCGCTGATTTTCAAGCAGAACGCGCTCTGCTTGCTGTTGATAGCCGAGCTCCAGCCAGAGTTGGGTGATGCCGTTGGCCACTTCGCGCTCTCGCGCAGCCACTTGCAAAGCCATGCCATCTGCTTGTTGTGATGCCTTTTTACTTTGCAATTCAAGAGTAGAACCACGTTCAAATTGCTGCATTAGGCCGACAGAAATGTTGGTCATGGGGTCTTCGTCGAACTTAAAGCTATCGACAGGTAAACCACCAAAGCCCACTTTCAGTTTGGGATCCATCAAGGTAGAGGCCGCAACGCCGCTTTCCCGCATCGCTTGTGATTGGGCAAAAATCTGCTTGCGGCTGGCGTCATTCGCCAGAGCCTGTTCAATCAGCAGGGTTAAAGGATCGCTCTGTGAGAGCAACTGACCTGTTGGAGCAGTGGAAGACTGCGCCATCACTGGAGTTGCAACCAGAGCGGAAACGCTGATACACAGCGCCAATAAGCTTGGTTTCATTTTTATAATCCAATCTGCACGTCAAAAAGCGACGTGAAAATACACACCACAGCTCGTTAGAGCTTGTGATACGAAATATTGATGATCGGATTACGCTATTGGGGGGCGATAGAGCGATTGCTGTCTTTCAATAGACCAAGCGGTTGATTCACGAGGGATCAGCGCCATGTGATAAGAGACAGGTAAGGAGTGTGCAGTTTGAGGCAAAAACGCAAAGACACTGACACAAGCCGCAGTACAGCAATTGTGTATCGATGGGGCGTCTGTGGCGCAGTGGCTGTTTGGCGTCTTAGCCGCTTGATTACTTTCGGCTTGAGAGCTTGCCGATTGATGACTTCCGGAGTGCAACGCGTGGGGATCAACCACCTTCACGCTCATACCACAGTCGGATGTCATTGTGCTTTGAGATTGCACCGTACTTTGAGACTGCACTGTGCTTAGCATCTGAAAAGTCATTAAAGGCGCGCTGGAGGCAAAACTTGAGCTCAACATGGCGAACATGCTGATAAAGGATATCCAGAATATGCGAAGAGAAGAGAAACGCATGTCGTGCCTTTAATGAAAAACTTAACGTCACTCTAAAGCTTTACCCTAGGGTAAGGTCAAGCGTAGATTAGTTAAAGTTTGATATCACAGGGTTTGTTACCCAGTGCAGACGTGTTACGGTTTTGCTGCTAACTTATTGGTCAGACCAGAGGCTTAAGGAAAGAGCCTTATCAGCGCTGTAAACAGGCGCGAATGCAACAAAAAGGATATTTTGTGCAATTACATACGATTAAAGGCTATATCCAAATCATGTATTTGGTGGAGTATGCGGACAAACTGCTGTTGCTTGACGGTGCAAGTCGAGCGGACATTCCCTATCTGCGTCGTTTCATTGAACAGGATTTAGGGCGTTCTTTTTGTGATTTGAAAGTGGTCGTGGTGACACACATGCATCCAGATCATGCGGGTGGCGCGCATCGATTACGTCAGTTGACGGGATGCCAAGTCGTGGCGGCAAATCGAGATCTCGATTGGTATCATGGTGTTGATGGCTGGTTGATGCATCTGACTGACTTGCTGTTGGCGGCGTGGATGGCAAATCGGTTAAAAAAACCATGGCGCAATCTATGGTATTCACGAGCGTTAAATCCGGATCACAAGCTCAATGATGGTGAATGCATTCCGGAGTTTCCTGATTGGGTGGTGCTTGAAACGCCCGGTCACACCGATCGAGATTTGTCGGTGTATCATGCAGAAAAGGGCATTCTGTATGTGGCGGATTTGATGGTTGAAGTGAAAAGAAAACTCATCGCGCCATTTCCCATTTTCCATCCCAACAAATATCGCGCTTCATTAGAACGAGTTTTTCACATGCAGCCGACAACCTTGCTGTTGGCGCATGGCGGAGAGCGTAAGTTTGATCTTGCCGCGTACCAACATATTTTAGACACCACCCCTCAGCGTCCAGTGACTCACTGGCGAGTGACAAAAATCAAGCTACGTGCTTTGTGGCATTCCATTTGGAAAAGGGGCTAATAAAAAACGGAGAGCCGAAGCTCTCCGTGGAATGAGATAACAAATCTCGTTAGTTGGCCAAAATGTGTGACTGGCTTGGGTCTACCAATACGCGATCAGCCATGCCTTGACGGCCCAACAACATCATGTAAGTCATGTCTTGGCGATTACTCAACGTGATATCAATTGGCCACTCTTGATCGGCTAAGCGCAGAGTGGTGGTGATCACGCAGCGGTGTTCAAAGGTACCGTTTGATGATTTGATTTTTCTGCTGCCTTTGAGAGGCGCCAAACAACGTACAATTTTCTCCAGATTGTAAACATCCGGGTGAAGATCAAACTCCACATATTGTTTGCCGTCTTTCTTTATGCAGATCAAATTATCTACGTGCAGAGAAGAAGTCTGCGCGCCAGTATCAATTCGTGTCTCTAGGTGAGTAATCCCTAACTCTGGTAAGCAGACAGCTTCAGTATTTCCGATGATCAGTTTCTGAGTCATAGTCATTATCCAAGCTTGCTTCGCAATTTTAAGAATAGTGGAAGTCTGGCTTCCACCGCGTCATTAACCTCTACCTTTGGTACGGTTTGAATTTGGTTTGGCGTTCTTTTCGATAAATTCGTAAATCATGCCTGCCACATCTTTGTTGGTCGCTTGCTCGATACCTTCTAAACCTGGAGAAGAGTTCACTTCCATGACCACTGGGCCATTCTTAGATTGAAGAATATCAACACCACACAGGTTTAGCCCCATCACTTTTGCCGCATTAATAGCGGTAGCGCGCTCTTCTTTGCTCAAACGAACCAATTGCGCACTGCCACCACGGTGTAAGTTAGAACGGAACTCGCCTTCTTTCGCTTGACGTTTCATCGCAGCAATCACTTTGTTGCCCACAACGAAACAGCGAATGTCTGCGCCTTTTGCTTCTTCAATGAATTCTTGCACCATGATATTGGCTTTTAAGCCCATGAAGGCTTCAATGACACTTTCTGCCGCTTTATTGGTTTCTGCCAATACCACACCAATGCCTTGTGTGCCTTCCAGTAACTTAATCACCAAAGGTGCGCCGCCTACATTACGGATCACGTCTTGGATATTGTCTGGGTGGTGAGCAAAACCAGTACGTGGTAAACCAATGCCTTTACGTGACAACAATTGCAGAGAGCGCAATTTATCGCGAGAGCGGCTGATGGCAACGGATTCGTTGACCACGAACGTGCCCATCATTTCAAACTGGCGGACGACTGCTGTGCCGTAGAAAGTGACAGAGGCACCAATACGCGGAATGATGGCATCGTATTGCGGCAATTCTTCACCCTTATAGCGGATCTTCGGGTTGTTACTCGTAATATCCATATAGCAGTGTAACGTGTCGATCACATCGACCTCGTGACCACGTGCTTCACCCGCCTGTTTTAGACGCATGGTGGAATACAGATTCTCATTACGAGAAAGAATAGCAATACGCATGGCAATTCCTTAGTAAGTCAGTACCAGTTTTAAATCATTGTAGGATAAAGCGAACAGGTTTAAATGATGTGACATGAACCGAATAAATCGGCACTAACCATTCGCTAATACGATTAAGGAGTGTGGTAGGACACCACATCGTTTAGAGGTGCGCACCTTAGTTTTTTTTATAAGACGATGAAAACGAAAAAAAATCATCGTAATGACAAAAAAAATCTATCGCCATTGCGCCCTTATCGCAGTTGAGTGTCAAGAGCTGTCTGGAAATTAATTTACTATTGGCTTGCGGTTTTGCACGATGAGAAAGTCGTAGAAAACGGACATCTGGCAGGCTATTTCGAGATATTCACCGCATAGATGGAATTTTTTATTGATAAATGTATCTAATTTCTGAGTTGAAAAAATAAAACCCCGCCTGGTTTCCCAAGCGGGGCTTATTCTCTTTCGCAGCAATCCAGCTACTGATAGTGCTCCCTGCATCTATCCATGATATTGGCTAAATCCTTTAACCTAATCCTTTGTCCATCGCCTTCCTAGCGGTGTCCTTACTGGCCTGTCATCCTGACTGGCGTAACTCTATCCCAGAGTGTAACGTCCTTGCTGACAACTCATCCTAAGTTATCAAATCTTCATCCTGAAGATACCCAATCCTTTAGGCTTTGTTCCTGTTCCCGCCAACATCCTGTTGACGAAGACAGTATTGAATTTTTGTCGGTTGGCGGCAATTGTCTGCAGAGAATTTTTTTCGTGTATTTTTAAAGTGAAAAATTGATAGTTCTTAAAATACATTGACTTAGTCAGTTAATTAATACGTTTTCCTCGAAATGAAAAGTGAAAAGCTTACAAGGCTTGTAAGAGATCTCGCACAAAGTGAATGGCAAATTGGTCGCAGCGCCTTTTTATCGCACCTTAGTCCGAAATGCGTGACATCACATTTTCTTTTTATTAAGGCTGAATTCGTCGATGAAGGCTTGTCGAAGCGGCAAATGGTGTCCTACTTTTAATGGTACAAAAATTGTATGTTTTTTAATCGTCAGGAAAACGGAACAAAAATGCCATTTTTCTGTCATAAGAGAAGCATAAGTTAGTAACGGTTAGAAAATGAAACCTGCCTAAGTGTTCAAAAACGAATTGTAACAGTCAGGGTGTTTATCATTAACTTGTGAAATTAATCACGGTCAGAACGAACATTCCTCGATATGTTATTGAGGAATATGACCTAAACAAAAAGTCCTGCATGAGTAGGGCACATAATTAATGAGGAAGATGGCTATGAAAAAAATGAGAAAAGCTCAGCTTCATCGCATCCGCATCCAGTATTGGAAAGATGCTAAAGAAGCTTCTAAACAAGCCTAGTGTTAACCAAAGCAAGCCGAGCTGGTAAGCGATTAAATTTTCTTTCCTAATACCAGCTCATTATTTTTCCCAACAACAGCTTTCCCTTACTTTCCGAGATGATAACCAAACAAACATTATATTAATTGCAATTGATAACTATTATCATTGATTGCGGTGGTGATGTTGTTATCATTTGTTCTATCTTTTATTACGATTCGATAGGCAAATGAGTAAACCTGTGTTTTTCCCACTCTCTTTGGCTCAGCAAGAATACTGGGCTGACTATATTGCTTTCCCTGAAAGACCTTTTTCCAATGTGGCACACGGTATCGAGATCAGCGGAGAGTGCGATATCGAATGTTTGTATCAAGCTATTTTGGAAACCACACAAGAAGCGGAAGCGCTGCGGCTCTGTTTTGGTTGCGATGAGCAAGGGTATCCACGCCAAGTGGTGCTGGACTGTTCTGCGATAGTGCTGGATTGCATCAACTTGATTGATGAAGCCGAAGCGGAACAACTCGCGTGGCAGAAAATCCGTGATGATATTGCTAAGCCAATTGATCTGACTGGGGAGGTTATGACCTATCAAGCCATTTTTCGGCTCAGTGAGGTTAAGACACTTTGGTACATAAGAAGCCACCACATCGCGCTTGATGGCTACAGCTTGCACTTAATAGAGCAACGATGTGCCTCTCTCTATTCTGCATTCATACAAAGCCAGACGCTTCCTGTGGTCTTTAAAGGATTCAATACTTACGTCAGAAATGAGCAGGCTTATCTGTGTAGTGAGCGAGCAGAGAAAGATCAACGTTTTTGGTTGGATTATATCAATCAGCACTCGTTTATCTCGTTCAACGATGATGACTTCAATAACGACACTTTTGCCATTGCAAAGGAGGTTGATCCTGAGCTAAGAGCGGCGCTCTTAAACGTCAGCCAACAACAGCAGTGGGCTTGGGTGGATTTGTTGGTGGTTTTGGTCGGTCTGTACTGCGTTGAAAAGCAGGTTCTCACAGAGCAGCAATCGGCAAGTGACGGATTGTGGATCTGGCTACCCTATTTAAATCGAATGGGTAACCGCTGCGCCAATACGCCTTGTTTGATGGTCAACACCTTACCGCTGTGGATCAATGCCGATATCGAGGAAAACTTTGTGGATAGGGTGAAGCGGCTCATGGCTGAGTTACGTCTTCTTTATCGTCACGGTAAGCACCCTCTAAGTAACAGTCTCAATGTAAAAGCAAGTCAGTCCCCTTATATCAATGTGCTTATTGATGAGGATATTGTATTTGGTGGGTGTCAGAGTGAGCGCAAGGTCGTCGCGAATGGCACCAACGATGGACTCAATATGACATTTCGCGTAAGGAAGGACGCAGCCAACATTACCTTCACGGTAGAAGGCGAACAACGATGGTTTGGACAAGAGCAAATCACCCATCTCAGTGAGCAGTTGATGGTGTTTATGCATCAATCACTCAATACCTTAGCTGAACAGAACTCAGGACAATGAAGGCATCTCATGCGGTGAGTAGCATACATTCTCACAAATGCAAATGAGAATGCTTTACATTTAAATTATCAATAATTAGAATGCGTTGTGAACTACGTTGTTATACCACTCGATAGTTGAGTTTAGGCTTTTGGCCTGAATCAGCCCCCGTTTGGAACGTATGTCAGTCGGAATATTTGCAATCAAGCACATGGCTTTTGAGCGTGACTCTATAGTGCAACGCTGTTCAGTTTCGGTCTCTTTACGCCTCTCTACTCAATCTCGAGGTAGAAGCACCACTCGCTATGCCTGTGCATCCTGAATGCAATCAGTTGTTTATTAGAGTTAAGGAGAAATTCAAATGGCAGCTTTACGCCCAGCGCGAACGAGCGTTGCAGAAAAAAAAACCTTTAAACTGCACGCTTTGTCTGCGGTAGTGATGGGGCTTTGTGCCAGTGGTCAAGCCTATGCTCAAACCGAGAGTACCAACAGCAACAAAAAAGAAGAGATGCCTGTTGTCGTTGTGATCGGTGAGAAAACAGAAAGAACCATTTATGACACCAGTTCGAGTGTCCAAGTGTTCGACCAGGAGACGATAGACAATACCCCAGGTGCAACAGAGATCGATGACCTGTTGCAACTTATTCCCAATATGGTGGACTCTGGCCAAGGTAACAGCATGCCAACGGTGCGTGGTATTGATGGTTCTGGCCCATCTGTCGGTGGTCTGGCGAGCTTTGCTGGTACTTCACCTCGTTTAAATATGTCCATTGATGGCCGCTCACTGACGTATTCGGAAATTGCGTTTGGTCCGCGTTCTCTTTGGGACATGCAGCAAGTCGAAGTGTATTTAGGTCCGCAAAGCTATATTCAAGGTGGTAACTCTTCTGCGGGTGCGATTGTAATGAAAACCAACGACCCTACCCACCATTTTGAAAGTGCAGTAAAAGCAGGTATCGGTGAGCGAAACTATTCACAAACCGCTGCAATGATCTCTGCACCAATCATCCAAGACGAACTTGCATTCCGCCTCAGCTTTGACCAACAAAAGAAAGAAAGTTTTGTTGGCTTGGCAGCCTATGACCCTGCTGGTGAGTCAAGCCGTATTGAAATGAGTTCTTTGAGAGGCAAGTTACTCTATGAGCCTTCATCAATGGATGGTTTCAAAACAACGCTTGGTGTATCGCTTATGGACTCTCGTAGTCCCCAGTCAGAAAGCATCAACATTGAAGGAGCAAATGCTTTTCGAGCTGTTTTTGAGACAAGTTCGCTCAGTACGGTATGGGATGTTTCATGGCAACTGAATGATCAATTTACTTTTGAAAGTAATGTGGTTTACGCCGATTTCACCAACGAGCGGCTTACATATCCAGTGGATAAGTTTGATTTTTCAACCAGTGGCTCGGAGTACCATGTTGAACCTATTTTGAAGTACCTTTCAAGTAACGGTCGACTGAGCGCATTGTTTGGTGCTCGTTATTACTCTTCTAAACAGAATGAGTCCTTTACCACTACGAGCGGTAGCAATCCTATGAAAGGCAGTAAGGATACGCAGTCTCTCTTTGCAGAAATGACTTATGCGATCACGCAATCAATAGATGTTACGCTGGCAGGGCGCTATGAGAAGGAACATATCACAAGAAAAGTTGAAGTATTCAACATTGATTATGATGAGACGTTAGGGGTTTTCCTACCTAAGTTCGATATCGCGTATAAGCCAGCTAATGATCAGACCTTCGGTTTTAAAGTGGCAAAAGGTTACAATGCGGGTGGCGCAGGCTTAGGTTTCAATAGTATTACTTCTGGTGGTTTTAAGCCTTACGAGTTTAAAGAAGAGTACCTGTGGAACTATGAGTTCTATACTCGTCATCGTTTAGGTCATTCGCTAGAGTTACTCACCAACACCTTCTATAACGATTTTGATGACATGCAGATGACCCAACTGCTTGCCAATGGTGATGTATTCATTACCAATTTAGACGAAGCTAAAACCTATGGTGTAGAGGTCGGCACACGTTGGTATGCCACAGATTCATTGGAGCTATTTGCTAACTTAGGTTTATTGAAAACAGAATACAAAGAGGTGAATGGAACTTCTAAAGAACTAGAGCGAGCACCAAACATAACGGGTAATTTAGGAGGGCAGTATAGCTTCTTTGATGGGTTTGAGTTAAGTGCCAACGCGGCTTACACGGGCGATTACTACTCAGATAGAAGCAACACGGCAATCACAACAATTGATGCATATTGGGTCGCTAATGCTCAATTGGCTTATGTGTTTGAAAACGGCCGAGCTACTCTGTTTGCCACCAACCTATTTGATTCCAATAAAACGACTCTGTACACATCGAGCAACTTGAACGATCAGCTTACACAGCAACCACGTATGATTGGTGCTTCATTGCAGTTGAACTTCTAGCCCTTCCCAAAGTAAAACGCCTCTGATGTTGATCAGAAGCGTTTTTATAGCAATTAGTTTCTCTATATCGACTAGAGAGAATGACTACAGTTCGACGGTCTCTTTGATGTCGGAAACCATCTTTTCCGTTGCAGAAATACCTGAGATTGAGAGATACCAAGCGTCTAGATCAAGTAAGGTGATTCGTTTGTTTTTGTAAGCGTTGGTGGCTTTGACCAGATCGTTGTCAAGATACTGTTCTTCAACTTGATTGCCTTTTCCTGAGAGCTTATCACCGTCAATCACCAATAGCGTACTTGGGTTGGCTTTATTAATGTACTCGTAAGAGATGATATCACCGTGGTTGTTGGTCTTAACGTTAGAGGAACTTTCCTTAAAACCAAAATCTTCGTAAACCGAAGCAAAGCGGGATTGCGAGCCAAACGTCGTGATATTGCCGCCGGATGTCATGATGGTGAGCGCATCCACTTGGTTTTTCTCGTTGTATTGTTTGATGGCGGCAAACTCTTCATTGAGCTGACTAATCTTCTGCTCAATCTTTTGTTGGGCGTTGAAAATTTCGCCCATATTACGCCATTGTTTTTGTGTGCTCTGCCAGTAGCCTTGCTTGAGATCGGCACTGAACACGATGGTCGGGGCAATTTCCGATAGCTCTTTGTATTTGGACGTCGCACGAGGACCAATGATGATCAAGTCTGGTTTTTGGCTGTAGATGGTTTCAAAATCTGGCTCAAATAAGCTGCCCGCCGAGGCGTATTTCGCATCCTGAAACTTATCGAGATATTGTGGCATTATTGGCGCTTTCGCAACGGCAACGGGCTCGATGCCAAGATAATCCAGAGCGTCTAAGGCCCCATGACCAATAACAACAACACGCTTTGGTGCATCTGAAATTTTAGTGCTCCCCATGTAATGCTCGATCACAAGATCTTTCGCCATTGCACCACCAGAAATCAGGGTGCTGACCAACATAACGCTTAATTTTAGTTTCATTTTTTTGTCCTATTGAAAAGGCTATTTCGAACAAATAGCCCATGTCCGTGGTGCTTTAGGCAAGTGCCTTTGCGTTGAAAATGATGGTTTGCCAAGAGCTGAACGTTGGTGAGTTCATCAGTTGGGCAAAGTTGACTTCGATACCCACTTGGCGAAGGCGACCAGTGAGGCGCATTAAACTGATGGAGTCGAGGCCCAGTTCAATCAGGTTAGTGTCGGACTGAATTTCAGCTTCGCTGACTCGCAGTAACTCGCTGAGCGTGGCAAGCAAATCAAACTCTTTTAGAGGTTCTGACAAAATAATTTCCTTTCATTTTTCGTGACTTATTGCCGATTTTCTTTGCGGCTAAGTGTAGGAATTAACCATATCATTACTTGATTGATCTGTTCAAATGATTATTATTACCATTTGCATTTGGTGTTATTAATATCACTGATTTGCGTATTGGTTTGGGTTACTCATGCCTAGTGCTACGGCCAGTAATCCAAATAGGAGTGACCTTAAAGAAAGGCAAGGATAGATATGGTCGTCGCGACAACCGAAACACCAAAGCAGATACTCGATGGCTTTGTGCGTAAACCTAGTATTCAACGTGAACAATATCAGGCTGCAAATTTGTGGCGCAATTTGCCGCTGTGGCAAATTCTTCATCAGGGAGTAGAGCGTCACCCTGATAGGATAGCGGTGACCGATAACCACACTTCACTGAGCTATCTCGAGTTGGCCAATCATGTGGATAGGATCGCTGCTGGGTTGCGAGAAGAAGGGCTTGTGTGTGGTGACAGTGTTGTCTTGCAGCTAGCCAATACACTCGATTTTCTCGTCGTGTTTTTTGCTCTTCAGCGCCTTGGTGTGGTTCCCGTACTGGCATTACCTGCACACGGTTTGGTCGAAATTCGCCACTTTATGCAACTCTCTGAGGCAAAAGTGTACATCGGCTCCAATCATGAAAAGGATGACAAAGCGTTGGCGATTGCCACTCAGTTGCAAGCGGAACTATCAGTGTCCATACGCTGCTATATCAGCGGGCATTTTGGTCAATTTTCGCCGTTGCCAGAGTGTGACGCTGGCGATTTTACACCAGCGATGGTAGACCCAGAACACCCGGCACTTTTCCTCGTTTCTGGAGGCACGACAGGGCTACCCAAACTTATCCCCCGAACTCACAATGATTATCTGTTTAATGTTGAGCAATGTGCGAAAGCCAGTGAAATCAGCGCGCAGGATGTGTATTTGGCGGTGTTGCCTGCGGCACACAATTTTACCTTGGGCTGTCCTGGGATCTTAGGGGTGTTGAATGCTGGCGGCAAAGTGGTTTTGACCACCAACCCAAGCCCAGATTATTGTTTTGAACTTATTGAAAAACAGTGTATTACCGCAACGGCGTTGGTGCCTGCATTGGCGCAGCTGTGGACGGAGGCAACTCAATGGGAGTCGACGGATCGTTCGAGTTTGCGTTTGATGCAAGTCGGTGGTTCCAAGCTTGCCTATAGCGATGCGCTGGAAATGCAAAACGCCTTTCCAAACGCGTTGCAGCAAGTTTTTGGTATGGCGGAAGGTTTGATTGCGTGTACCCGTTTGGGCGACGACAAAGAAATTATTGCAACAAGGCAAGGTCGTCCTGTCAGCGAATGGGACGAGGTCCTCGTTGTGGATGATCAAGGCAAGCCAGTTGCGATTGGAGAGGAAGGGGAACTGCTGACCCGAGGGCCTTACACGCTTAGCGGATATTACCGTGCGCCAGAGCATAATCTGCGGGCGTTTACGGATGAAGGGTATTATCGCAGTGGCGATCGCGTGGTCGTCGATGCCAACGGTTACTTCACGGTCACTGGACGGATAAAGGATGTGATCATTCGTGCTGGCGAAAACATTGCTGCTGATGAGTTAGAAGAGCTCTTATTGTCGCATCCACAAATTGCCCAAGTAGCGGTGTTTCCCCTGCCAGATGCTCATTTAGGTGAAAAAATCGCCGTCGCCGCCGTCATTCGAGGTCCCGAAATTATGTTGCGAGACATTCGGCAATTTCTCCAAACCAAAGAGATCGCCGCATTCAAACTTCCTGATGAACTGTTTGCGGTCAAATCGTTGCCAAAAACGGCCGTAGGTAAAATCGACAAGAAGCGCATTTTAAGCACCATTCTGCCGTGATGGTTCTACAACCTATTGGTCGAAAAAGAAAAACACGACGAGGGTAGGTGGCCGTATGGTAAAGAAATGGTTGTGTGCGGTTGTATAATCATTGTTAATGATATACATTCTCATTTATGTTTTGTGTGGTTTCGAAGTGAACAACCACTGAAATAACCTGTTTGTCTGTGCCAACCGCTGCGAGGCGGACGCACATAAAGCAAGGAATTCAATCGAAAGGAAATAACCGTGGCATCGTTGAAGAAACCAGAAGCGTGTGAAAGCCTCAATGATATTCGACTGGGAATCGACACTCTTGATAAAGAGATTGTCCATATCCTCTCTCAGAGAATGGGATACGTGAAAGCTGCCGCACAATTTAAACCCGATGAGAAAAGCATACCTGCCCCTGAGCGAGTGGCGTCCATGCTGGAAGAACGCCGGCATTGGGCTAATGAACAGGGGTTATCAGAAGAGTATGTGGAAGCACTTTTTGACAACATTATCCAATGGTACATCAGTCAGCAGATCCAGCATTGGCGCAGCCAAAAAGGCCTTGCGCCAGTGAGCCAAGATTAGCTTATCACTCGTAAAAACGACGCTAACCGTCATGCTTCGTCTGTGAGTGGCGCGTAATCGAACCGCCACCATCATGACAAACAAAATGAAAGGATTATCAACATGGGAATCCCCAAAATTGCTGGCTATCCGTTGCCAACCCCCGCTGAGTTTCCAGATAACAGAACGGGCTGGACAATCGATCCCGACCAGGCCGTACTTTTGATCCACGATATGCAAGAATATTTCGTCAACTATTATCAGCCAGATTCATCGCCAGTTGTTGACATCATTCAACATATTCAACGCTTAAAAGCCGCAGCGAAAAAAGCGGGCATTCCCGTTATCTATACGGCGCAGCCTGCTAACCAACATCCGACAGACCGAGCGCTGCTCACTGATTTCTGGGGGCCGGGCCTGAATGGCGATCATGTACCTATCGTTGAAGCGCTCAGCCCGGAAGAGGGTGACATTGAATACGTCAAATGGCGTTACAGCGCATTTAAGAAAACCCCATTGCTCGAGTTTATGCGCGCGCAAGGGAAAAGCCAGCTCATCATTTCTGGGATTTATGGCCATATCGGCATACTTTCGACCACGTTAGACGCCTTCATGCTGGACATCCAGCCGTTTGTGATTGGTGATGCTATTGCGGATTTTACTCGAGAAGATCATTTGCGGACCTTGGAATACGTGGCCAGTCGTAGTGGCAGCGTAAAGCGTCTCGATGAGGCATTAGATGAAATCCGTTCGCAAAAGCCGCTAACGCTGGAACAGATCCAGCAGGACGTTGCGACGAGCTTAGGAATACAACCAGACGAGGTTGATCTTGATGAGGATTTAATGTTCGTTGGCTTGGACTCGATGCGGGCGATGGTGTTGGTGGAAAAATGGCATCAACAGGGTGAGAACATTTCGTTTGGTCAATTGATGGAAGCGGCTTCGCTTAGAGAGTGGTGGCTGGTGATTGAACAAGCGAGAAATGAAGAACAAACCATGGCCGTCGCCTAAGTGTGAAGGTCAAAGATAACAACGTCAGCTAGGCAAAAATAACAAAAAAGATTAGGTGAAAGAATGAGTGACAGCCCAGAGCGCGTCTATCCAATGTTACTGGATTTTGTACGCAAAGAAACCATCTCAAAAAACTTACTCCGAGTAACGTTAACCGGAGAGGATTTAATCGGCTTCCCGGAAGACCAAAATGGTTCGCACATCAAAGTGTTTTTCCCCAACCAAGCAAGTGGCATTCTCCAGTTGCCGGTGCGAGAAGGGGACAACGTCATTTGGCCTGAACACAAACCCGTTCCGAGAGCTTACTCGGTCAGACAATATCGTGCGGCGGTGAATGAGCTGGACATCGATTTTGTGACGCATGGGGAGGAGACTCCGGGCGGTGGTTGGGCACTAAAGGCAGACATCGGCTCGCAGATTGGTTTAATTGGGCCAGCAGGACCTGACCCGCTCATTGAACCCGCGGATTGGCATATAATCGCAGGTGATCTCTCGGCGGTGCCTGCGATTAGTGCCATCTTGGAAAAGTTGCCCAGTGACGCCAAAGGCTATGTGTTTATTGAGGTGGATGAGATTGAAGATATCCACGATCTTGTTCATCCAGAAGAGATGGCCATCAATTGGTTGATGCGCAATCCTCATGATGCCGAGCCCGCATTAGCTAAGGCGATTAAGCAACTACCCTCCCCAGAGAAAGCGACCTCGCTGTCTGCTTTTATCGCGGGTGAAAACCAGAGTGTGATCAACTGCCGTAAGATCTTGCGCAATGACTATCAGATCGCGCGTGACAAGCTCTACGCGATTCCTTACTGGAAAAGAGGTAAGACGGAAGAAGCGTATCACGATGAACGTCATGATGTGATGGATGCAGTGTATTAGTCCACTGCCGTTGTTCATCGATAGCGCCTCGAAACAGAAGAAAGCCGATTTCATTAAAATCGGCTTTCTTTTTATTCCGTTTTTTTATTCCGTTCTGTTCACGACTTACTTTTCGCTACTAAGCACTCAAACCAAGCTGGGCGTAAGATTCACGCAAGCGTTTCTTGTCGATCTTTCCTACGGATGTTTTGGGCAGAGCATCGGCAAATTGGATCACATCGGGGATCTTATAGTCCGCTAACCCTTTGCTGCGTAAGTAGCGTTTTAGTTCCGTTCCTGTGATATTGAGATGACGTTTGGTGACGATCACTGCGCAGCTTCGCTCACCCAACAAGCGGTCGGGAATGGCAATCAGCGCCACATCATGAATCGCACTGTGGCCCAGCAAATGATTCTCCACTTCTTCTGCCGCGATTTTTTCACCGCCACGATTGATCTGATCTTTGTCTCGGCCTGTGACGATGATATTGCCTTGCTCTGTTATCTTCACAATATCGCCAGTGCGATAAAAACCGTTGTGAGTGAACGAACGCTGATTGTGCTCCGGTGCTCGGTAGTAGCCGCGAATCGTATAAGGCCCTTGGGTAAGGAGAAAACCTTCTTCTCCGCAGGCAACCTCTTCACCGGCTTCATTGACTACTTTTACTTGATCATGGGCGGATATGGGCCGACCTTGCGTTTCGATGATCACCTCCAGCGGATCGTCCAGGCGAGTATAATTCACTAGCCCTTCTGCCATGCCGAACACTTGTTGAAGCTGGCAATTGAGTGCTTTTGGCAAAGCTTTTGCCGCACTTTGGCTCAACTTAGCACCACCAACTTGGATTAACTGTAAGCTCGATAAGTTGTAGCGTGCGTGTGGCGCCGCATCCATCCACAGCAAAGCTAACGGGGGAACCAGAGCCGATACGGTTACTTTGTGACGTTCAATCAGAGGAAATGCCGCTTTGGGCGTTGGGTCTTGCGTCAGGACAACGGTGCCACCAGCGAAAAATACTCCAAGCGAACCTGGGGAACTGAGCGGAAAATTGTGCGCAGCGGGTAGCGCGCAAAGATAGCGTGTGTACTCATTAAAACCACAGATGGCGTTACTGCCGACCACACTGTAAGCATAATCATTGTGCGTACGTGGGATCAATTTGGGAGTGCCCGTCGTCCCGCCGGAAAGTTGAAAAAAGGCAACCTGACTTGCGTTACTGACAGGGGCCAGTTCTCGTTCATCGCGAAAGTCGTCAAATGAGATGAAATGAGATTGCAGCAGCTCGGAGTGATTGGCTCTGACGATGACATGGCGCAAACATGGGTGCTCTTTGAGAAGTTTTTCGGCCAGCGTTTGGTAGTCAAAACCACGAGTTTGGCCATCGATCAGATACGCTTTGGCTTGGGCATGTTGGCAGAAGTAGCTAATCTCAGCGTGACGATGGGCAGGTAACGCCAATATTGGGCGAATGCCTTGATGAATCAACGCAAAGTAACTGACATAGAACTCGGCGATATTGGTCATCTGCAGAATCACGTTATCGCCTTCAGCGAGGCCCAGCGAGCGAAACCCATTGGCAGCCGCATGGATTTTTCGCTCAAGCTCAGCGTATGTGATGCTTTGTTGACGGCATACAATAGCAATATTGGTCGGGTAGCGAATAATGGATTGCTTGAGATACTGATAGAGCGTTTTATCTTGCCATAAGCCAAGGCGGCGATAATCGTCCGCCATCTGCTCTGGCCATGGAGTGAAATCAGATTGTACAGAGTTCATGCCGATACCTTATGCCGTTAACATTTCGTTCAGTTGAATCCCTGCGGCTTTTAAGATGGTGTTCATTTTGGCCCCTGTTTCATCAAGCTCACTTTGAGGTTGCGACTCGTTGACGATGCCCGCTCCAGCAAACACCTTCATCCGACGCGGCTGCACTTCTGCGCAGCGAATCGTCACAACCCACTCCCCATTTCCACGTGAATCGCACCATCCAACCATGCCGGTAAAATAACCGCGATCAAACTGTTCCAATCTTTTGATCGCTTCATAGGCTTTCTCGCGAGGGTAGCCACAGACCGCTGGGGTGGGATGCAGCTCCGCAGCCACTTGCAACACATTGATGGCGGGATCCAACACTTGTCCTTCGAGTTGTGTAGAAAGATGCAGCATCGTTTGGGTCTCGATCACCGACGGAACCATCGGCGTGTACAAATTGCAGCAATACTTGCTCATGACGCGCTCAACTTCTTCCACCACCAAGCCGTGTTCATGGAGATCCTTGCCCGTATTGAGCAGCGATTGAATGGACGCCTGATTTTGTTGCTCAGACTCTGAGCGTGGTCTTGAACCGGCCAGCGGATTGGAAATCAGGTGGCTGCCTTTTTTGGCTACAAGCAGCTCTGGGCTGGCTCCCATCAACTTTTGGTTGTCGCCAATTTGCGCAGCAAAGGTGTAGCCTTTAGCGTTAATGGAGAGCAAGTTTCTCAGTAAGGCTTGCTGTTGAATGTCGGTTTCTGTCGCCACTTCTATAGCACGAGACAGTACGACTTTCGAGAGTTCCTGATTGGCAAACATCCCTAAGAGATCATGCACCCCCTGCTTATAGTGGTGGCCACTTGGCGAAGAAATAAGACGAGCTTGTGGTGCTGAGGAGGCGGACGTGTGCGAAGCTCGGGTGCTACTGGAGATGTACAACGTCTTTGGAATAACAAATCGAGTCATGTTTTCTTGATTAAATGGCACAACACCAAACAAAACCGGATTGTCTGATTCGCTAGTTTTGGCATTTTTGAGCATGTTATTCGCCACATCAGCCAATTCAGAAAATGGCAAGGTTTGAAGACGCTCTTCTTGAACGCCGATGCCCATCATAGTGTTATTTGGAGAAGCGAAGAAAAATGGCGACGATGATAGTTCGTTATCCAACAGTTCGTTTGCCATTTTGGTATAGCCAATCACTTCACGTTTCATAACAGATCCCTCTAGATATTTCGATCGTGGTATACGAAAGAGTGCTCTTTTAGCGGCGCAATGTGCGGATAAAGGAGTGCACTCTTTTCCCAACTGAATCAACTTTGCGGTGGTGGCGACGGACTGATCTCAATGCCATAGACTCGTTATGTTTGTGAGTCGGCATGTTTGTCTGGCCTGCAATGTCATCGGTTGGGTATAGGTTGCTTATTCAGTGGAGTAAGATTACAGTTATCACGATTTAAATGCTAACGATAATAATTATCATTAATATCTAAGTTTGTTTTTGTGCATTAAATCACGAATTTATAGCATGGGTGCAGATATCCATGACGGGATAAGTGAACACAGATTAAAGAGATAACGTTTTTATGTTTAACCAATTTCTTGAAAAACAAACTGTTTTTCTGACTGGTGCGGCGAAAGGTATTGGTTTCAGTGTGATGCAGCATCTACTTGAAGCGGGGGCTCGAGTGGTCGCCACGGACATCGATGAAGTGCGACTCAAGACAGACAGTGACGCATTGAAGAACCGCTATCGCGAGCAGTTATTTTGCTATCACTTGGATCTTTCTCAGCCGGAGTCTGTTGCTCGTCGTGTGGCGCAAATGATTGAACAACATGGCCAGTTTGATCACCTCGTATGTTGTGCCGGCGTATTGCATCTTGGCTCCATTACGAGCATGCCTCTGGCGCAAATTGAGCACACTTTCAATGTGAACACGTTTGGTACCTTGGCGGTGATGCAGGCCTTGGCAGAAGGAATGAAAGCACGACGCTCAGGCAGTATGGTGATTGTCGGTTCTAATGCGGCCAATACACCTCGTCCAAATATGGGGGCTTATGGGGCATCTAAGGCGGCGTTGCACATGCTGGTTAAATCGATGGGAATGGAGTTGGCGGAATATGGAGTACGCTGCAATATTGTCAGCCCCGGTTCAACACGCACAGACATGCAGATGCAATTGTGGTCGGAAGAATACGGTGAACCTCAAGTCATTGCAGGGAATTTAGAGCAATTTCGTTTGGGGATTCCGTTAAGAAAAATGGCTGAGCCACAAGACATCGCACGGTCGGTACTGTTTTTACTTTCCGAGCACGCAGGGCACATTACCTTGCACGATCTCAGAGTTGACGGTGGTGCGACATTGGATAATTAATAACTTGCTGAAGCAAAAGAAGAGGAATGGTGGATGGTAACCATTCCTTTGATATGCTTGCTAGGTTGCTAGGTTGCTAGGTTGCTAGGTTGCTAGGTTGCTAGGTTGCTAGGTTGCTAGGTTGCTAGGTTGCTAGTTTTCTAGTTTTCTAGTTTTCTAGTTTTCTAGTTTGCTAGTCCCTAGTCCCTAGTCCCTAGTCCCTAGTCCCTAGTCCCTAGTCCCACTGGTGATTTAGGCAACGGTGGAAAAGCGCTCCGTCATCACGACATTCACCGCTTCCGCAAAAATATTGAGAATACTTTCCGTCTCTTCCCACCCCAAACATTCATCAGTAATCGACATGCCTTTGACCAACGGACGATCGGTGATCTTTTGCGCGCCTGCTACCAAGAAGCTCTCCGCCATCACGCCTGCAATGCATTTTTCTCCTTCGATCAACTGACAGGCGATGTTTCTCGCCACATCGAGTTGGTTCTTTGCCACTTTCAGGCTATTGCCATGGCTGCAATCAATGATCAGGCGCGGGTTAAGATCGTTGGCTTCCAGTTGTTGGCTGATTTGGCAAACATGCTCGGTGGTGTAGTTTGGCGTTTTGCCACCTCGCAAAATGATATGGCCATTGGGGTTACCATGACTGATGGCTGTGAGAGTACGTGCCCCAAATCCTGGCACACAGATGAGATGGGGTGAGTTTGCCGCGTGTATCGCGTCGATAGCAATATCAACATTGCCGTCGGTCCCGTTTTTGAAACCAATAGGACAGGGAAGCGCCGAGGCCATTTGACGGTGAATTTGAGATTCAGTTGTCCTCGCGCCAATGGCACCCCAGCAAATGAGGTCAGAAATATAGGGGTAAGTCGTGGTGTCTAAATACTCGGTTGCCGTCGCAAGGCCAAGCTTGATGACTTGCTGTAAGAATTGTCGAGCAAGCCGCAGACCTTTATTAATGTCGTGGCTGTTATCGAGATCGGGATCGACGATCAGCCCTTTCCATCCTGCGCGTGTGCGCGGTTTTTCAAAGTAAGTTCGCATCACAATCAGAAGTTGCTTTTCATGCTGATGCTGAATGTTGGCCAGTTTCTGCGCATATTCTAGGCCTGCTTGCGGGTCGTGAATTGAACATGGGCCGATGATCACCAGTAATCGAGGGTCTTGGCCATTCAGAATTCGAGTGATGTCTTGGCGACGTTGTCGGATAAACGCTTCGCTCTCTTCGTCCAGTGAGGCGTGTTGAATGATCTCTTCCACAGAAGGGAGTGTTCCACAAGGAGTGGAGTGAATCAATTTGCTGAGCGTAGGCATGTTTCCCCCTGAGCCATATCGGTAACTGAGTTGTAAAAATAAATAATGTTAATGATAATTATTATCGTTAATGTCGGAATTATTAAGAAAGAGGAATCGATATGTCAAGCCGAAATCTTGCTCAAGTCACCCTATGCTAACCAGTAAAATCAACAAGATGAACTGACATTCTTTCACTACAAGCCTCGTTGTTTGGCATTTTAATTACTTTACATGTAAATGATAATGATTATTATTAATGTAAATTTGGGTGGCGAAATGCTATCAAATTGTGCGCCGACAGACGACAGACCGACAGGCGAAGTGAATGGACTATGTTTGGATTTTAACATGAAAGAAATGACGGCAATGCAGGCCGCTTATTGGTTAGGAAGGCAAAAAGGCAATGCGATGGAAGGCTTGGCTGCCCATCTCTATGCCGAGTTCGATGGACGAGATTTAAATCGTGAAGCGTTATCAATGGCGGTGCGGGCACTGTATGCGAAGCATCCCATGTTACGGTTAGCGATCACTGCCGAGGGGCAACAACACATTCTCCCTCTATCTGCTTGTCACCAACTAACGGTGGAAGACATTGCGCGCTATTCCAAACCAGAGGTCGAGCAGTTCTTGCATAACAAGCGAGAGCGAATGAGCCACCAAATCTTGGATTTGAATCAAAGCAGCCCCATCGAGATCAGTGTGACCTTGCTCGCCAATAATGAGCATCGATTGCACATTGATGCGGATATGATTGCGTGCGATGCGCAGAGTTTCCGAATTGTGGTCGAAGAGTTAGCGCGACTTTACCTGTCTGCACAAGAATCCGATTTAGTCATGAGCGAAGAGCCTCAGATAACCTATTTTCATTACCTTGACCATCAGCAAGCGGATCGCTATTTAGCGCAGCGCAAGGCCAGCGATAAACAGTGGTGGCAAGCGCGTCTATCATCATTGCCCCCTGAGCCTCCCTTGCCCTATTTGTCCCACCAGGATAACGAAGCTCGTCCACAAACTCAGCGCTTGGCGCATCAGTTTACCCATCAAGAGCGTGTTGCGTTAGAGGCGTTGGCGAAAGAGCACCATCTCACGTTAACACAGCTATTTCTTGCTCTGTTTTCGCAAGTGATCGCCACTGGTGCGCGTGAACATCGTTTCCGATTAAATGTCCCGACTTTTCATCGTGGTATTTATGATCCCCAGATAGAGCAGGCTGTGGGCGATTTTTCCAACCTACTGATCTTCAGTGCTCACGTTGACAAAACGCAGACGCTGCTGTCGCATTGCCGCCAAGTGGCGAACCAACTGAACCTGTTGCTGAGTCATGAAACATACTCAGGTGTGCAGGTGATGCGTGATTTGTCACGCTTGGCGGGTCAGGTGCAACGCTCGCCCGTGGTGTTTACTTCCGGTATGGATATCGACGGTGGTGAGCTCTTTTCTCAGCAAGTGACGGACAGTTTAGGCCGGATGAATTGGGTGATTTCGCAAGGAGCACAAGTCACGCTAGATGCGCAGATTGCCCCTGCTTATGGCGGCATTTTAGCTAACTGGGATATTCGTTCGGATCTTTTGGAGCAAGAGGTGATTGAGTCCATGTTTGCTCATTACGTTGCGTTGATTCGCCGCCTTGCGACGTTCCCACAAATCATGCATCAGACGCTCGAACAGCTAGACGCGGCATTGGGGCAATCCGAGTCGAAAAATATAGCGGCGACACCATTGAGCAACTTGCAGAAATCGTATTTGTTAGGGCGTTCAACTCAAATTGCCTTAGGTGGCGTTGCGATGCATGAGTTTCGCGAATATCGCGGCAATTTAGCAACCGAGACGGTGCGAGAAAATCTCACCCGCTTGGTTGAACAGCTCCCGGCGTTGAGGACGCACATCGACCAAGATAAATTGCTGCAGTTTGTTTCTCCCATCATTGAACTCAATTTAAAAACGTTTGATTTTCAGCATCTTTCTCGTGAAAAAGCACTTTTAGCGGTGGAGCCACTTCGCGAGCACTATCGCCATAAAATGCACGATTTAAGCGGTTCGCCTTGGGAGGTGTGTGTCGTTCAATTGCCCCCAGAGTACGCCAGTCGAATAAACACCATTATTTTCACCAGTTTTGATGCCCTGATTGTTGATGGGCGCAGTCATTCGATCATTCTCGCAACGCTGCTTGGTCAGCAAGAAGATGGCATTCAAGATTTGCTGCCCCCTCGCTCACCAAAGCGTCAAGGGCCCGTCATCGATACGGCGAAACGAGCGCAAGACGAACGCTATTGGCAAGAAAAATTGCATCGTGACTGCTTGCCCCCGGCATTGCCTTGGAAACAACCGCTGGAGACCATCCGCACTTCTCGTTATGCGCGAGAAAGCTTGCAAATTCGCCGTGCTGAGCTGCAACAACTGACCCTGCTTGGGGCGGAAAATGGTTTGTTCGTCAACTCATTGTTGACCGCCGCCATCGTACAAGTGTTGGCCTGCTGGACAACCGAAAATGGTATGCGAATTGGTTTTCCGGTGGTGATACCGCAGCAAGATGAGTTGGCGGGCAATGAATCGACTTTTGTGATTTTGGAGCATGAAAAATCGGACGCCTCTGTGCTGAGTCAAGCTCTTGATTTGCAATCGGATATGCTTGAAGCGCTGGAACACCTCGATTTCTCGGGGGTGGACGTAAACCGCCTATTGATGAATGGCTCTTCACCCGCATTAGCATTGCCCGTGGTGATCACTAATGGCTTATCGTGGCAGACGCTCAAAGAAACCGACGATGTG
The DNA here is from genome assembly GCF_000039765.1 of Vibrio vulnificus CMCP6. Lineage (NCBI taxonomy): Bacteria > Pseudomonadati > Pseudomonadota > Gammaproteobacteria > Vibrionales > Vibrionaceae > Vibrio > Vibrio vulnificus. The sequence continues at coordinate 896,886 of NC_004460.2, read as the reverse complement.
GCGCTCTTTTCTGGGGTGACTCAGACACCGCAAATGGCATTGGACATTCGACTGACGTACGATGAGCAGAAAAATCTCATCGTCAGCTTCGATTACGCGGTGGATGCGCTGGAGACAAACGTTGTGTGCGATATTCTTAATGCGCTCAAAACGTTGTTGCAACAACTGTCTGAATCCCAGCAAGGACTCTTACCGTCATCGTCTTTTCTTGATCTTTCCCACTATCGCCTCAATAGCGATGAAACTCAGCGTGACCCTTCGGATTTCTTGTCGCACATTGCGCGTCAACTGTTTGATGAAGCCAATGAAAAAACGGCGATCATTTGTGGTGAAAACACGGTCTCGTATGCAGAATTGGGCTCGAAAGTCGCTTGTGTGATAGGCCAGCTTAATGTCAGAGGGTTGCAACAAGGCAGTGTGGTGGCTATCTGTCTTCCACGAAGTGTGGAGCACTTGGTGATGACGTTGGCATGCTCACTGTCGGGCATGGTATGGGTGCCCATTGATGCATCCTCACCTCATGACCGTTTGGCTTATCTGCTCAGTAATTGCAATGCAGAACTGGTGGTCACGCAACACGGTGACGTTGTGGCGTCGGTTGCCTTCTCAGAGCTCCTCAGCCCCATCGCAAGTGAGGCTCCGTTGCCGAGTGATGAACAGTTATCGTGCTTAAGTCAAAGCACCCAAACGGCCTACTATCTGTATACCTCGGGCACCACTGGCAAACCGAAATGCGTGGTGGTCAATAATCAAGCGACGTCCAATGTCATTGGTCAAACCTGCCGTGAGTGGTCGATTTCGTCGCAGGATGTGATCATGTCCGTGACACCGTATCACCACGATATGTCGGTGTTTGACGTGTTTGCGGCTTTTAGCTCCGGGGCGACGCTGGTGCTTCCAGGAGCCGATGGTGAAAAAGATGCGCTGAAATGGAACCAATTGATTGAGCAGCATAAGGTGACGATTTGGGTGTCGGTGCCAGCGATTTTGGAAATGCTGCTTTCTTGCACGCAAGGCTCGCAACTGCAATCGTTGCGTTTGGTTGCCCAAGGGGGCGACTACATTAAGCCTGCGACCATTGCTCAACTGCGCGCACTGGAGAGTTCGATCCGTTTGATTTCGCTTGGCGGACCGACAGAAACCACCATTTGGAGTATTTGGCATGAGCTGACGGATGCGGATGTGTCGACCATTCCTTATGGACGGCCACTGCCCGGGAATCGCTATTTCATTTTGGATGAGAGGCAGCAGCATGTGCCTCAAGGGGTGGTCGGGCGCATTTACACCGTCGGGGTCAACTTAGCACAAGGCTATTTAGAGAATGGTGAGCTGAAGCAGACGGATTTTGTCACCATCAATGATGATCGTGGCGAGCCTGTACGCGCGTTTCGAACCGGTGACCAAGGTTACTACCGACAAGATGGCAACATCATTTTTGCTAGCCGAGTGAATGGTTACGTCAAAGTTCGTGGGGTGCGAGTCTCTTTGCCGGATATCGAAAAAGAGCTGTTGAAGCATCCTTTGATCGCCAATGCGGTTGTCGTCGATTATCTCGATGGCAATGGGGACAGTGCTTTGGCGGCGCTCTTTACTCTGAATTCAGATAAGCCGCTGACTGCTCAGCAACTGCGCCAGTTTGCTCAGCAATGTTTGCCTCAATCGCACATCCCAACCCACTTTATGCCGATGACCATTTTGCCTCTTTCCGCCAATGGCAAAGTGGATAGAAAGCAGTGTCAAGCGCGAGTGGTTGCCTCCTTACTGCCGAGCGAATCCGGAACACATGCCGAGCGTGAAAAAGGGGAAGTGCTGAAGCCAACTCTACTTGCACAGATTGAACAGATTTATCGCCAAGTGATCGCGACAGATGAGGTCTTCGATGATGCGCAAGAGTTGGCATTTTTGTCGAGGGGATTACTTCCATCTCACCTTGTCAGCATTGCTTCACTTTTGAATCAACGCTTTGCTAGCCAGTTGAGCGCCTCGCAGTTGGTTCGCTGTCAATCTGCGCAACAGGTTGCGGCTTTACTCGCATAGCCAGCCCTAATTTATTAACCGATTTTATCGCCGTGAAATGGCGCAATGGCGCCTTTTGGAGAAAGGAATATGACGCTTAACCTGGATGTTTCCAAGCTGGAAGCCCATCGAGACGGTATCCTACAACAAACCATTGAACCATCGCTTGGTGTGAGCGAGTTTGAGCAACGAGTTTGGCTGTATCATCAACAACATGGTGATGGGCGTAACCAGTATGCTTCCGCTTACCATCTGACTGGTGAAGTGAACATGGGTAAATTGGTGGCTGCGCTTTCTCAGTTGTCGCAAGATTTTCCCATATTCAATCAGCGCTACCTGTTTAATGATGCGTTAGGTCTGACTAAGCAAGGGGTTGACGCGAGTTTACTCCGTGTTGATATCGAACAAGTCGTTTCACTCGAGCAGGCGATGCAGTATTTAATGGCGTTGCAAAACCAACCTATAGCCCTAGATGACGATGCGCCGATTCGATTTGTCTTGTACAGCGGTGACATTGACGGCGTCGTGCTTGGCGTCGTGACGCACCAGATCCTCAGTGAGCGAATGGATTGGCAAAGTGTGTTTCAGCGTTTGAGTGTGCGCTACAACCAGCCGTCGTTGAAACGCGATTGGGAAGGGGCTTCACCGGGCCAAAGCGCTCATATCGGCTATACGCCCCTCACACCTCAAAGTGATATCGGCAATACTTGCTTTGCATGGCTGCAAAGTGCGCAGCCTGAACTTGTGGTCGAGCAAAGTTGGCCAGCGACGCCAAAGGATTCACCCGAGCACCCGATGCTTGCTCGTAAGTATCGTGTTTCTTTGCAAGGCAGTGTGCTGGATGACTATGGGTTGTCTCAACCGAATAAAAAAGAGGTGCTTTCCGTCATTGCCGCACTGTTTGCTCGCTATTTAGCGGTCAACGCCAACACTGATCAGTGCGACTTATATCTGCCTTATGATGTGGAACGTCGAGCGTTTGAGCTTAATGGGGCGATGATTGAAACAGGGTTAATTGCGATCAAGGTTCCTCATGTATCCGCCCCGATTGAGCGTAACAGTGCGGAAATACTGGCGCAGCTCAACCAAAGCCGCGAGCATTATGCGGCCTCCTATCATGGTCAACAAGAGGCTGCCCTTGTTACTTGGCTGGTGGATCCTTCGGTGCATCTGCAATTGGATCAGGTCAACGCCGAAAAATCTTTGTTTGCCGCGGCACATCCCAAATTTGCGGTAACGTTAGGTGTTGGCCTTAACTGTCAGGGAGCATTGGTGCTGGAACTGACACTGGCCGCTGGCGCATCGCCATACATTGGTGCCTTTATGCTTGAGCAGTTTGTCGCCCAGATTGGAGGCAAAGCCGCTAGCTCGTTGCATTTGCATGAGTCTGACAACCGCGAGCCAGCAAACGTCAGTGACACCACGAGCCAAACTCATGAACAAACACAAGCGGCGGTGGAAGCGGCGATCCTGGCAGAGTTTCGAACGGCACTTGCGAACCAAACGATGACAGCAGACGATGACTTTTTTGATTTTGGTGGCCACTCCCTCATCGCGACCAGAGTAATTGGTCGACTGCTATCGGATCATGGCATAGAAATCCACATCAACGACATGTTCAGCTTCCCGAGTGCGAAACAGTTGGCTCGACAGGCGAAAGTGCAACAGGCGAAAGTGCAACAGGCGGTCGTGCATCAGCCGTCTCACTGCGAAGCCAAGGCAACTGCACAATCGCAACACAATCCCATCGCATTGGACAGAGCACCTTTGTCATTGGCGCAACATTCATTGTGGAAAGCGATGAGCAAATACGCCAGCGTTGGTCTCAACAATATCTTCAATTTGCCGTTTGCACTGAAGTTTTTGGATCGTGTTGATGAAGCGGCATTTGGCCGGGCTTTCCATGAGATTTTGCTGCGCCACACTGGGCTGCGTACGCGGTTTTCCACCGAAGACAACCAGCCATATCAGCAAGTGATTCCGGTAGAAAAACTGACAGAGTATCAATGGTTTTGGACCTCGCAGCAAAATGGAGGATTGTCGGTTAGCGACCTTCTAGCGCAAGAAGCCGAGTACGCGTTTGATCTGGACAACGAATTGCCATTGCGGCTGAGGTTTGTGACGGACGATGCTGACGGAGCACAGTACTTGTCTCTGTTGTTCCATCACATCGTACTGGATGAGTGGTCGTTAAATACCATGATGGATGAACTGGCGCTGGCCTATCGATGTTATGTTCAAGGTCACGAACCGCTGTGGCACATGCAGCCACGACCGTTCCATGAATTCGCCAGAAAACAACGTGCCTCCGATGTTAACCAAGCGCATTTATCCTACTGGCTGAACAAATTTGAAGGGCTGCCTTGGGCGGAGCCGATTTTTCCCGCTCATCATCCGTTAAGTGTTGAACAACAGGTCGAATGTGGTGAAGGCGGTTGGGTAGAAATCAAAATTCCGCAGCGAGTCAGCAGCCAGCTGTATGCTTTGGCTAAAGCGCGCAGTGCGTCGCTGTTCAACGTGGTGTATGCCGCTATTGCCGCTTCATTACGCTTACTTGGTGCGCCTGAAAAACTGATCGTCGGCACACCCGCTGCTGGCCGTTTGGACGCAGACTACTTTGATACGGTCGGGTATTTCACTACGCTAGGCGTGCAATTGGTTGATTTCGCCGGGGTCAAATCCATCTGGCAGTTGATTGAGCAGGTAAAAAACAGCATCAATGAATCCATGGCCTACACGGATATTCCTATCGATTTGATTGAAGAGGGCTTAAAAGGGGTTGACCACGACACCGAAGGACACATGTTTGAAGTCTTCATTCAATTGCACGCCAAGAACAAGTTTCATGGTGCGTTTGAACTGTCTGAAAACGAGCGTGTCCGCTTCCAGCAAGTTGATCCAGACAAAAGTGAATCGGGTTTGGGGCTGCAGTTTGAAGTCATGGAAGAGAGCATTGATGGCGAGCAAACTCTGCGCGTGATGATGAGTTACATGAACAAAAATTACAGTCCAGCTCAAGTGACACTGCTTTCGGACGTCAATCGTCGCTTGTTTGAGGTGTTCGCTGGTTGCGTCGCGCAAGATCAGGATTTGGCTCAGCTACAAGAACAAGTGGCGGCGCTAGAAGCAACGGCCTGTCTGGCACACGAAGGCGCGTAAACCGATGCGGCTCTCAGACCCCACCACGTTGAGCTTAGGTGGGCACACGGTTTGGCAGCGTCAGTTTGATGCGTCTAGCTTTGAGCCCAACAGTGCGCAAGCGTGGCAGATCGCGGTGCCAGATTCACTTCAGCAAGCAAGCTGCAAGCGTCGGGCGGAGTTTGTTGCTGGGCGCGTGGTTGCGCGTGATGCGTTAGTGGCGCTTAAAAGTCCTTCATATCACGTCTGTGTGGGGGAGCACCGAGCGCCACAATGGCCGTCAGGATGGCTTGGTAGTATATCGCATACCGATCACACTGCGATTTGCGTGGTTAGTAAAATGCATGAACATGCAAAACTTGGTGTTGATATGGAGAAATTTGTCAGTGAACGTGCTGCGAAGGAAATCATGCCGCTGATTTTGGTGACACCACAAGAGCGGGCTTTGGTAGCAGCGACGGATTGGCCAATCCATCGTTTAGTGTCCTTGGTTTTTTCTGCCAAAGAAAGCTTATTTAAAGCGATTTACCCGACCGTCGGTCGTTACTTGGAGTTCTCCCATTCCTACGTAGAGGAGGTGGATCTTCATCGCGGTAAGCTGGCGTTATGTCTTTGTCGAGGGGCAGAGCAAAACATGCTTCAGCAGCGGTTTACGGCTTTTTTTCATCTGCATGATGACAGTGTGGTCACCCTAGTGAGTGAAAACGATCAAACACTTTAAGCCAAAACAAAAACGGCCCATGATGGGCCGTTTCTTCATTCCGCTGCGAATTATAAGTAGTTCGCATCTGCTAGGTCACTTACCAATACAGATTTCACTTCTGCACGTGCGTTCAGCCATTCTACGACTGCTGCGCGCTGTTCTTCAGTCGCGCTTTCGTAACGCTCTTTCGCACAGATGAAACCTTCAAAGTGCTCAAGACCGCCACCGCCAAAACATAGGCCTTTTGCGTCAATAAAATCAATGAAGTCATCAACGAACACGTCGTAACGATCAAAGTCGTGAATATCGGTTTCACAGCTGATCTCGAAACCGAGAATAGCGAATTCACCTAAAAAGAGTTTTTTACGTAGGCGGCGATTTTTGTTTTCCACTTTATCTAGTTTCATGGTCTTCTCTCGATTTTGTATTGACTAAAATGTGCTTGCTTGTGTTGCGTTTCACTCAGCAACTCTAGGGGGAAGTTCTAGACTTAAAAGATGACGATCTCAAGCATAGGCGAGCTCTTTATACTCTTGATTGCCCATGAAACCAAATACAATTGAGTCAATATTCAATGAATTGACCAACTGACAACACAAACACAACAAAACATTCATAAAGATAGACCTGTTTTGTCATTTTTCTAGCCTATCTTGGGTCGCGCTCAACTTCATTAACCCAAGAGATAAACATCATGAGTAAGGAAACCTTCGACGCGACTCGCTACAACAAAAGCAAAAACAAACCTTTTGAGGAGGTGTTAGAAGCGAGTTTATCCCGTCGCAACATTTTGAAAGGTGGTTTAGGCATTAGCGCTATGACGGCCTTTGGCGCATTTGGCCTCGCCGGTTGCAACAGCTCTTCAAACAGCGGAAGTGTCGCAGGTGGTACTTCTGGTTCTCAATCTCAAGCTGTTCTGAATTTTGACTCTATTGCCGGATCACTCACCGATGCCGTGAGCGTTCCAAATGGCTACAAAGCACAAGTGTTGGTGCCATGGGGTACGCCTTTAAATGGCAATGCCAGCGCGTGGAAAGCGGATGGCAGCAACACCGCAGAAGACCAACTCAATGCATTGGGCATGCACCATGATGGCATGCATTTCTTCCCTATCAATGGCAATCCAAACGATGGTTTACTGTGCGTGAACCACGAGTACATCGATCTTGCGGCTTTGCATCCAGCGGGTCCGACGGTGCTTAACGGTGTGCGTACTGTTGTTGATGAAGTACGTAAAGAGATCAATGCTCACGGGGTCTCAGTGGTTCGAATCCAACTCGACAATGATGTGTGGAAAATGGTCGACAGTGATCCATTGAATCGCCGTTATACCGGCGCAACAGTCATGGATATCTCAGGCCCAATGGCCTATTCCTCTCACCTGGTTACCCGTTTTTCACCCGATGGCAGTCAGGCGCGTGGCACACTGAACAACTGCGGTAACGGTTATACTCCTTGGGGCACGTACCTTACGTGTGAAGAAAACTGGCCGGGCTATTTCATTCACACTGGAACGCAAACCGAAGATCAAAAGCGCATTGGCATTGATGGTTCAGGCACCACTCGTTATGCATGGGAAACGTTGGCAGGCCACACAGAAGAACGTCTAGACGAGTTCACTCGATTCAACTTGTTGCCAACGGGCGCCTCTGCGCAAGATGATTATCGCAATGAAGCCAATGGTCACGGCTATATTGTGGAAATTGACCCTTACACGGCCAATTCACGCGCGAAAAAACGCACGGCACTAGGCCGTTTTCGCCATGAAGGGTGTACTTTTGGCAAGCTTGTTGCGGGCAAACCAGTGGTGTTTTATTCCGGCCACGATTCTCGTTTTGAATACCTCTACAAGTTTGAATCAAAAGCATTGTGGGATGCGAACGATGCCAACCCAAGCCACCGTTTAGCGACGGGTGACAAGTACATGGACGAAGGTACCTTGTATGTCGCGCGTTTTAATGAAGATGGCAGTGGCTCTTGGTTGCCACTCACTTTAAGCAGTGCGACCACCTCTGGCGGTACTTTGGCCGACCATTTTTCAACGCTGGCGGACATTATTTTAAACACCGCGGGTGCGGCAGATCTGGTTGGTGCTACGCCAATGGATAGACCTGAGTGGTGCACGGTAGATCCATTTACGGGTACGGCATACCTCACGCTGACCAACAACAGCAAACGTACCGAAGCGAACCCAGCCAACCCACGCCTAAACAACAAGTTTGGTCATGTGATTCGTTGGGATGAAGGGGCGAGTGCCACAGAATTTAGTTGGGATATCTTTGTCTTCGGCTCACCAGCGAACGGCGATGCAGAGACAAACCGTTCTGGGTTAACCGATTTGAACCAGTTCGCCAGCCCTGATGGTTTGGCGTTTGACGGCCGCGGGATCTTGTGGATTCAAACGGACAACGGCGCGGGTGAAGTGACCAGTTATACCAACGATCAAATGTTGGCGGTGGTGCCTTCACGCATGGTGGATGAAACGGGTGCGCAAACCCAAGTCAATGCGTCTAACCAAGCGCAATTGAAACGTTTCTTTGTTGGACCGAATGGTTGTGAAGTGACCGGCTTTGCCATCAGTCCAGATTACAAATCGCTGTTTGTGAATATCCAACATCCAGGCAATTGGCCATACAGCGATAATGCGGCTGAAGAAACGCCAGCAGGTATGACAGTGCGCCCACGCGCAGCGACGGTGGTGATTCGTCGCGAAGACGGTGGTGAGATCGCGCTATAAACGTGAGCTTTACTGAGAAGCTCAATAACAGCCCAGAGTGATCTGGGCTGTTTGTATTTGGTTAGTGTTTGTTAGAGGGAAAGGCGAGTTATTTGATGCCGTATTTCATCAAGATTTTGTCGAAGGTGCCGTTTGCTTTGATCTCCGCAAGCCCCTTATTAAATGCCTCAATAATCTCACCATTTTTGGCATTGGCTAAACCTGATGTGACGTGTAATGGATTGACGGAAAGGGCGTTATTGGTAAAGTCAAAATCACTTAATTTCATTCCCGCACCGGACAGAGTGGCTTTAGCCACCAGTTCATCTTCCAAGGTCAAATCAATGCGTTTGGCCAGCAGTTTTTTGGCGTTTGCCACCAAGTCGTTCGCTTCGGGTTTGTTGAAATTGGTGGCTTTTAAGAATTCGTCCCCATAACCGTAGTTGCGAATAATACCAACGTTTTTGCCGCTTAAACTGTCCATACCATTGTATTCAAATCCATCACCACTTCGTTTGATAAACTTGAGTGAATTTTCCAGATAGGGCTGACTGTAGTTGAGGTATGAGGTGCGCTCTTGGGTAAACCAAGTGGCGACAAGGACATCAACTCGCCCGTCTTTGACCTCATTCAAGGCTCTGGTCCACGGCATGATTTTAAAATCCACATCGTGCCCTTGTGTTTTAAAGGCTTCGATAACAATTTCCACCGAAATACCTGGGTTGGCGTTGTTTTGTTGCACAAACGGAGCCCAAGGATCTTGGGCGGCGGTAATGGTTGCTGCGTGACTCAAAAAAGAAAGCAATAGAGTTGTCACAACAAATAAGAGCTTATTCATGAGGTATCCTCTTTGGTTTATCCTATCTGGCCTGTTGTTTTGGGGCTGAGGATGTACCACAGCCATCCATGAGCTAGGTTCTGAATTTTTTCATGTGCTGTGCGATGTTTTTACTCAGGCTGAGCACCTCTTCTGTTCGTTGCGCGGTTTGGACCGCACCAGAGGAAACATCATTGGAGGCTTCAGACGCTTCGACAATCGCTTGGCTGATCTCTTCCACGGCTTGCCTTTGTTCCTCTGTGGCTTGGGATATTTGCCCATTGCGATCCGAGATAATGCTGATCAACTCCTGTACTTGATTTACGGAGTGTTGCGATTCACTCACACGACTGGCGGTCTTTTCCAGCAACGAGGCGATACGGCTCAGCTCTTGTTCTACCGAGTTGGTGGCGTTGCCCAAAGCAACAATGTTCTTTTGGATCTGTTCGGTGGATTGACTGGTTTTCACGGCCAAATTACGCACTTCATCTGCGACCACCGCGAAGCCACGGCCCTGTTCACCGGCTCGGGCTGCTTCAATTGCCGCATTGAGCGCCAGCAGGTTGGTCTGCTCAGAAATGTCGTTGATGACATTGAGGACGGTGGTGATCTTGTCACCTTCTCCGACAAGAATGTGCATTTCTTGATTCACGTGATCCATTTCTTCACGCATGTTGACAATTTCGCTGGCAGATTTTTCGATCGCCTCATTAACGCTGTGAGTAAGATCGGTCGCGGTGTGGGCTTGGTCCGCGGTTTGCGCCGCAGTATCGGCAACGATAGAGACTGAATGGTTTAGTTCTGTCGCAGCGGCGGCGACGGTCGTAAGCTGGTGACGTTGTTGGTCAAGCTTGTCGGCATTGGCTCTGGCTGCTGTGCCGTTGGCGCGGGCTTTTTCTTCCAACGTCACCGATGACAAACTGACGTCTTGCACAATCACGCGAAGCGATTCGGTGAAGGTGTTGATGCCATCGGTAATGTCATCAAACTCTTTGAAACGGGCTGGTGCGAGCTTGTTGGATAAATCGCCATCTCCAGAAGAGAGGGCTTGAATGACCTCCGTCAACTGACGAATTGGCCGTAGCACTGTGGTCGCGAGTACCGCGACAATGACGATGGAAATGATCAGATCTAAAACGACGAGCTCAATGATGTTGAGCAAGAGGGACTCACGCAGTTTTTGTTCCAAAATTGCCGTGTCAAAAAAGACTTTCACCGTACCGACAGGCTTTTCTTCGCCATAATCGAGAAAGGTCAACTCACGTGACAAGCTTTGTTGATCGGAATAGCGTTCTTTGTTTTTAACATCGGTGAGTTTTTTATTTTCCCCTTGCCCCTCTAATCTCAAAAACAGCAGTTCTGCCCCTTGGGTATCGGTCAATTGAATCGCCGAAATTTCAGGAAGATTGAGTTCAGCAGAAATGGCAGTGCGCGCCGTGTCGAGGTCAAAATCCCATACCGCTCTAGGTAAGCTGACGGACATGCGCTGGCTGGTGTTCTGTACACTAGTATGCAGATCGGCGGTGAGGCTTTGCTTAAAATCTTGATACTTGATGAAAGCGGAAACAAGTAACACCAATGTCACTGCTAATATGACTTGAAGCAGAAAGACGACTTTTAAACTTTTCACTGCAACTACTCTTCTTTTGGGCGTTAATAATAGAAAAGTAGTAATTGATTAAATAATAATCAAATTGACTTGTTTTTGTGATTTGAGTTGTGTTTATTTTTGTGCATGACGAAACAAAGGGTTAGCGCTAAACCTGTTTCATTGGTTTATTTTTTGGCTCAACCATAAAAAATAAACAGTTCTTCAGTATCAAATAGTTGAAAGAAGTTCATCTTAGTACTCCTGTAATAACGAAAAGATAAAAAAGCCGGAGCAACGGGTTTTCGGACAAGCACGACTAACAATGCGCAATGTTGCTCCGGCAATGTCCACAGATTAATTGGGTATTACGCAACAATAAAATCGATTGTATATATTGTTGGTATAGGTAAATCCGATGTAGGGAGATCATCGTGAAAAATAAATTCCTATTGTTCATCTTGGTGTGGTTATCGTTTGGCGCGATGGCGAATGAAAAGCGAGTGTTAGAAATCGTCACACTAGAATACCCGCCATACATAGAAACACGAGACGATGTGGTTTCGGGCGTTGCAGTGACTTTGGTGGAACATGTCTTTGCTAAACTGCAACAGCCGATAAAAATAACCGTACTGCCTTGGGCAAGAGCATTGAATTATATTGAATCGGGCCAAGCAGATGCGATTTTTACTATTTTTAAAACCGAGCAGAGGGAACGTTTTGCTGATTTCAGTGAACAAGTGCTGTTCAGGCAAAATATCAGTTTAATTCAGATGGACAATGGGCCTGTTGACGCTAGCCAAATTGAGCAAAGAGCCTTCAAACAACGGACATTGTGTGTGGTGAACAAGGTCAGCTATGGGGCGATCATGGATGACGCGATCAATACCAATCAGTTTAAATCGGTGATTCGGCAAAATTCCGCTGAGCAGTGTGCGCTGATGCTCAGTGCAGGTCGTGTCGATTTGTGGGTGTCTAATGAGTTTGGTGCGCGAAGCGTGATTGCCTCTTTGGGGCTATCGCAACAACTTGAGATTTTGATGCCGCCGATGCAAACCACCCTCAGCTACATCGCGTTTTCCAAGCAAAATCAGCATAGTGAACTGTGCCAGCGCTTTGACTTGGAGCTGCTCAAGATGAAACAAGATGGCAGTTACTTCCAGCTAATTGACGACTACTTCGCTGCTTTGATGGAAAAGTAAATTCTCGATTCGGCACGCTGGTGGGGAGGCGTGCAGTACGCTCACAACCACATGTGTCGCGGCTGTGAGCGTCGATTTATCCGTTAGTATTATGGGGTCGTCAAAAGCGCTTGCTGACGAATAAACTGCGAAAGTTGCGTGGCAATCTCACGGTGTTCTTGCGCAGTAGGGTGCCAGATACAGCCTTCAAGGGGTGAAACAAAGGTATGGCTATAGACCTGATGGATCTCTTGCTGTGCCAAGGTTTCTATGGCGTCCTGAGTTGCAGGAATAATGTAGTCATACGGATATGCAGGACGCGGCATGAGAATGATCGGCACCTCATGATAGCGGTGTTTCAATTCACTCACATATTCCACCATACGTTCGGTCCACGCTTGTTTGACCTCTTCAATGTTGCTCCAAGGTTCATGGGCTTGTGGATCGGTACTAAAATCGTTGGTGCCCACTTCCACCACAATCAGATTGGGAAACTTGTCTTCATAATCGAGTGTTAGACCATAGACTGCGGCTACTTTGTCTGTGTAGGTGGTGAGGTTATGGTGTGGTTGGTTTCCACCCCAGTTACGAATTAACCCTAACCCAGAGAACGACACTTGAGTAATGGTTGTGTTGAGCTGCTGGCCCGTTTGGTAAGGGAAAGCCAAACGCGCATTGGAGGTAGCGTAGATTTCTTCCCATGTACATTCCCTTTTCTCTGATTCACTGCCAAAGCCAGCGCTGATGGAATCACCAATAAAGAGAATATGCGGCTTGTGTCCCCACACACCGTCTATTGAACCGTTGTGTTCAACCGAGAGAAAACGGCTCATACTGGCGTAGTTTTCCGTTCGTTTAACCACTTCGATCAACACATTTTGCGTGCTTTCCGATGTAAAGAGCACGAAGGTTTCCGTCACGCCATTGGGTTGCGTCATGAGTGTTTTGCTTAGCTTACCGTCAACCAATACATCAAAATAGTCGCCATTCCCTTGCATGGTGAGGCCAAAGTGGCTGCCGATGAAGCGTGTTTTCAGCGTTGAGCCTGGCCAATTGATCGCAACGGAACCGTCTTGATAATTTTTGCTGTTTCGCCCTTCAAAGGTGAGATTGTGGTTAGTGGCAGGCAGTGATTGTGCGAGTGCGCTTGCGGTGCAAAGTCCTAGCGCTAAGCTGCATATGAGTCGATAAAACATGTCCTTTCCTTGGCTGCTGATATACCCAAATAACCTCAATGTGTGAGTTAAGATCTGAATCCTGCCTCTTGAAGTCACTTGGGTATATGGTCCGAATCAGTATGGTCTAGCAATGTGTCAGGTAAAGGTGACGGCAGAGGGAGAGGCGACTTTTGAGCAAGCCTTTCGACGTACTTCATGCAATACACGTTTTGTGCAACATCCTTGTTGCATCAGAGGATGATCACCTTGCGATAAACTATAAACTCAGCGCTTGATTTGGTTTTGTAAATAGAGTTCTTATTTATAACGTGGTAGTTGCAGTTCAACTTGGTTATCATGTGTAAGCATTCATAAGAGGCTAAATCATGCAACCAAAAATAGTAAAACTGCCCAATATTGGGATTGGTGTGGCCGCTTACTTTGCTGTCCTGCTGGCATTTTGGACGTCAAGCCAATTCTCTATTCATCATGAACAGTATCAGTTGATTTCTGTCGTTGCGTCTGTCGTGATTTCGGCTGTATTGGTGTTTCATCTTAAAGTACTGCTGCCGATTGTTCTCGCTTTCTTAAGTTATTATTTGCACGTTGGTCGGCCATTCGAAGTGGCACTCTTGTACGCGCTGTTGTTGCCACTTTTGCCAGTTGCCACTGCGCTGCTGTTCATCCAAATAGAAAAACGTCTCGAAGGCGATTCGGCCATGAAGCGACTGCTGGCTTATGCGGTGACGTTTGGCTTGTTCTACCCATTGATGAGTACGTTGATGATCAGTGTCATCAGTGCTTTGACTGAACAGCTGCATATGACGCGCGAGTTCTTGCTTTATTCGGTGTTAGGCAGTGCGCTGACCCAGCTAACGGTGACACCAGCGTTGGTGATTTTGCTTGCCATGCTGCTCAAAAATGAGCGGCATGAATATCTGATTCTCGATAAGTTGCTACGACGCTCTTCGAAAACATCGCCTTCATACTGGTTGTGGCTGCTGTGCTGTTTTTCATTGATGGCCGTCGCGATCCAACATCCTAGCTCCTTTGCGCTCTATTCTTCCTGCTTTGTCTTGTTGGTGCTGGTGATTGTTGGCTTTGGCAAGCACGGTTTGGTTCGCCCGCTTTTTATGGGAACGTTAACCATCCTGGTGATGGCGAATGACAGCCTTAATCGGGTGAACACCTATCAAATACTGGACGAGCAGTTTTTCGGCTTATTGTTGATTTTAAATGTTGTCACGGTATTGGGCTATTTTGTTGGTGGGTACGCGATAAAGCATTATGAGCTGGCACAACAGCAGATTCGCGCAGAGCGAATCGACCCTTACACAGGGTTGTTTAACCTCTCTCAGCTTGAGGAAGACCTCACGACGATTCCCAAAGCCGTGTTGATTTATCTCGATTTGTCGCCAACCTTGTCTCGTTTAAGTGAGTTAGGACACGATGGTAAAGCGCAGCTGATTGGCCAGATTTATCAATTCGTCAATCGAAACCAAGATGAGAACGCCAAGTGTTATCGCCCTCCATTTTCGACCGGCGTATTGGGGTTTATTGAAGGTGATGAACGAATGAAGCCGTTTGTGGCGGAAATGGCTCAGCGGCTCGACAATTTCCAGTTTTATTGGCGAGGGACGTCAATCTCACTGGTTTCTCCGACACTGCATTGTGTGGTGGTAAAACACGGAGAAGACTTGACCGATGTCGTCTCGCATCTGTGCGAGCACCAAGGCAGCAATCAACAAGTGAATTGGATTGATGGGGAGGCGATTGCAGAATCTCAGATCGACAAACTCGCCTACATTCAACGCGTATTTAAAAATAACGAGTTTGAACTTTATTGTCAGCGCTACATGAAATTGGCAGACCCAAGTTCTCAGCAATTAAGCTTTGAAGTGCTAACACGAGTGAAAACGTCGCAGGACAGCCGTTTGCTGCCATCAGAGTTCTTTCCTTTGATTAATCAGTTTGGGTTAGAAGTGCAGTTAGATCAGTGGGTGGTGGAGCAGACTTTTCGTTTATTGAATGAGCAAGTGCGCAATTGGTGCCGTGTGGAAAAATGTGCGGTGAACTTAACCGCTCGCTCACTGGCAATGGCAGGTTTGAGTACGTGGATTATCGAAAAAGCCCATCAGTACCAAGTGCCCCTAGATAAAATATGTTTTGAAGTGACCGAGTCCTCCGCACTGCAAAATGAAGAGCAGGCGATTGAAACACTCAAAGTGCTGCGCGCTGCGGGGTGTAAAATTGCGTTGGACGATTTTGGTACTGGTTACGCGAGCTTTGCTTATTTAAGACGTCTACCTCTTGATATTGTCAAAATAGACGGGGAGTTTATAAAAGATCTACCGACCAATGAAACCGACAGATTAATTGTTGAGTCGATAAGCAATGTCGCCAATGATATTGGCTTGGAAACCGTGGCAGAATTTGTCGAAAGTGAACAGCACATTGAGATGCTTAAACAATGGCATATTACTTATGCACAAGGTTTTGGTGTTTATAAGCCACAACCATTAGCGCAAGTCTTGCGAGAATTTGAAACATCGAGTGTCGTTTAACGCCTCTTTGCTCCTTCCTCCTTCTTGAGTTATGAGTGTGAGAGGGAGGGAAGGGCCGCATCTCTTTATTGCCGATTGGCTCGGCTTTTCCCTGTTATCCATCAAGAATAAATGCTCTAAAAATAGTGAGTTATAAACAGTATTGGCTGCGATTATCAGAATGGTGGTCAATCAAGTTGATCATCAATGATTGCAATTTGCTCATCTTGTAACAAAATGTTTCTTTGTGATTTTAAAATGAAAAATAACAGTGTGGGAATATTCTTACGTTGCATTTCTTTGTCTATTTTTCGTTATCGTTTTGAATTAAATTATTTTTAATTGACCATCAATTCATTCAATTTATAGGAAGCAATCTCTAAGTTTAATTTTTTGTGGTGAATTTGATGAAAAAGCCTTGATGAAATACGTTCGATTAAAATGTGTATTTTAAGAAACATTTTGTTACATGCGTCACGTGCCTTATTTCTTTTGCAGGTTCATATAATGAAGATTCAAATTTTTCTTCAATAAAAAAGTTGTCCAATTATGAATAATAAAGCTCTAAGGTTAGTGCCTACTGTCCTTGCGCTCGCAGTGAGTATGGCTTTTCCTGTCGCTCAGGCGGCAGTAAATAGCGAAATTTCAATTGTTGGTTCTGAAAGCCAATGGTGGAACACATACAAGGTGAGCCTCACCAATACAGGATCGAAAGCGATTGAATTACGCGATGCCAAAATAGTATTTGATTCAAATCTCACGATGTCCGCGCCTTCTTGGTCAGCGGCTGGAATCAGCTACCCAAATATGAGTTTCAGTAGCAATGCGCAAGGTAATGTGTTCAAAAACACGCTGGCTTTGGCTTTTGATAACGGAAGCTGGGTGAAATCTCAACTACCTGCTGGTCAGCGCATTGAGCTAACGCTGGGGGTGAGCGGTGTGCTGGATATGACTCTGCTACAAGATACGATTCGCTTGATTGCTGACGATGAAGTGGGGGATCCAGAACTTTCTCTGAAAATCGCCTCACCAATGAATGGCGCGGAGTTTGAAGAAGGCCAAGCGGTTACCATGCTTGCAAACGTAACCGCAACCAACACCACTGTTAAAGCGGTGACTTTCTTTGTCGACAACACACAAGTCGCACGCGTAACACAAGCACCTTTCCAAGCAAATTGGCTGTCAGCTGGTGTGGGACCACACACGATTAAAGCGATGGTGGAAAGTCACTCTGGTCTAACACAAGAGCAAGCCGTCAGTATTACGGTCAAAGAGAAGCAGGTTGAGCCACCGCTCGATCCTGTCGTGCGTGAATTGACATTTGTGGCGCCAACACAAGGTCAAACCCTTACCGTTGATCAGGCGACAACAATCCAAGCGCGTGTTGACGGTGATTTGATTTCCACTCTTGAGTTTTGGGCAAACGACCGCAAGCTAGGTCAACGTAGTATCACTCCAACCCAAACGACGTACTGGTACGCTTGGACGCCGAGCGAAGTGGGTAACGCAACCCTCAAAGTGGTGGTGCTAGGCCAGGATAACCAAATGGTTGAGCAGCGCAGCATTGCGGTTTCTGTTCAAGATGAGCCAAGCTTTGTAAGCCCGGAAGTGAGCTTTATTTCGCCAGCGAATGGCTCTAAGTTTGAAGACGGTAACACCGTTGCGATCACCGTTCGCGCAACGGACGCTGATGATGACTTATCGCACGTTATCGTAACAGCAAACAACCAGCAAATTTGTGAGTTTAACGCGTCGACGGAAAGTCAATACTCGTGCAACTGGACGGCATCTCAAGTTGGTGATGTCACGCTTGAAGCGGTGGCCACCGATGCGCAAAACCTCACATCAACCGCTCGTGTTAGCATCACCGTTGAAAAAGTAGAAACACCGACCCCTCCGCCAACCGGTGGGTTGTGTGCCGATTTCAACGTGTACCCAGATTGGACTCGTGGTGATCACGCGACTGGCGGTGACATTATGGTGCACAAAAACATTGCTTACTCAGCGGTTTACTGGACGCAATCTGTTCCTGGCAGTGATAGCTCGTGGTCATTGCACCTAAACTGTGACGGTACAGAGCCGGGTACTGCGCCTGCACTATCATTGCGCAACCCAATGGACCCAGTGCGTCTAGAAGTGGCTGGCTGGCCAAACACATTCGTAGTGGCGAGCCCATCCACTCAAGCTCCAAGCACGCTAACTATTGCAGCAAGCAGCAGTGATGCATTAACAGACGTAGAGCAACTGACTCGTTCGTTTGTCTCTGTCCTAGAGCAGGCCGAGAACGCAGGCTCAGCATCTATCGTGATTCAATCGGATGTTTTGGATCTTGCCACGCGAGACAAAGGTGCGTCGTTTGGTTCCGTTGCGGTTAAACAAGCCCTGACGAACGCCATTGATATCACGGGCAGCCGTATTGATATTGATGCGATCAACGCACTGAGTGACGATGTGAAAGGCTGGGCGCATGCGCACAACTTGATCTTCACGACACTTGCACCACAAGCGACGTTTGGTTGGTCATTGAGCATTGGTGAGTTCGCGTACGATACGCATTCTGGCCGTCAATCGGTATGGGATGAAGCGTCGGTCTTCTCTGCGGATTTGCTGGATAGCTTCGAGCTTTACAAAGTGGATTCTGCAAACAAAGCGGACTTTGTCGCGTTTACTAAGTCGAGCGAGACAGCGGCGCTAACCAGCGCGCAGTGGCATCACGCGCTTGAGTTCGTCAAACAGGTCACAGATTACGTTGAAGCACCGGCAATGCTCGCGAACATGCCGACAGAGCAAACTGCGAACTACTTCATGGGCAATACACAAAGTGAGCAGCAAATTCGTAAAGCGGCTTACAGTAACGTGTTTGCACTGATGTTTGATCAAGACTCACCTGCACTCACCAGCAAGATTGAACTGTATCAAACGGCGAAAGTGCCACTGTACTACGTGGGTGAAGAGTTAGAGAAAGGTTCATTGACTCGCATTGAAGCGTTAAACCAAGAGTTAGCCAACGCTGAGAGTGTAATGAACAACGAAGCTTTCCTATACGAAACGCCACAGTCTCAGTGGGTTCCGTCAACGGTGTACAAGTGGAACGACTTCCTCGATGGCTTGAACGCAATGCACAACATTGGTGTGGCGGGTAACAAGTTCTGGCTGATGGACGACGAAGTCGATGACGCGACCAACATCAAATACGCGAAAGTTGCGATTGCTGCGTTCCTTGCACAAAGTATGCAAGAGACGATTCGTTACAACGCCTGTGATGAAAACAACTGGTCTGAAGTGAAATACGGCGCGCCAACGGATTACCCAATGACCGCCAGCTGTGGTCAACTTGGTCAGAAATACGCAGATTACGGTGTCAACCCAGTCTCTGGTCTGGATCATGCGTACTCTTGTCCTCGCGATGACAAGATGGAAGTGAGTGCTCTGACGCATGCGAAATGGTATGGCGCACCCGCTCCTGTCTTTGCAGCGCCTGATGCCGTGCTGGAAGAGCGTGGTTTATTGGTGAACGGTGCGGCAGGTCGTTGGACCAACAACGGTCACTGTAACGATGTTCCTGAAAACGTGGATACGTCAAAACAAGTGTGGGAACGCGACGAATGTAAGACTTATGTTGGTCAGAAAGCCGGTAAGTTCATTTGGGACGGCAGCAGCCAAGAAAGCGTAGAAGGCTGTGGCTGGTGGGGTCGTGGTGTTATCCAAACCACAGGTCGTCAGAACTTCGGTACGCTTAACCACTACCTAGGTCGCTCGCACGTTGACCCATCAACCATTGGTAAAACGATTGACGGTGTCACGGTAGAAGCACCACCAGAGAACCCACTCTACGCAGAATTGGATTTCTGTTCTAACCCAGGTCTGATTTGTAGCTCGGAAGAGAATAAAGAGATCAAGTGGATCGCAGGTCTTTTCTACTGGGTAACCTCAGTACAAGCCTACAACGATGAAGGTGGTCAATACGCGGATTGGAACTACTACAATGAGTTGAAGAAGTACGTGGACAGCGGTCTGCAAGGCTCTCAATTTATCGATGACGTCTCAGGTATCGTTAACCGTGGTTGTCCGGATTTGACCTGTTCGACAGGTGATGTTCACAACGTGAAAGAACGCCGCGAGAACTTCAAACTGGTACTGCAAAAGCTGGGTCTTGATCCTCGATAATTGCGACCGAATCATGTCGACAAGCGAAGCCACCACTGAAAAGTGGTGGCTTTTTTTATCAATTCTCGATACCCGTGCGAATGATTATTTCCGTTTCAAAACCATCAATACTTTGCTGATTTTTCTTGCGCCAATAGGCCTCAATGCCTTCTTTGCCTTGTTTCTCTGACCATGCTGCCAGTTCGTCTCGATCACCTTGATACTCAAACAATGGAACCGACATTCCACAAGAGGATTGCACTAGGTTGATGTCCAACACAAACAGTTGCCGCGTAGCGACGCTGGCTGGGAAAAGGGCAAGGTACTTTTGCCATAGTGGGTCAGTTTGATGAAGTACGGTGGCGTTGCCGTAAGTGCGAAGAATCACAGGTGCGCCTTCAAACGCACACCACATGAGAGTCATGCGTGGATTTTTAATCGTATGAGCCGCGGACTCGTTGCCACTGCCCGTTAAGTTTTGCCAAACAATGGTTTTATGGTCGATAACTCTTAGCGAGTCTCCTCCTTTTGGGGAGAGATTGACGCTGCCTGTTTCCGCGGCGGTTGCGACGAAGAAAATCTTTTGCTGTTGAATAAAGTCGATATGTTGTGGCATTAACTCCAAATACTGTTTTCCCATCTCTTCTCCTAAAAAATTGGCATTGCGATAGCATTACTTTAGAGCAAAAGATAGGCAACGAAGAGGGGAAAAGTGAGAACGCGGCTAGTTGTCGTCAAAAAAGCGACCGAATAGAACATTTAGCGGCTAAACGGCCGAAAAGATGGAAATTTTTCGGCCGAAATGTGATGCAAGATAGGCTTTTCAGTGTGCTTCAAACGCGAGCGCTTTTTTCTCTACCTGGCGGAAAATCAGCGTCATGATGGCGTTGATGGTGAGATAAAAAGCACCGGCCACACCAAATACCGTCAAGGTATCGTAAGTTTGCGCATTAATGCGTTGCGCGTATCCCATCAGATCCATGATGGTGATGGTGCTCGCTAACGAGGTACCTTTGAACACCAAAATGACTTCGTTGGAATAAGCCGGTACGGCGCGGCGCAGTGCGTAAGGTAGCAACACCTTCAATGTCACTAATTTGTTCATCCCAAGCGCGCGACAAGCTTGCCACTGCCCTGATGGAATCGCGTTGAATGCGCCTTTGAACAATTGGGTGCTGTATGCGGCCGTGTTTAGAGCCAGTGCTAGCATGGCACAAAACCAAGGCTGGCTTAGCCATTGCCAAACAAAGCTGTCGCGAATGGCGTCAAACTGGCCTGGGCCGTAATAGATCAGGAAAATCTGCACGAGCAGTGGCGTGCCGGTGAACAAGGTGATCACACCGCGACTGAACCAGTGTAAAAGTGGCGTGCGTAGAATAAGCGTCGCGGTCATCAGTAACGATAAAATACAGCCCACCAACAGTGAAACCGCTGTCAGCTCAAGGCTGGTGACTAAGCCTTCTAACAGTTGCCAGAGATGTTGTTCTTTCATGCTTTGGCTCCTTGATCAAGACTCAATCCTTGTGCGGAAAATTTGGCATCGATGATTTTTACTGCGCGCTGGGTTACAAGCGTGATGACTAAGTAAATGGCCGCAGCGGTGGCATACCAAGTAAACGCTTCATGAGTGGCCGCCGACGTCAGTTGCGCTTGTTTGAGAAGATCCGTCACGCCGATTAATGACACCAACGCCGTGTCTTTCAATAACACCAACCATTGGTTGGTGAGTCCTGGCAGCGCATGGCGCACCGCTTGGGGTAACACAATTCTAAAAAAAGTACGACTTTTACTCATGCCTAGAGCACTGGCCGCTTCACGTTGGCCTTTATTAACGGCTTTCAATGCGCCGCGAATGGTCTGAGAAGCGTAAGAAGCAAAAATCAAAGAAAGGGCAATCACACCAGAAAGAAACGGGCTTACCTCGATAAAATCGCCAGTCAGTAGAAACAGAACTTGTGTTGAGCCAAAGTAGATGAACAGCACCACCAAAAGCTCAGGCAAGCCGCGTAGCACCGTCACCAGCGCAGTAGTTGGCCATTTCACTAATCGGTGGCGAGTCATCTCGCCACCAGCGAAAACAACCGCTAACACTAAACCGACGGCTAAGCTGACCAGCGCAAGCTGGATGGTCATCCAGCTTGCTTGGACGAGAGAAAGAGAGTAACCCGTTAATGCCATATTAGTTACCGAAGTACTTATTGAAGATTGCTTGGTATTCGCCGTTTGCTTTTACCGCTTTTAGAGCGGCATTCAGTTGGTCGACCAAGGCTTGGTTGTCTTTGTTGACCGCGATACCAAAGCCATTACCAAAGTATTGTGCGTTGGTGACGTGCTCGCCGACATAAGCGAGATTGTTTTCTTTCTTGAACCATTCTGCCACAACAGCAGTATCACCAAACACGGAATCGATACGGCCATTTTTCATATCAAGAAACGCATCTTGATAGCTTGCGTATGGTACGGCAGTAACGCCAGTCATTTGTTCTAGCAAAAAGCTTTGGTGAGTAGAGCCATTTTGTACGCCCACACGTTTGCCTTTCAGTGCTGCTTGGTCGGCGACCTTGCCTGCAAATGACACGAAAGCCGCTGAGTTGTCGTAGTACGCATCGCTAAAAGCCACTTGTTCTAAACGTGCATCGGTAATGTCCATTGCTGAGATTGCTGCATCATAACGTTTGAATTTCAGAGCAGGAATCAAGCTGTCGAAGGCTTGGTTATGGAAGGAACAGCTTGCGTCCAGTTGCTGACAAAGTGCGTTCGCTAAATCGACGTCGAAACCTTGGATTTGATTATTCTCATCCATGTATTCGAATGGTGCGTAGGTGGCTTCCATCGCAAATTTAATCTCTTGTTGCGCTGCTGCATTGGCAGAAACAAGGCCGATAAGGGACGCCAGTAAAATTTTTTTCATTGCAATACTCCGTGTCTATCTGTGCGCTGACGTCAAAGACGAACAGTCAGCTTATCGTCATTTCCGTTCTGTTCAGGTTTGGCGCGATTTGTCGCCATCAAACTAAACCGATTGGATGGGTTGTTAGTGTTTTAAATATTCGGCAAACGCGCGGGTTTGCGGTTCGCTGAAAGCTTGTTTGGTGCCGTGCTCAACGATATGACCTTTTTCGAGATAAAGGACATGGCTAGCGATTTTCTTAGCGAAATCGACTTCGTGAGTAACGACAACTTGGGTGATGCCAGTATCACTCAGGCCTGAAATGATCTTCACGACTTGATTCGTGATTTCAGGATCCAAAGCGGCGGTAGGCTCATCAAAAAGCAGCACTTCCGGTTTCATCATTAATGCTCTCGCGATAGCAACACGCTGCTGTTGGCCACCAGAAAGTTGCAACGGCCATGCATCCGCTTTATCCGCTAGCTGCAAGGTCGCCAAAATTTCTCTTGCTTGCTCAATCGCCTCTGCTTTAGCGACGCCCAGTACTCGTATCGGCGCTTCAATCAGGTTCTCAATCACAGTGAGATGTGGCCAGAGGTTGTATTGTTGAAACACCATGCCGACTTTTCGACGCAGCAGCAGGCCATCGGCTTCACTTGGAGAAGAAGCAAAATCAAAGGCTTGATTCGCGATGGTCAGTTGGCCGTTGTCAGCGGATTCAAGTAAGTTCAACACACGCAGTAGAGAACTCTTACCCGCACCGCTTGGGCCAAGTAAAACCAATGTTTCGCCTTTCGCACACTCAAAGCTAATGTTGTGCAAAATTTGGTTGGAACCATAAGATTTATTAACGCTTTTTACTTGAATAGACATGCTACTAATCTGCATCGGTTGTCATTTTGGCTTATGCTAGCATTTTTGCTGATCTATGCAATAAAAATGTATAAAAATTTAGTTTGTTAAATTATTGTTCACTATTTAATCGCTTTAGTAGTGTCTCCTACTGGTGTGAGCAGTTGGCGTTTTCTTGACAACACAATATTGACATTACAGAGAATTTCTAACCGGAAACGATCACAGCATGACTTTCTATTGACGTGAAAATTGAAAGGCTCGCTACTATAGAGTGACAGTGATGGATATGGAGAATATCAAATGAAAAAGACAATGTTAGCGTTAGGTGGTGTGGTGATTCTTTTAGCGGGCTGCCAAGATGACAAGCAAGTACAAGCCCCTGCAGCCACGCCTAGCGAAGAGACACAAGCTGTTGTCGTGGTGGAGCCAAACCAATCTGCAGATACGGATGTTGTGACCACTGAAACGTTTGTCGATAGTGCGCACAATGCGAAAAATGCATTGGACTGGAATGGTACGTATACTGGTACTCTACCTTGCGCCGATTGCAGCGGTATCGATGTGACCTTAACATTGAACAACGATGGCAGTTACGTTTTAGAAGAAACTTATCAAGGCAAACAAGATGGTACGTTCAAGTCTGAAGGCCACTTTAACTGGGACGAGAGTGGCAGTGTGGTGACATTGGAAGGAGAGGGGTCACTGAACCAATACTTCGTTGGCGAAAATGTGCTGATGATGCTCGACATCAACGGTCAGAAGATCACGGGTGATTTGGCCGACTTCTACCGTCTTAAAAAGCAATAAGCAAAAGTGTACCTGATCCCCCATTAGGACCTATGTTGAATGCTCTAATCTAGTCCGAGGGTGATAACCTTCGGACTTTTCTTTCTCTTGATGTGTATTGATTTGATGTTGATGATACCGCCTAGATCCCAGCATCTTGAAGTCACTTGGGTATATACTCTCTATTCATTCACCCAATTTAAAACCAACATCACCCATCGTCACGACAATCTTTGATTCGCCAAGCGTTACACGTTGAAGCACGTTAAAAGTTGATGGTAGAAAAAGAAACAGGAACACAGAGCATGAAATACGGACTTTTAATCATTTCTCACATCGCGATGTTGGTTTGTGGTATTGGGTTAGGGATTTATCTTCTGCCGATTTTGATTCAACCTACGAGCCCCTCTCAACAGGCGGTTGCAAGCGTCATGCTTGCCCCAAGTTATCAAGGGGAATTTAGCCGCGATCGTGCTGACAGCGATTTCTTACATTGGGGAGAAGGTAAGCTTGTGATTGATGCGCAAAGTATTGCTTTTTTGGGTGAACTCGCTCCAGGTCCCGACTATAAGCTTTATCTATCGCCAACGTTTATTGAGACAGAAGCTGACTTCTTAGCCAACAAAGAGCAGTTGGTCCGTGTTGGAGATGTCAAAACATTTGACCGCTTTATTCTGCCCATTCCAAGTGATGTTGACGTGGCAAACTACACAACGGCGATCGTTTGGTGTGAAACCTTCAGTCAGTTCATTACCTCAGCCAAATACCGTTAAATCATTCACGTTAATCAGAGGAAACGGCGCATAGCTTTCCCTTGAGGTGTTTTCTATTTTGCGCTTACTTATCTTATAAATGAGTGATATTTGCTAGAAATCGCCAGTGGTTAACGTTTTTTCATCTGCAAATTGCGCTCTGGATTTGCTTTTTATAAAGTGATGGCGCTTGGACACCAACTCAGAATCGCAGTACATCTAAGGACATAAGTTGCAAAAGTTACAGCTCGTTATTGATTTCTTGCTTCAACATAAGCTTTTTTTCACCGCACTGATCATCCTGTTCATTATCATGATTAGGCAGTTAGTGCTGTCTCGTATCCGTGGGGAAGCGGCATTTATCACCGAGAAGCAGCGCAGTTGGATGTCTCGGACAAAAAACGGTGCCTTTGCCATCACCAGCTTAATTCTGTTTGTTTTGTGGCAATCGGAAATCAACCAGTTTGCGCTATCGGTGACCGCCATTGCCGTTGCGATTGTGGTGGCGTCGAAAGAAATTATTCTCTGTTTTACCGGTTCTATCCAGCGAGCCAGTTCTCGCTCTTTCCGAGTCGGCGACTGGATTGAAGTGGGAAAAATTGCCGGTGAAGTGATAGATCACAATATGATGGCGACCGTGATCCAAGAAATCGATTTGCATCACGGGCAATATCATTACACAGGGAAGACGATTACCTTGCCGAATAGCATGTTTTTTACTTATCCGGTAAAAAACCTCAATTTTATGAAGCGTTATGTGTACCATCATTTTTCAATTGTGGTGCCGGATTTTGTGAATCTTTATCCTTTGCTGGCTGATTTAGAAATTAAAATCGAAGAACACTGTCATTATTTTTTAGACGTTGCAAAACGTTATAATACGATGATCGAAAAACACGCTGGCGTTGATTTGCCAGGAGCAGAGCCTCATATTCATATCACGAGCGCAGCCGCAGGCGAGCAAGTGGTGAATTTTATGATTTTCTGTCCTACGGAAAAGGCTGTTCATCTTGAAAGCTTGATTCGTCAAGATTTTATGTCCCTCTATGAAGAATGTTATCCTCGTTCAATTAATTGAAAATCACTATCGTCAGGATTGAAATCTTGAATGGACGATGCCAAATTAGGGGCGTAATGTTCACGCCCCTAATTGTGGCGTTGTCATAATTTGGAATGATAGTTCATCTTGTCATATTTATCTTTTGTTTATTTTATATATAAATACAACAAGGATTGAAATAATAGTGATGAATGTATTTTGCCTCAGTTGAACGATCAACTTTCTACTGTTTTCAGTTGAACTTAAATGGAATTTCAGGTGGCTAATTCTTCTAAATTTGTCTTGGAATTCAATTCTCTATAAAAATAAAGAAAAGATGCCTTAAGACCTGGTGTTTGGAATAATCTGGTCTAATGAAAAAATCACCCTTAATTTCTCTTCTAACAACGTTATCCAGCAATGCTTATTTAAACGGGTTATGTAATACATTTGTCATGCTATTACCAATCTCGTTGATTTCTGCATTTAGTATCTTGATCAGTAACCTGCTCAATATCACTGGATACACTCAGGCCGCAGAGCACGTTTTGGTCGCGAGTGATATTATCTGGCGCCTTTTCCCGATTCTTTTGCTGGTTTACTACAGTTTATTTCTCGCTTCGTTGCACAAGCTGTCAAAAGTCACGGTGATCACGCCAGCCATGGTGATCTATTTTGTCATTTGTCATAACTGGGGTTTGTTGCAAGTAGGCACCATAGTGCCAAGCAATTATCCTCTGGCGATCATCATCCCAACCTTGGTGAGTTTGTCGATTCGTTTTGTCTCCAAGCGCGATTGGTTTGTTCAATCCAAGCTTCCGAGCGTTGTCGACCAGTCAATTAACCTCGTGCTCTCGACATTCTTGTTGGTGTTGTTCTACACCTCATTAGGTTACGCCTTAGAGTGGTTAGTTGATTTCCCCCATCTCTCAGAGTGGGCATTGCCGAAGTTGACACTCGAATGCCTTTCGCACGGTGTGATTTATGAGGTAGTCAGAAACCTCTTTTGGAGTGTTGGCATTAATGGCCATATCGTGCTCGCACCTTATAAAGCGGAGTTGTATGAGTTGACTCACAATGCTTTGCAGGTGAGTGCGCAAACCGGGAGTGAACTCCCCATCCTGACAAGTAACTTCTATGACATTTATGCAGGAATGGGGGGCGCAGGTAATACCTTGAGCTTAGTGATCTGCATGATTTTACTCACCAAGCACAAAGCGTATCGTTCTCTAGGGATCGCGGTATTGGTATTAAGCATTTTCAATATCAATGAGCCGGTGATCTTCGGTTTGCCAATTATGTTTAACCCCATTTTGATCATCCCTTTCTTGTTGGTGCCGGTTGTAGGGTTAGTGACCGCATACTACGCCACGTTATTTGGGCTAGTACCACCAGTGTCAGAGATCATCAGCTGGATGAGTCCCCCATTATGGAGTGGTTATATCGCAACCGGAGGGCATCTTTCTGCCACTCTATTGCAAGCCATTATTATCTTGGCGGGTATTCTGATTTATTACCCCTTCTTTCGTCGTATGGACCAAATAGCCAACGCTGATACCACGTTGTTTAAATCCGCTTCGGACGATTTTTTTGACTATGAAGCGTTGGACAACGGCAAAACGGCGGGGGCATTGTTTCCTGAAATGATGGAAAAATTTTCCGCACAGCAGCGCGTCGCGAAGTTGAAACTGAGTGGTGACTTTGTGCTCTTTTACCAGCCGCAGTTTGATACGGATAAGCAGCAGATCAACTCCGTTGAAGTGTTGATCCGTCATCAAGACCATTCAGGGCAGATCACACCGCCTTACTTCCTCAATGATTTTCGCTTGTTAGGACTCACATCTGAGCTGGATTTATGGGTCGTGAGGACCGCTTTATGTGAAGTGTCACCTTTAGCGAGCAATCCGTGTTTCAAAGTGTCGATTAACATCTCACCAGAAACTTGTTTAGTTGCGGATTTCGCCAGTCGTATAATTAACATGATCGAAGAGAGTGCTCTGGATTTTCATCAAGTGGAACTGGAGATCACCGAAGAGCTGCTGATTCAGGATGCCAAACAAACACAACGTGTGTTGGACAAACTCAGAGGGAAAGGGGTACAAATCGCACTCGATGATTTTGGATCTGGCTACTCATCCATAGGATACCTCTCTAAGTTCGATTTCGACAAAGTGAAAATCGACCGTTCGTTGGTGCTCAATCTGGATAACCATAAGGGCAGAGAGCTCTTTCGTTTGACCACTGAGATCGTGAAAACCACTGGAGCAGAAATTGTGGTGGAAGGGGTGGAAACCGAAATTGAGCTGAACTTTGTCTCCCAACTGGGGATACACCTTGTCCAAGGGTACTATTTTTACAAACCGATGCCATTTAGTCAGTTGATTGCATTGACGTTTGAGCAAGATTGTTTACGCGCTTCGTAAGCGCATGACATTCATCGCTATTAATCCATTGCTCTTAATCGCGGCAGTAATGCCGCTTTTTTGTGCGCCTCTCCCCGAGTCTTACTTTTGCTTACGCCTCAAGCTTGCACTTCGCTCATAGACTGACACAATCAGCCAATACTAAGAATCTTAAGGAAAAGCTGTTTATGTTACGCTCAAAGGCGATAGGGTTAGTTTTGGCATCAGCGGCTGGCGCGATACCTGCCCCATTGTTGGCGGAAGTGGGAAATACGCCTGTGTTCGGTGGGCTGTTTAACTCCAGCGAAGTGCTGAAAAATCAGGTGGTTTCATCGCTCAGTTACTCCACGCGTTTTGCCCGTGATGTCACTCTATTTACCATCGGTGGAATGACGTTAGAAACTTATCTTCTGACGCTTCCTCTTGATACCTCAGTGAAAGCGCGAGTGATGAAGCAGATTGCCGATCCCAGCTATGCCATTCCTCTAGGCTACTTCCTTTACCAATACTACGACCGTTACAGCGGCTTGGGGAATGAGGATGAGTTTCGCAACTATCTGTTCCAAGTGTACGACAAACAAGCACTCACCGGATTCCAACACTCGCTATTCCAAGTGGAACACGCTACGTCGGTCGAAACCAAGCAACATGAAAAAGATCAAGCGCACCAAGAAGGCATTAAAGTGGATGGTGATTTTATCGCTGCATTGGTGACGGTTTACGATGCATTGGTACAAATTGGCGAATGGCAAGATCAAGAAACGCTCCCTGAACAATATCGCTACTTAACACAATCGGCGGAAGATCTAGCGTTGGTGACGAAGATAGAACCCATTGTGCTGAATATTTTGCAGCAGGTGGCATCGGGGATGGATGAGGGCGAAATGAAACATGCGCTCAACGCCATTATCGAAGATGGGAAACCGGAGCACAAAAACAAGGTTAACAATAAGGCACAAGCGATTACGGTGACCCTAATTGATTTCGTTCGCCTCAATGTACTTAAAGCGTATCGCCAGTTTGTCTATCAAGATGAAAGGCAGCAAGCGCTGGATCATTGGCTGCAAGAAGCATTTGATGATGATCCCGAAGCTCTGCTGGCCTTTCTTGCTTCGCAGCAACAACGCCGACTGGCAGTGCAAGTGACGGTGGATGGCCTACAGCAAGGCTTGTTGGAGGGGTTGGTTTCACCAAATAAGCCGTTTATCTCGACGGCCTATGATAAACATCTTGAGTGGCAAGCGGGGAGTGATCAGCGACCAGATGGACAGAAGCCTGCCCACAAGCAGCAAATGCGTTTTTTACAAACCCTTGCGACACAACCGTATCAAGACCCTTATTATCTGCCTTTCTTCAAACGTTTATACCAAAACCATGAAGACTCCATCGCCAGAGTGGGCATCTCTTCAACGCCAACCATCAGTGTGAGGAATTTGCCTATCATCAAAACGGGGGCAAGAGTGGAAGGGGAGGGGGGCACTGGCATTCCCAACTTCCACTTTGTTGATCGCCATGAAGATCGCGCTTATTACTTTTTTGGTAATGATGCCCTGCAGCTTGACCGCATCATGCAGAAAAATCGCGTGCAAACCATGTTTGACCGCTTGGTTTATCTGAAAACACTCAATTGCAACGCGCAGTATGACTGGAATGCGCACACCACGTATGATGGACTGGTGAATCTTGGGGCGGGTGAAGCGCTGCGTGATTTTGGCGAAAAACGTTGTTTACGCGAGCTTAATGAGCGGGCGAAAGTGGAAGTCGTGTTGCAGCAGATGCGCAGTGATTTAATTCGAGATGTTGTGGATTACCAAGAGATACCGTTTTGGGATATCTATACACGTTTAACGAGAAAGTGGAAAATTGAACAAGATTTAACCTCATTCTCCAAGCTTGACGCGAAAGGGATGCCTGATTACACCTTAGTGTACAACCCATGGCCGGATCATTTCGCACACTTTGTTGGCCCGTTTAGTGATGAAATCATCATGCCGACGGGTGAGCTTAATCGACTCGATTACTGGCTTGGTGCGTTAGAAAACGCCTATCAACAGGCAGGGGTTTACGAAAGAACGTTATGGGGAATGGCTGGCGATCATGGCCTGTCTCCAGTCTACCGAACGCTTAACCCAGAGAAAGCGATATTCGAGCCACTTCAAGGCACTTTAGGCTATCCACTGGTGATGAGAAAGATTTCATCCGATGAGGGAGAAGGGCCGAAGATGACCAATGCTCTGAATTTCCCCTCCAATAAAGGCGTTGATGTGGTGGTGGCCTCCACTGCTGGTGGAAACTTTATGCTCGACTTTTTCAATTCCAACCAGAGCTGGCAAACTCAGCCTCTTTATCAAGAGTTGACCCAATGGCGTCCTGTGAATGCAGGGAGTGAGCCAATGATTGATATTGTCGATTGGAGCGTAAAAACCTTGGCAGACAGCTTAGATTATCTCGCTGTGCGAGAAACCGCTTGTAGCGCTGAGCATTGTAAAGTTCGCCTCATCGCGACTCGCGACGGCAAGCGGGTGGACGAGTTTGTTGAGAAGGTGGGTGAGAAATACGCCTATTTTGCAGCAAAAGGTCAGCCTTCGTTATTGGAGGTGTCTACGCTTAATCCCTATTTGCCTACATTGAGTGAAGATGAAGAAAAGCAGCGCACTCTAGCACTCCAACGTTGCCTAGGCGTTGACAGCCAACGCCCTGAAACATGGTGTGATAAAGCGCAATGGCGAGCACTAACCCGCTTCACGACTCGACCTGATTCGGTGGTTCAGTTGGCGCACCTCTATTTGGAAGAAAGAGCGGGCACCATCAACCTTTTCCCCAAAGAAGGGGTTGGTTACAACACCAAAGTACCAGGGAGACACGCTGGAGAAAGCTATCTTGAAAAAGACGCCTTTATTGGTTTTTGGGGGGCGCCAATTGGCAACAATACGACGCCTTTAACCAGTGAGGAAAATGGTTCTCTCGCACCAACATTATACGAATACCTGACGGGAGAAGGCGTAGTCGCCGGAGAAAATGGTTGGGGCTTCCCTTCTTTACTCAACAAACTTGGTATTGAATCGTTTTGATTGGTGTCTCTCTATCAAACTTCTCTATCAGACCGCTCTACTAAAATAGGCAATTACGGCTAAGATGCCGCGAATGGAAAAGGCGCTGAAAGGTGCCTTTTTCTTTTTGCTTTCTTGCCTGTCATCAACTCTCATCTAGACTGATTATGTATGGAAACAGATTTCTCGAGGGGATTATGGCAGGCCAAATCATTCAGGAATTTCATCATGTCGTGTCGGGTACCATCAGCTATGTGGTGTCAGATGTCGGCACAAAACAAGCCATAATTATCGACCCTGTTGCAGACTATTGCCTTGAATCTGGGAGGATCAGTTTTGAATCTGCAGATAAGCTTTTACAATACGTCAGAGAGAATCATCTTCATGTCGTGGCCATTTTTGAAACACACATTCACGCCGATCACCTAACGGGTTCTTTTTACCTTAGTGAATTGTTGCAAGCGCCCATCAATGTGGCTGAAGGGGCAAAGAAAGTCTACGCATGTTGGAAAGATGAGTTAGCTCTTAAAGAGCTGTATGAGTTTGAACACTTTCTTATGGATCAAGAACATCTTGAGTTTGGAGAGTCTGACCTAGAAGTGATCAATACGCCTTGTCACTCGGCGTCTGATGTGACCTTCAAAATTGGTGAGGCAATTTTTATTGGTGACGCGCTTATCCCAGAAAGCGATTGCCAGTTATGGGAAGAGAAAACCAATGTCGACCATCTACTGCACTCTCTTTATAGCCACATTCAAACCAATGGTGTTGAAGTGTATCTAGGGCATGAAGAAGAGTGTCATGGCGAGGATCGGGAGTTGATTGACGAACGTTGTGGTCATGCAGTCAGTGAAGAGCTGGTTGCATCGGCGATCAGCTATAATCTTACGGCGCGTTTGCCCACTTGAGTGAGTAAACATCAAATAGCAAAAAGCCTCATCAAATGATGAGGCTTTTTAAATATGGCTCCTCCTGCTGGGCTCGAACCAGCGACCTGCGGATTAACAGTCCGTCGCTCTACCGACTGAGCTAAGGAGGAACTATTCTGTTGTTGTATCTGGCACAACTTAATAAGTGGTGCCTCGAGGCGGAATCGAACCACCGACACGAGGATTTTCAATCCTCTGCTCTACCGACTGAGCTATCGAGGCAAATTGTTCAGCATCAGCTCAACAATGCAATGTGGCGGAGAGATAGGGATTTGAACCCTAGGTACGCTATTAACGTACGCCGGTTTTCAAGACCGGTGCTTTCAACCACTCAGCCATCTCTCCATGGGCCAAGATAATAGGGGGAACCGTGGTTGATGTAAAGTGGAAAAAGTTCAATCGCTTGATTTGTCGCCGTTTTATGTTTTGTTTGCTCTGTTTTTGCGCGCTCGGTCTCTTTTTTATTCAATCTGTTCTTCCAAAACGAAAAGTAAAAAAGGGCCGTAAGGCCCTTTGAAGAAAGAGTGTGCAGTACACATTAGAACTTGTATGTGGCACCTGCGTAGAATGCGCCTAGGCTGTAAGCAACGTCTTCCGTTACTTTGGTACCATTTAGGTCATATTCGGTACTGATACCAAAAATTTCAGCATCGTAACCCACACGGAACGCTAGGCCGTTCAATGCAGGTGGCGCGTACTCTAAACCCAAACCAAAGTGGATAGCGGCACCACTGTCACTTTCAAGTGTTTTGGTTGACTCGCTAAGATCCAATGCTGAAAGGCCAACAATACCATAAGGACGAAGGCCATTTGCAAAGGTGTAGCCAAGGTTGGCATTCAAAGAAAGAGCAGTCGGAGTCCAAGTATTTTGCGGTGTAGAAAATTTCACATCACCGTATTTGCTGTATTGTGCTTCGATACCAACGATACGGTTGAACTGATAACCGGCGATCAGTTTTAGTGCGTTACCATCGGCTTTACCGGTTACAGACTGGTCACTGTCAAATTCCGTAGAACCAGCACCAGCACCAAGGTAGAAGCCGTTTACTTTCGTGTCTGCGTGTGCTGCTGAAATAGCGCTTAGGCTCAATAACGTCAGAGCGATCGCTTTCATTTTCATTGTTATTTCCTATGTTTTATTAGGATGTCAGGCGCTTTTTATAGTGATATGTATTTCAAATCAGAATGACAGCAAGCATTGAGCTTGCTGTTTCGATTTGTGGTCTTTTTCATGAGCGCTGACAACAGTTTTCTATGCATGGTTTTAAACAACTTAGTTCTTAACTGCTTTGGTCTAGCATTGGTTTTGAACACTGTTTTATAACCGGGTGGGATAATATATAAATTTCATATTTATTGC
Source organism: Vibrio vulnificus CMCP6 (assembly GCF_000039765.1). Lineage (NCBI taxonomy): Bacteria > Pseudomonadati > Pseudomonadota > Gammaproteobacteria > Vibrionales > Vibrionaceae > Vibrio > Vibrio vulnificus. Next base: position 862,818 of record NC_004460.2, on the reverse strand, counting down.
TAGTGATATATTTGCATTATTGGGAGCTGTCTTTTGTTTTGATTTTGCTTATTTAGATGGCTCTTAATTAACTCTCTCGGTTTGCCTGAAGTGAGAATGCTGGATGAAATGATCGATCTGATCTGGAATATAGCGGCTATATATCATGCTGGTATGGCTATTTTTCGTCAAAACATGGTCAGTCATACCTGATATCTTTGTCTCCTCCACCGTGACCGTCCCATCAGACATTGTCTGTGTATCCATCAGTAAGAAGGGTCTTGCACCCAATGGAATCGTGCCTGCAATACTGCCAAGCTTTTGAGGAAAATCCCAAACATCCTCATGCATATTGAGCCCATGTTTTGGCGAATTGCCAAGCATCGCACCTAAACCAAGCTCCTGAATTTTTGTTACGATGGAAGCGCCTTTGAGCGGTGACCCTATGGCCACCACATGTGAGATTTGCTGAAGGGTAGGGCGACGTGAGGCAAGATAATGTTTGATCATCAAGCCTCCCAAACTATGGCCAACCAACACATTCCCCGTCGTCGTGCTGAGCGCTTTGTCTATGGATTGGAAAACTTTTTCTTCATCAATATTGACCGTGTTGTAGGTGAGCGTTTGTGTTTGATAGCCCAATTTTTTTAGGCGCAAGCTGAGAGGTTGCATGACTAAACCATGCATATATAAACCGTGTAATATAATGATTTTCATCGCTTCACTCTCCATCCCTTATTCCCTAGTTACCTGTAATGCCAAGCTACTTGGGGCGACCTAATATCTAGATTATCTCATCAAAAATAATGGCTTACTGTGAACAGGGTACAGCAACCAACTTTTGTACCTCTTGTTGCAGTTGATGTCGGTTGGCGTCTGTGCCTTCTATCGCTTCACCAACGTTGACGCTGATTTTCGACCAGAATCGACGTGGTAAAGAGGTGAGCGCATGCCCATGTTTATGGCTGAAAAAAGATCCCCATAATCCAACTAGCCCAACGGGAATGACAGGGACAGGATTGTCTCTGAGAATCGTTTCCACACCGGGTCTAAACTCGCCCAAGCTGCCGTCCGCTGTCAGGCGACCTTCTGGAAAAATGCAAACGAGTTCTCCGTTATTTAAGGCTTGAGCAATCTGTTTAAACGCATGTTGATAGGTTTTTTCACATTTTTTCGGAGAGCAGATGGGAATCACGCCTGCATGGCGGAACACATATTTCAGTAGTGGAATCTCTGCTATGCCTTTTGCCATGACGAAGCGAATCGGGCGTGGTGAAATACCCATTAAGATCAGTGCATCAACGTAACTCACGTGGTTCGCAACCAGCAGCGCTGCTCCTTGTTGGGGAATGCAGCTACGACCCTTAATCGTCACTCGATACATGATGTGACTAATCAGATAGCTGATAAATCGCTGGGTAAACTCGGGTACTTGGCGGTAAACATAAATGGCGACTGCCAAGTTCATCAGTGCCAACAAGGCGAACAATTGTACAATGCTCAGCTCTACCACAGTTAAGACGAAGATGGAGAGTGCTGCGGATGCCACCATAAATAGCGAGTTCATGATGTTATTGGCCGCGATAGCTTGCGCACATTCACCATCCTCTGCACGAGATTGAATGAAAGCGTACAGTGGAACAATGAAAAGCCCACCACTGACTCCCACCATAAAAAGGTCCGCCATCACGCGCCAATGCTGAGCGTTCTGGACGAAGTCAGCCGCTTGCCAATAGGCGGATGGAAATTGTGCCGCGTTGGGCAGAGCAAAAAGCAGGTCACCACCAAACACGGTAAGGCCAGCAATGCCAAAAGGTAGAATACCGAGTTCCACTTGATCAAAAGAGAGTTTTTCACACAGCCATGAACCCGTAGCGACGCCAATTGAAAACAGTGCCAGCAACACAGAAACGACTGTACTATCTGCATAGAGGTGTGTTTTTGCGAAGTTGGGGAACTGAGTCAGGTAGGTGGCGCCTAAAAACCAAAACCAACTGATGGCTAAGATCGCCATCCAGATTCCACGATTTTTCTGCGCATTCTTCAGCGTGCTCACTAAGCCAGAAATAGGTTTGAACTGTACTTTTTTAGCAGGTGTTTGCAATGGTAGTGCGGGCATTTTTTGGCTGCTGACAACGCCAAGCAACGCCAACACCAATACTAAGCCTGCGGTAATGTAGAGCCCATTTTCTAGCGCAATCAGCACGCCTGCGGTGAGTGTGCCGAGCAAAATAGAAACGAAGGTGCCCATCTCTACCCAAGCATTGCCTTTGACTAATTCGTTGGCTTTGAGTGCTTGTGGAAGCAGGGAGTATTTCACTGGGCCAAAATAGGCAGATTGAGTCCCGGTGAGAAAGAGCAGAATCAGCATCGCGATGTAGCTTTGCGTTAAAATGGCAATGGCGGCGCAGCCCATCACCAACAGTTCAATCTGTTTAAGGCGCTTAATTAATCGTGCCTTGTCCATATTGTCAGCGACTTGCCCAGCATGAGCTGAAAAAAGAAGGAAAGGTAAGATGAATAATCCTGCTGCGAGATTCACAAATAAGTCAATGGGCAGTGGAAGCTGCTCCACTTGGCTATACGTTACCATCAGCAGTAACACATTCTTATAGACATTATCGTTGAGGGCACCCAAGCACTGAGTGCAGAAGTAAGGGAAAAATCGACGCGATAAAAACATGTTAGCCTCTTTGATGTTGTTTAGTGCCTCGCTGAGTTCATTACAATCATGAAGAAAAGAACGACAGCGCTGCCACAATCCTTTGTGTCTAAATATTCAAAACGAGTACAAAAAATGCCTCGGTTTCATTTGTCTTTTTGAGTCATAGCGGGAAGGTTGTTCCCGCTCATATTGTGCTTTTTAAGCGTTTGTTTTACGGCGTAGCATCAATGCCCCCCCAAGAACAACGATGAGCCACAGAGTCATTGAACCACCACCGCTACCGCCACCACCATGCGAAGGGGCTGGTTGGGTGAACATTGGCTGCTGCTTGTCCGCGCGGCTATCCGTTATACCTCGTTGTTGGCGAAGTTCTCTTGCCGCTTGTTCCTTTTCTACACGTTGTTGGTTTGTTTTACGGATGCCATTTTGCTCAAACACGGTATCTTCGACCACAAGTAACGAGGTGTAGTCCGTGAGCAAGCCATACTCCAAGGCAATAGATTCGATTGCTTGCTCGCTTTCGTTATCATTTTGCTCCAAGTACTGCATCTTGGACTCAATATCTCGAATGGCTGAGAAGGCCCATAAACGCTCAATTTCTGGGTTTTCAAGCTGCTGTTCTGCCAGTTGGATGGTCGTTTGGTACTTGCGTGTGACGCCATCGACTTTAGCTGACAGTGTAATGGTGCTTTTACCCGCTTTGTTATAGTGACCAAAGACCGTAAGTTGCTCACCTCGATAAAGAGAATGGATGTTTTCTGGTGTCAGATCGTTGAGTTTTACCCCATCTACGTCTATGCGGATGTTGCGATACGCTTGGTGGGTTAGTTTACTGGTGACATTCATAATGTGGCCAAGAATGTCATCTGAATTGGAGATACTGGTCGCAAAGCCATTGGATACTTGCGTCATTGGTTCAAGCAGCGGTGTATTGGCGCTGTTACCCATGATGAACGTGTAGAGACGAACATCGTAGCGCTGCATCAGTTTCAGGAACTGTTTTTTCTCTGTTACACCGACATTGGCAACCCCATCGGTGACCAAAATGATCCCGGTAGTTCGGTCACTGTCTAGGCCAGATACTGCGCGTTCCAGTGCATCGTAGAGGTTCGTACCGCCGCCAGTGGCGATTTGATTGATGGTCTCAATCGCTTGTGTCACGTTATTTTGATTGACGGCGATGAAGCCGTTGGTGATCTCTTGTACTCGATTATCGAACATCAAAATTCGGAATCGATCTCCTGAGGGGAGTTTGCCTAAACCACGTTTCACGCCCTCTGTTAGGGTGGCATGCTTGCCTGACATTGAACCTGACTTATCCAGTACAAACACCCAATCTCGACCTTGTTGAATAGCGGAAAGGTCATCGCCAGGGGTGAAGGTCAGCTTGATGGTTCCGCGCTCACTTTGTTGAGGGTCACGATAGCTAACTGCTTCTAAACGACCGGGTAAACCTTCCTGTAAACGCCAATAAACGGTGATGTCTTTGTCGAGTGTAAAGGCGGTTTGCTTGGCATTCGGGCTCTGTTCTTCAGCGTTTTGCTGATTGGTCACACTGGCTTGCCATACAAGATGCTCACCTTGTGGGTTTTGCGAAATGATGGCGTTAGGATGCGCTGGCAGTCTTAAACCATCAATTGGATAGGCCGAACGTACTTCCAAGTTGAAAGAAAAAGCTTGCTCAACGTGGTTATTACGAGACCAAAACGCATCCGCTGCCGCATCGACACCACCTTCTTCCATTGGGTAAACGTAGCGACCGATGCCATGATCGATTAAGGCATCTTGAAGATAAACCAGTTTAATTTTCACGCTTTGGTTTGGTAAAACAGGGAAAACTCGGATATCAAAGCTTTTGAATTCGTTTTTGTCTGTAATGGCGGTCGAGGCCCCTTGCGCTTTTTGCTCCTGATAGAGGGTTTGCGCTTTTTCTTTACTGACGGCTTCTGCAATCACTGGGCGATCATTGATCCAATAGATAAACTCGCCCACCACCGCCTTTTCAGGAATAGGAAAGGAGTAAAGTGCTTCTAAGCTTTGATCGTTAGGGTTAAAGAACTCTTGTTCAATGGATGTCGTAGCGTAACCATCTTCAATGACGACATTAACGTGGTGAGACTGAATGGTTAGTGGTTGAAAACGGCTATCGGCCGGGGTTAACAATCCGCTAGCCAATAAGCTTGGACTAACGAGCACCGATAAGATGATGACAAGGAATGCCAGCAGTTGTCTCAGTGCCGCTTTATGGTGATGTTGAATGTTCATTTTGTTGCCTCCATGAAATAACGGTGTTGCACCGTTCCAATGGCAGGCAGAATGGCAGAAGTGACCTTTTGAGGCGATTCTAATGATGAAAGTAACGTATATTGTTACTTTTGGTGTGATTGGTGTTACTTTTCTTGCACGGTTGGCCTGTTTTCTAACTCAGAAAACATGGGAAAGGTCCAACGTCGGATGGCGAGAACCATCGAGGTGCCGTGACGATCTTCAATCGCGAGTTCACTGTCATCTTGGCAGGCGGCATAAAACTCAGTGATCAATTTTTGCAGTTTCTGCTGCATTTTTTGGTTGGTCGGCGTCGACATCAATCCGGTTGCCATGACCAATTTTTCATCCGAAGCAGAGAAGTAACTGTGGAAAAACGCCTGTTGCACCTGTTGTTGGAAAAATCGTTGGATAGGACCACCTGCAATCCAAGAAAACTCTTTGGAAATCTTAAGTTTAATTCGGTTGTTCGGTTGCAATTCAATGATGCCGAGCCGATCTAACTGAGCGAGTTTTTGAATCAATTCTGGTTGGCTAAACTGGTATTGTTGGCGAATTTCCTCAAAGGTGTAGCCATTCACCACGCAAACAGAGACCAGCAGCAGGGCTTTATCGTCGATAAGTTGCTTTTCTTGCTCATAGGTCAGCGCAACAATGCCTTGATTGTGCTTGGCCACCAGTTTAAAAAGCTCGCTCATTTCCAAGCCTGCCAACTGACAAATACGTTCCAGCCTTTCTAAGCTAATCTGGCTGCCTTCTGCGAGGAGCCGTTTCACGGAGCCTTCACTGAGTGCCAGTGAGCGAGCAATGTCAGAATAGTGAACGCCTTGCAACTTGAGTTGTTTTTTAAGCTCGGCAATCAATAAGTTACATTCTGACATAGGGGCTTTCCTTTGCGTTGGAGAAGGGCTCAGTATGCCTTGATGAAAACTAAATTGCGACAGTGACGAGAGAAAAGGGCTCCAATAAAGGGAGCCCAGAAGAGGAGTGGCTATCCTCGCTATTCTTAACGGGGAGATGAGGCGTCATCAACCAGGTAGAGAATGGATTGATAAGGTATGCCACTGTGATGCGACAAACCAATTTCACACGTGCGGCTATTGCTAAAGCCTCGCTGGCAATCACTGGGCACTTGCGCTTTTAACGGATGAACTGCGGCGGCGTTGAGTTCTGGGGTGGTGAATCCTTTATCGCCAGCCCAGCCACAACATTGAATATGTTCAGGAACAATGACGCGGGATGCGCACGCGTTGGCTAACGTTATCATGGCATTTTCCAGCCCCATGCGTCTTGAACTGCAAGTGACGTGTAACATGACGGTTTCGTTGAGTGGGGTAATGTCGAGATGTGGTAAGAGATACTTGCTGACAAAGCCTGTCGGCTCAAGCACCTCCATGGGTTGGCTAAACTGCTCAATGCTGCGTTTGGCACAAGGGCTGGTATCCATCAGCACAGGATAGGTCCCTTCTCGACTCGCCTGCCACAGTACTTCTTCCAACTGCCTGGCTTTGTTTGTTGCCAATTCGTTCATCCCTTTGCTGTCGTATGGCATGCCACAACATTGATTGCTCAATTGCGCAGGGATGATCACCTCGTATCCTGCTTTCTTTATAAGTGACAATGTCACCTCTGTCAGTGGCCGTTGATCCGGAGCGTCTGCCTGTTGCCCCATGTTACGGCTAGCGCATGAAGGCATGTATACCACTTTCTTCTCTGTTGCAGTGATAGGAAATGCGCTGCTACCAAGTGAGTGTTGATTGGCAGTAGGGTACTCTGGATACCAAATGGGAGTAGACCCTTTGGTCAGTGAGCGTAAGCCATTGGTGAGTTTGCCCACTGTTGGCGCGCCAATCACTTTACTCGCTAACTGGTTAGCACGTAGACCATTTCTGGCAATGGCGGTTGTGGTGCTGAAATGGTCCGCAGTCCATTTGGCAATGGGGGTAAACTTCTGATACTTAGCGGTACGAAGTTTTTTCACCAAATCGCCAGTATTAATGCCAACTGGGCAGCGTTCGGCACACAAACCGGTTGCTGCGCAGGTATCAATACCTTGATATTCAAAAACTTTCTCTAACTCGCTGGCTTGAATTTTTTCACCTGCCCGTTCTCTGCGCTGCAATTCTCGATAGAGCACGATGCGTTGGCGAGGAGAAAGCGTCAGTGTTCTCGAAGGGCAAACGGGTTCACAAAATCCGCATTCAATGCAGCGATCCACCAAGGGATCGGCAGCTGGCATGGGTTTGAGGTTTTCTATATGCGAGTGGGGATTATCATTGATGATGACCCCTGGATTGAGCAGACCTTGCGGATCGAAGATCGTCTTGATCTGTTGCATCAACTGGTAGCCCTCACGGCCCCATTCTAGCTCGACATAGGGGGCCATGTTACGGCCTGTACCATGTTCCGCTTTAAGCGAGCCTTGATATTTGACCGCAACCAACTCCGCAACCTCATCCATGAACTTGCCGTAGCGGTCAATTTCTGTTTGGCTATCAAACCCTTGGGTGAAAACAAAGTGCAAGTTACCTTCAAGAGCGTGGCCGAAAATGATCGCTTCACCGTATTGGAAACGATCAAACAAGGCTTGTAGGTCACGTACGCCGTTAGCTAAGTTTTCCACTGGGAAAGCAACGTCTTCGATAATCACCGTGGTGCCGACTTCACGTACTGCCCCTACGGCAGGGAACATGCCTTTGCGAATTCCCCATAGTGTCGCAACGGTCGCAGCATCGCTGGTAAACGGCACGGATTCAATGATGGTGTACTCTGCCAATGCATCCATAACAGATTTACATTGTAAATCTAACGTTGTTTGGCAGCTTGCATGAGACTCAACCAAAATGGCCGCGGCTTCGAGATCCAACGATTGAATAAAGCTGGGCATGCCCGCTTTGTCGGCAACAGAACGCATTGCGCGCCCATCCATCAGTTCGACGGCTGCCACAGGTAATTTGGATAACGTCGTTACGGCACGACAGGCTTCTTCGATGGTCGCAAAGACCAACAACGCCGAGGCTTTATTGGGGTGCTCAATGACGGTGTTATAGGTGATCTCGGCAATAAAGCCTAAGGTGCCTTCTGAACCGATCATCAAGTGTTCAATGACTTCAATCGGATCTTGGTAATCCACTAGGGCATTAAGAGCGTAACCTGTGGTGTTTTTAAGACGATACTTGTGCTTAATTTTATCTGATAATTCTTTATTATCAGCCACTTGCTGGCAAAGTGCTTCGATGCCGGAGACGAGCGAAGCGTGGCTTTGCTTAAAGGCGGCGATGCTGGCTTCATCTGCGGTGTTCAGTATGGTGCCATCACTAAAAACGATCTTCATACTGTCCACGGTGCGGTAAGAGTTTTGCGCGGTGCCGCAGCACATGCCACTGGCATTATTGGCCGCTATGCCGCCGATTTTGCAGGTATTAATCGAAGCGGGATCGGGGCCAATTTTGCGCTGAAAAGGGGCCAAATATCGATTGGCATCCGCCCCGATTACGCCAGGTTGAAGAATGATCTTATTGCCATCGTCGACAATCTCATGACCACGCCAATCGTCGGTTAGGGTGATGAGCACAGAATCAGAGACCGCTTGCCCAGACAAACTGGTACCCGCGGCGCGAAACGTGCAGGGAACATGGAGCTCGCGGCAACTTTGAATGGCAAAAATGACTTCTTGCAAATCCTTGAGTCGTAAGACGATCTTTGGCACTAAACGATAAAAACTGGCGTCGGTGCCGTAGGCTAAGCGTTTGGCCTCTTGGGTAATGATCCGCTCTTGTTCAATGCGGGTAGCAAACACCGCAGCCAGTTTTTGATAGGTGGCGTTATCTAAGTTATTGACCATCATTGCTTCCTTTGTTTTGCAGCGTTTTTCGGTTTATGTTTTTACATTGCTGCGACGTATTTGCTCTTGATGTTTTCTATTTGGGCTAAAGCATCGTGCCATGTTTGTATGAAAACGTCACAATGGCTGAGAAACAAAACCTCAACGATGAGGCTGAGGTTACGTTTTTCGCTTATTGATCGGTAAGTAATAACACCACGAGTTCACTTGGTCCGTGCGCGCCATAGGCCAGAGTTTGTTGGATGTCAGCCGTTTTAGACGGGCCAGAAATCAACAGTGCATTGGTCGGCATATGATGTGCCCACTCTTGCTCCACCATGACCTCAAGAAAATTGCACTTGAGAGTCGACTGTTTGATCACGGCGATGTGCTTAGGAGGTACCAAGGACAAGGTTCTTGGCTCATATTCGTTTGGCCATAACACCAAAGCACCAGTGTCTGCAATACCGGCTAAAACATGAGTAATACCGACATCGATTTGGTTAAAAAGCTCACTCTTCCATTCTTCAATGTGGCGTTCAAATTCCACCACTTTCACCTGAGCGAGCCCGTTACGAAAGGCGTGAATGTATTCTCCATCCGTGCCAATGGCGGCGGTTTGACACGCTTTGTCTGACACAATACGCGCGATGGTGGATTCGAGTTGTGACGCTTCTATCGTGTGCATTTCGGCGTGGCTGGCTTCCATGGCAGTGATGAAGCGGCGCACTTTTTCATCCTGAGTGACATTCTGTTCGTGTCCCCATGGTTGATAACTCAAGTGCGCAGAACTTTTTTCAATCGCGTTGGCGGCTTTGAGGCGATTGAGTATGTTGTTTTTCGCATGGCTCATGATTCACCTCTTTTGCGTTTTTCTGCCATCAATTGGTGTAAGGATTTTTCTGCCGGTTTTGGCGCAGTGCGGCATTGTGTCCAAGGCCCGAGATTTGCCGGAAGTAGGTTACGCATTTTGCTGGCGATGGCCGTGCCTGCATGGTAGAGCGAGGGATGGCTAGCGGCGTAAGCAAAGCCTTTCATTGCTGCCGTTTCCAACCCACTGTGCGCCGCGTTTTGGCCGCGAAGTGGAGCATGGTTTGGCATGGGATCATTTTTTGCTTCTCGTCGCAGGCGTTGCAACATTTCAGGAATGGGGATGCGTACCGGGCATACTTCTCCACAAGCGCCGCAAAGGCTTGATGCGGTAACAAGATCCTGTGTTTTTTCCAATCCTAGTAAATGAGGAGAGATGATCTTACCAATAGGGCCGGGATAGACGGTGCCATAGGCATGGCCACCAATTTTGGTGTAAACAGGGCAGTGATTCATGCAGGCGCCACAGCGAATACATTGCAGCGTTTTGCGTAACTCTTCATCTTGATAAGCTTGTGAGCGGCCATTATCAAGTAGCACCAAATGCACTTCTTGTGGGCCATCTTTTTCACCATTTTTACGTGGTGAGGTAATCATGTTGAAATAGGTGGTAATGGCTTGTCCGGTCGCACTACGGGTTAATGCGCTGTAGAGCGGCGGTACGTCGGTCAAAAATTCCACCACCTTTTCAATGCCAGTAATCGCAATGTGCACATTCGGCACGGTAGTGGACATGCGCCCGTTCCCTTCGTTTTCCACCAAACACAAGGTACCTGTTTCAGCAACGGCAAAGTTGACGCCAGATAAACCAATATCGGCATCGTGAAATTTTTGTCGTAAGCGCTGGCGGCCAGTTTGAATCAAGGCATCCACATCGGTTGTTGGCGTGAAGTTGTCGAGATTTTTCTCGAAGGTATCACTCACTTCCTGCTTATTTTTGTGGATGGCTGGCATGATGATGTGGGAAGGCTTGTCGCCGTCGAGTTGGACGATGTATTCCCCCATATCACTTTCTAAGCACTCAATCCCCAGTTTCGCCATCTCATGGTTCATCTCAATCTCTTCGCTGACCATCGATTTACCTTTGATGATCATTTTCGCCTGATGAGCGTTAGCAATGCTGGCAATGATGCTATTGGCTTCGTCAGCATTTTCTGCCCAATGGACATGAATACCGTTGCGATAGCAGTTGAACTCAAGCTTTTCTAGCAGTTGCGGTAACTTGCTTAAGCATCGTTGACGAATGGCTTCCGCCAGATCTCGAATCGCTTTTTCCTCGGCAGGATCGGCAAAGGCGAGTCTACGTTTGTCGCGCAGATAATCCATCGCACCACGGAAATTGGCTCTGAGTTGCGGGTCCGCGAGCGCGACTTTGGCTTGCTGATGGAACTGTTGCGGAGTTTGTGACATTAGGCTTTCCCCCCAATTCGTTCGAGTAGAAAACTGGCCAAGTGGCGACCTTTGATCGCTTTACCTTGATATTCAAATGCCCCGTTGATATTGAGCAAGCAGCCCCAGTCTGCGCTAACGAGTGTCTCAGCGGCAGTGGCCTCGATATGGCGAGTTTTGTCTTCCACCATGGCTTGAGAAATGTTGGGATGACGAACAGAGAATGTCCCGCCAAAGCCGCAGCACTCGCTTTCGTAATCTTGCATGCGCAGTTCAATATTATCGAGTTGTGAAAGCAGTTCTGTTGCGGTGACATGCACATTCATTTCCCGACGAGCCGCGCAGGAAGTGTGCATCACCACTGAGGTTGGTTGACCTTGGTCATTGAGCTTGACACGACACACATTGACGAGAAATTCGGTGAGCTCAAAAACTCGGTCACAGAATTGGCTCACTTGGGCTTCGTGCGAATCGCCTTTAAAAAGACGTCGGTAATGATGATGCATCATACCGCCACACGATCCCGATAACACAATCACGGGGTAGCTTTGCGGAAATAATTCAATTTGGCTGAGGGCAACTTGTTTGGCTTCTTCATCGTATCCAGAAGAGTAAGCTGGCTGGCCGCAACAGGTTTGTTTTTCAACAAAGATAACGTCAATGCCTTGCTGCTCGAGTAGTGTCATGGCATCGAGCCCTGCTTCTGGGTCAAACATGTCGACGAGGCAAGTGGCGTAGAAATAAACTTTGTCAGGTTTTGCCGGATAAATACGCATTGGCAGTGCTCCCGTGTAAAGAATGGCGTAGTGGTCAGCGGATAGCGCAGTGACTACGCTATGGTTGTCGGGGTATGCGACCGCTACGCCATATTGGTTTGGCGGCAGGTTGCACCTGCCACTCGTTGTCGTTATGAATCTGGCTATCTACGGTGCCATGAGTGCATCGGTGATCTGCAAACCGTAAATCAGTGTTAAACCGATGATGCCCGTGACTACAAGGTAGTAGAAAGTTGGGATAATGGTTTTGCGCAGCGTCGCACCTTCACGACCGAGCAGCCCAACAGTGGCGGAAGCGGCAACCACGTTGTGAATGGCGATCATGTTACCCGCTGCCGCGCCCACCGCTTGCAGTGCCACCACAACCGCACTGGAGATGGTCAAGGTTTGTGCCACTTCAAATTGGAACTGGCTGAACATCATATTTGACACTGTATTGGAACCGGCGATGAATGCCCCTAAGGCACCAACGGTGGCACTCAACGCCGGGAATGCAGAGCCAACTAAGTCAGCGGCGAAATTTGCGGTGGTGACGGGCATACTGGCGAGATCCGCCGCGTTGACACCCGAGTTGATAAATATGCGAACCATTGGAATGGTGAAGACGAGTACAAAGCCAGCTCCAACGAGGGTTTTACTGGATTCGCCCAGCGCTTTTGCCATTGGTTTGAGGCTGCCAGCTTGAATGAGCACGGCAAGTAACGCGACAAACACTAAGATGCCACCAGGTAAATAAAGTGGTTGGAACGCTGTACTGATACCAGCTTCGCCTAAGATAGTCCCAGAACTGATGCTGATACCCGTTAACAAGGCTTTGAAGTCAGCACTCACGCGGCTGGCGACGAGAATCACTGCCAAAAGCACGTAAGGTGTCCAAGCTTTTACCAGACTCATCGGTTTGCCTTGCACTTGTTCAAGATCGATTTTGAGTGAGCCTAACCATTCTGCTGGCCATTTGTCCTCGGCTTCAAAATCCCATTGTGACTTCGGCACGAGAAAGCCTTTTTTGGCCGCCGTTACTACAATAGCAAGACCGACCAAACCACCAATCAAAGAAGGAAACTCAGGGCCTAAGAACACGCCAGTTAAGGCATAAGGGACAGTGAAAGCGAAACCCGCAAATAGGGCGAACGGAAGAATATCTAACCCTTCACTCCAACTGCGATTTTTGCCAAAGAAGCGTGTCAGCATCATTGCCATCAGCACCGGCATGATGGTGCCAACAGTGGCGTGGATCATCGCCACGCTTGAAGTGATTTGCTGTAGGTAAATATCCCAACTTGAGCCGTGAGCGATCAAGGCTTCGCTGATGTTATGCGTATCAAGACCTTTGTTCACACCGACAATAATGGGTGTCCCAACGGCACCAAAAGAAACCGGTGTGGATTGGATCATCATTCCCATCAGTACCGCCGCAAGCGCGGGAAAACCAATGGCGACCAGAAGAGGTGCGGCAATCGCAGCGGGCGTACCAAAACCAGATGCGCCTTCAATAAAAGAACCGAAACACCAAGCGATAATGATCGCCTGTACGCGGCGGTCAGCGGAGATATCGGTAAAGCCGTTGCGAATAGTGGTGATGGCTCCGGTGTGTTTCAACGTGTTCAGCAGGAAAATAGCACCAAATACAATCCACAACACGGAGACAGTAATGCCAAGGCCTTGCAGCACAGAGGCGATCACGCGGGTGGTGGACATGTCCCAACCAAAGAGTGCAATCACCACAGTGAGTGCGAAGGCAACAGGCATGGCTTTTTTAGCAGGCCAGTTAAGACCGACCAGTAGGATGGCAGCGACCACAATTGGCGAAAAGGCCAAAAGGGCTAACAATGTTTCACTCATAAGTACTTCCTCGTACAGCTTGATCAACCTTGATGGAGTAGGGGTATCAGGTTGGTCTGACTTCCAATTGCAGTGTTCAACTGACACGGATAATTGAAAAAAGCTTATTGTTTTTGTAATGGGCTTGTTAATTTGGCGTGAATTTACCCCTTTATTTTTTATTGATATAGGGAAATAATGAAAATCATTCCTTCCAAAAATGACATAATCCAATGCGTGCAGATGACTTAATCTTATTTAGCCAAGTGGTTGAACAGGGCAGTTTTAGTAAGGTGGCTGAAGAAAATAGCCTTACAAATTCGGTGGTTAGCAAAAGAATTGCGCGACTTGAAGAAGAAATTGGCGCTCAATTATTATATCGAACAACGCGAAAATTGACGTTGACCGAGGCGGGCAAGGCGTTACTGCATAGTGCCAAAAATGTGAAGCAAGCCACTCAGGAGGCTATGGATGCCGTTGCAGGCTTTGGAGAGAATGTCAGTGGCCATATCAAAATGTCGGTACCGACGATTTCGGGTGATTTGATATTGGCGGATGCGGTTGCCGAATTTTGTAACCAGCACCCAGGATTAACCGTCGATATGTCGTTAGATAACCGATTTGTTGACCTCGTGTCAGGCGGCTATGATCTGGTCATTCGCACCGGCTATCTTGAGGATTCCAGCTTGATTGCTAGGCACATTCTCGACTCTCAATGGGTGGTGTGCGCTTCTCCTTCCTACATTGCCAAAAATGGCAAACCAGTAATCCCTTCTGATTTAACTCAACACAACTGCTTGCAGTATGCCTACCAAACCACAGGAGCGTCGGAGTGGGAGTTTAAGGGGGAAAAAGGCAACTACATTGTGCGAGTGGCAGGGTGTTTTTCGACCGACAACGCAACGGCTTTGCGCAAAGCGGCGTTAGGTGGCCATGGTATTGCCTATGTTCCTCGCTGCTTGGTGTACCACGATTTTCGTAATGGTCAGCTGGTGGATATTTTTCCAGAACAAGTTGGTAAAAAATTGGGCATCTATGCGGTCTATCCGTTCACTCGCCAGCCACCGAATAAAGTGCGTTTATTAATTGAGCATATTCGGGAGCGTTATCTGACCATTTCCCACTATTTTTGAGTGTTGCTGATGTTGAGAGGCGCTGACTTTGATTGATGATAAGTAATAAATTGCGATTGAGTCATCATTTCAAGAAATGTTGCAATCTTTACCTTGAAAACCGCGCAGTAAGCCCTAAGTTAAGGGGTGAAAATTATTCTCATTACAACCATAAGCAAACCCTAAAGCATGAAGGCCATTTGGCCTTCATGCTTTTTATAGAAAGTGCTTCACACAAAGAGTCACAAGGACGTTATGCAATACATCAAAACACGTAAAGACCCAATTGTTGATCATTACTTCGGCCATGCGGTGGCCGATCCCTATCGTTGGTTAGAAGACGATCGCAGTGCAGAAACCACAGAGTGGGTATCAGGGCAAAACGCCATCACATTTGACTATCTAGGCCAGATTGGTTTTCGCCAGCAACTCAGAGAGCAAATCGCCGCGAGTCAAGATTACGAAAAATCTTCTCAGCCTTTTGTGCATGGGGAATACACCTACTTCTACAAAAATGACGGCTTACAAAACCAAAGTGTCCTCTATCGCCGCAAAGGTGACGAAGCTGCGCAGGTATTTCTTGACCCGAACGGGTTTTCTGACGATGGCACGACCTCACTTTCTGGCGTGTTTTTCTCAAAAGATGACTCGCTGGTGGCGTACACTATCTCTGAAGGGGGAAGTGACTGGCGTAAGATTTTTGTGCTCAATGCCGAAACAGGTGAGCAAATCGAACCTGAAATTGTCGATGCGAAATTTACCGGTGTGTCGTGGTTGGGCAATCAAGGTTTTTACTACTCGCGTTATGACAAGCCGCAAGGCAGCGAGCTGTCAGCCAGAACAGAACAGCACAAACTCTATTACCATCAACTGGGTACACCACAATCCGATGATGTGTTGGTTTTCGGCGAGGCGGAAGGCGAACTGCATCGCTACGTTTATGGACAGACAAGCGAAGACGATCGCTACTTGGTAATCAGTGGCCACGAGTCAACGTCGGGTAACCGCTTGTTTTATGTCGATCTGCAAAGTGATGAGCGCCAGATTTACACCTTGTTGGATCACGTTGACTCTGATACGCATTTGCTGGATTCGACCGATCGTGAGTTTCTTCTCTACACCAACTTGGATGCGCCAAACGGTAAAGTAGTGAGTGTGGACATTGAAAGTGGTCAATGGCGTGATGTGATCGCCGAGCAAGATCAGCCTCTCGAGGTGGTGGCGGCAGGTGGTTATCTTTTTGCGACCTACATGGTTGATGCGCTGTCAAAAGTCGTGCAGTACAGCTACCAAGGGAAAAAAGTTCGAGAAATTACGCTGCCCGGCGAAGGCACCGCAACGGGGCTCGAAGGGAAGAAGAGCCAAACTACGCTCTACTACACATTCACCAATTACGTCACACCGCCGACGATTTTCTCGCTGGATGTGAACAGCGGTGAGTCTCAGGTGTTCCAAGAGTCAAAAGCGCCTTTCGATCGCACTCAGTTTGAATCACAGCAAGTGTTCTACCCATCGAAAGATGGCACCTTGATCCCGATGATCATCTCTTATAAGAAAGGGATTGAACTCAACGGTAAAAATCCGACGATTCTCTATGGTTACGGTGGCTTCGATGTCAGTTTGACGCCTGCCTTTTCAGGCATGGTAGCCAGCTGGCTTGAGTTGGGTGGCGTTTACGCGGTCGCTAACTTACGTGGTGGCGGTGAATACGGTAAGGCTTGGCACAATGCTGGAACGCAATTGCAAAAGCAGAATGTGTTTGATGACTTCGTTGCCGCCGCAGAATATTTAATTGAACAGCAATACACCAGTTCGGACTATTTGGCGATTCGTGGTGGTTCAAATGGTGGTTTGCTTGTGGGTGCCTGTATGACTCAGCGACCAGAGCTGTTCAAAGTGGCACTGCCTGCCGTTGGGGTGTTGGATATGCTGCGCTACCACACTTTCACCTCTGGTGAAGGTTGGAAATACGACTACGGCACCTCGGCGCAAAGTGAAGAGATGTTCCAGTATTTGTTGGGCTACTCTCCGGTACACAACGT
Source organism: Vibrio vulnificus CMCP6 (assembly GCF_000039765.1). Lineage (NCBI taxonomy): Bacteria > Pseudomonadati > Pseudomonadota > Gammaproteobacteria > Vibrionales > Vibrionaceae > Vibrio > Vibrio vulnificus. The sequence goes on along the minus strand of NC_004460.2, from coordinate 846,076 downwards.
CAAGGAAGGTACAGCCTACCCAGCAACCCTTGTGACCACGGCCGATCACGATGATCGTGTTGTGCCTGCGCACTCTTATAAGTTCATTGCCGAGCTGCAAGAGAAGCACCAAGGCGCGAATCCGGTACTGATCCGAATTGATGTCAATGCCGGGCACGGCGCGGGTATGCCGATGAGCAAAATGATCGATCTCTCTGCGGATATGTATGCGTTTACGTTGTTCAATATGGGAATCACCGCATTAAAGTAATCCGTTTATTCATCTAAGGGATGTAAAAATGCCGCGATATGTTCGCGGCATTTTTGTTTGTGACGCTTATTTTCAGCCCAAGTCACTATTGGGTTGGCGGCCAAGCCAAAGAACAGCCATGTTCTACTTTTTCCATTGACGTTGTAATGTGAACTTGCGAGTTGGTCCTCGTTTGAGTCGACTTAAGCGACTTCTTCAATCTGTGGCTCATCGAGATCAAACGACGCGCTGATGAGTTTTTTGGTGTAGTCACTTTGCGGCTGGTGGAAAATATCGTCAGCACTGCCTTGCTCCATCACTTCACCTTTTTGCATCACTAGGACGCGATCAGACAAGGCTTTAACAACCGAAAGATCATGGCTAATAAACAGATAACCGATGTTGTATTTTTTCTGCAGATCTTTAAGTAAGTCGATGACCGTCAATTGGACAGAGCGATCCAGTGCCGAGGTGGGTTCATCGAGCAGAATAAACGCAGGTTTGAGGATCAACGCCCGTGCAATCGCAATGCGTTGACGTTGGCCACCGGAAAATTCGTGTGGATAACGGTTAATCGACGTCGGATCCAAACGCACTTCTTTCAGCGCTTCGCGTGCCATGCTCATACGTTGCTGCTTGCTTAGCTCAGGGCGGTGAACCGTCAACGCTTCGGTGATGATTTCGCCCACTGTCATACGCGGTGACAACGAACCATATGGGTCTTGAAACACCATCTGTACTTGTTTCTTGAGGTCGAAACGTGCTTTTTCGCTCAATTGAGCAAGTGATTGACCTTGAAATTCGATCTCACCAGTGGAAGGCAGCAAACCGATGAGCGCGCGACCGAGAGTCGATTTTCCAGAGCCCGACTCACCGACGATACCGAGTGTTTCGCCTTGCTTTAATTGCAGCGAGATGCCTTTAACTGCTTCGAAGTATTGGTTTCGACTCGGTAAAAAGTGCGGTTTAACGAGAAACTTAACACGAATGTCTTGCGCTTTGAGCAGCATAGGGGCAGATTCATCAACCGCTTCTTTGCTTCCCTTTGGAATGGAATTGATCAGCATCTTGGTGTAGTCGTGCTGCGGGTTGGAAAACAGCGTTTGTGTGCTCCCTTCTTCAACGACTTCCCCTTTGCACATCACCAACACGCGATCGGCAAAGTGCTTTACCACGCCCAGATCATGGGTGATGAACAATATCGCCATGCCCATCTTGGCTTGAATCTCTTTGATCAGATAGAGTACTTCCGCTTGCACCGTGACATCTAATGCCGTGGTGGGTTCATCTGCAATCAAAATTTCAGGTTCATTGATCAACGCCATTGCGATCATGATGCGTTGCAATTGACCACCAGAAAATTCGTGAGGGAATTTTGAATAAGCCTGTTGCGGATTCGGCAAATGAACGAGTTCGAACAACTCGAGTACTCGGTGTTTGGCCTGTTTTTGCGTCACCTTACGGTGACACATCATTGCTTCTGCAACTTGGATGCCCACACGCATAAACGGATTGAGTGACGTCATTGGCTCTTGGAAAATCATCCCGATGCGATCGCCCCGGACCTTGCGCATCGCTTGCTCTGATTTCTCAAGAATCGATTCCCCTTCAAATAAAATCGAGGAATCCGGATGGACAATCGCGTTATTGGGCAACAGTTTCATCAAAGCACTGGAAGAGACAGACTTGCCAGAGCCAGATTCACCAACAATTGAGAGGGTTTCTCCAGCTTGGAGATCGAAGCTAACATTCTTAACTGCATCGACGATTCCATCGTTGGTCTTAAAACTGACCGAGAGGTTGTTCACCGTAAGAATGGTTCTTGATGACATTGTAATTCCTTGTCTTAGTTAAGGACGCGAGAAGCGTGCTGTGGAGCGCTACCATTAAAAAGCTGTAGCGTTGCAAACTGCGCGTGGGCGCGGTTGACATGATCTAACTCCAGCATCCATTGCGCATTCCGTTGTGCTCGGCAAAACGCCGTCATGTACGAGAGTAAATCATCGCAATGTTTGCTTAACATGGAGTGCACACGTTGAATGAGTTCACTTTGCTCAAGTGCCACAAATTGGAACAGAGCATAGGTGTTGTTGAGGGTAGAAAAAGCGTCTTGATAGAGCCCCAAGCGGTTATACAGTTCAGACTGCATGATACTGGCTTCACGTAATCCGCTGAGCAAACAAACGAGCTGACACGGTTTGAGTTCACAGTCATGTGCGGCTGACTGAATATGGGTAGGCAAGTAAGTGAGCACTTCACTAAATAAGTGATGAGCTTCCGGCCAATGACCTTGTTCCATTAACTCTTGGGCTTTAAGAAAGCGCATCCAGCATTGTTCGATGTTCACTTTACTCTCCTGTCTAAAACGCGATTCTTGAAGTTTAAATGAAAATTATTATCAAATGCAAGTTTATATCATTTGTCTTAATTTGTTTAACAATTGCTGCATTTCTGCTCACTTGCGCTGGCGTGTTGCATAAGTCACTAAAAATTCTATTATTTCCGACTAGACTTGAGGTAGTGTGGAGTAAAGAACCTCCTGAGAGCTCAATATAGCGAAGAATGGATTGAGCTAACTGGGAAGAATGACAAGAACAATAAACAAGGAGGCAGCTATGGCGATTCAAAGATTATCCGCAGCACAACTCTATTCTGTGGCTGAATTAGAACAACTGCCATGTAAGTCAACCAAGGAGTTGGCTCCGATTGACGAGATTGTGGGGCAAGAACGCGCTCAAAAAGCGGTTGAGTTTGCTATGTCAATCAAGGAAAAAGGTTACAACATCTACGCCATTGGCCAGAATGGCCTAGGTAAGCGTACGATGATTTTGCGCTATTTAAACCGCCATCAACATGACGTGAATGCATTGTATGATTGGTGCTATGTCGCGAACTTCGAAGATATTCGCACCCCAAAAGTGCTCAAGTTACCGCAAGGGGTGGGCGTTCAGTTCCGTAATGATATTGAGAAACTGATGACCAAGTTGGTCAACGCAATGCCGCTGGCGTTTGATAATGAAATGTATTATTCACGCGCCGATAAGCTGAAAAACCAACTGGTACAAAAGCAGGAACAAGAACTCGAGCGTATTACGAAAGATGCCAAAGAAAAAGGCATTAGTTTGACCATCACCACACAAGGTGATTACCAGTTTGTCGCGTTGAACGGTGAAGAACTGCATACGGAGGAGACTTTTGATGCTCTAAGCCGTAAAGAGCAGGAGTACTTTGGAGCAAGTATCGACGAACTTGAGGTGAACCTTCGTTCGATGGTGCGTAACTTAACCGAATGGGAAGAGTCTTACAGCGAGAAAATCAAAAAGCTCAATGACGATGTCACTCGCGATGTGATTACGCACTTTATCAAGCAACTTAAGCTCGATTATTCACAATATCCAGAGATCAAAACCTATTTAACGGAACTGCAAAAAGACATCATCGAAAACGCCGATATCTTTTTGGAGGAAACGGGTGAGCAAGGTGAAGTGGCCACCGCTTCTCTTGATAAGAAACTGCCGCGCCGCTACAAAGTGAACGTGCTAGTGAGTCGCAAGACGGGTGAGTTTCCTATTGTGGTAGAAGAAACACCGAACTATCACACGCTGTTTGGCTCAATTGAAACCGCGACATTCAAAGGCACGGTATTTACTGATTTCTCCTTAATTCGTGCGGGTAGCTTGCATAAAGCCAATGGTGGCGTGCTGTTGATGGATGCACAAAAAGTGCTTGAGCAGCCGTACGTGTGGGATGGTTTGAAACGAGCGCTTCGTTCTCGTCAGCTCAGCTTTACCTCGTTAGAAAAAGAGGTGACCTTGACTGGTGCGGTATCACTTGATCCGGAACCGATTCCTCTCGACATTAAGATCATTTTGTTTGGCGACTATCGCACGTATCAGTTGTTACAACACTACGATCCAGAGTTCAGCGAGCTGTTCCGAGTCACGGCCGATTTTGAAGATGAAATGAAGCGTACACCGGAATCTGAACTTCAGTACGCGCGCTTTATCTCCAGTGTGGTGCACGACAATGGCATGCTGCATTGCGATAAGAAAGCCATTGCGCGCATCATTGAGCACAGCTCTCGTCTAGTGGGAGACCAAGGCAAGCTCTCATTGCATTCGGCGCACATTGCCAATTTGCTACGTGAGTCGAACTATGTGGCCAAGCAGTCTAACTCTAACATGATCCGCATCGGTCACGTTGAGGAGGCTCTGAGCAATCAAGAAATGCGAGTGAGCCGATTGCAAGATGCTGTGATGGAAGGATTTATTAATGGCACCACGTTAATTCGTACCGAAGGTAGTGCGGTGGGCCAAGTAAATGCACTTTCTGTTTTGAGTACCAGTGATCACGCATTTGGCGCGCCAAACCGTATTACTGCCACCACTTGTTATGGTGATGGTGAGGTGATCGATATTGAACGTAGCGTGGATTTGGGGGGCAGCATTCACTCTAAAGGCGTGATGATATTGTCGGCTTACCTCTCATCGGTATTTGGCCGTAATGCGAAAGTGCCACTGACGACGACGATTACGTTTGAGCAATCGTATGGCGGTGTGGACGGCGATAGCGCCAGCATGGCGGAGTTGTGTGCCGTTGTGTCGGCGTTTTCTAAACAGCCAAACCGACAGGATATCGCGATCACCGGCTCGATGAACCAATTTGGTGAGTCACAGCCGATTGGCGGGGTAAACGAGAAGATCGAAGGCTTCTTTGATGTGTGTGCTATCAAAGGTCGTCATGATCAACAAGGGGTGATTATTCCACGCTCGAATGTGCATAATCTGATGTTGAGACCAGATATTGTTAAAGCCGTAGAAAAAGGCGATTTCCATATTTGGGCGATTGACCATGTCACTGAAGCAATTGAGATCTTTACCGGCAAATCGGCGGGCGAGCCCACCGATGATGGCAGCTACCCCATTGACACTATCTTTGGTATTGCTCAAGCCAAACTCAACGCGCTGAGAAAGTGATAACTAATAAAATCAATATTTTATGTGTTGATTTTCTAGTAACAAAGACGGCTCCTAAGGGAGCCGTTTAATATTGAGTTATTATCATTGATATGAGAGTTGTGAGTGTGACGTTGTTAGTGAATTCTGAAAATTCGCTATCTCTTTTCAGGTTCACTGGGTTGTCTTAACACTAGTCGTGATTTTTTAAGTGCGCAAATATTCCACAATTTATTATTAAATTACTTAATATTTATGTGAGATTGATTCCATATTAATGGGGTTGAATGAAAAAATTGGCCCGATGGGCCAATTTCGTCTTCAAAGGCATTTATCACCAATGTTAGCGCTGAAAAGTGACTTGTTCACGCTCACCAAGGTGGATGTGCGTTGTCGCAGGTTGCGTTTCCGCAATCACTTTACCGTGACGAACAGAGTAACGAACCGGCACTTGGCGACGCACAGCATCAAAACCATTTTCCGCTGGAAGGATCAGCAAGCTACCAGGTTTACCTGCTTCAATACCGTGCTTGTCTTGAATGTTCAGCGTACGCGCTGAGTTGGTGCTGATCAGATCAAGTGAGGTGTTGATTTGGTCGTATCCCATCACTTGGCAAACATGCAGACCCATGTGCAGCACTTGCAGCATGTTTGCTGTGCCTAGTGGGTACCAAGGATCAAACACGTCATCGTGACCAAAACAGACGTTGATGTTGGCGTTGAGCATCTCTTTTACGCGCGTGACACCACGGCGTTTCGGGTAGTCATCAAAGCGACCTTGAAGGTGGATGTTGACCAGCGGGTTCGCCACGAAGTTGATGCCCGACATGCGCAGCAAACGGAAGAGGCGAGAGGCGTACGCACCGTTATAAGAACCCATTGCCGTTGTATGGCTTGCGGTTACCTTGTGACCCATGTTGAACTTGTGTGCCAGTGCTGCCAGCGTTTCAACAAAGCGCGATTGCTCATCATCAATCTCATCACAGTGCACATCGATCAAACGATCGTATTTTTGGGCCAGTTCAAACACATAATGCAGCGACTCGATGCCGTATTCGCGGGTGAATTCAAAGTGAGGGATCGCACCAATCACATCCGCACCCAATTGAACCGCTTCTTCTAGCAACTCTTTGCCGTTCGGGTAAGACAGAATGCCTTCTTGCGGAAATGCAACGATTTGGATGTCTACCCACTCTTTCATCTCTTCACGCACTTCCACCATCGCTTTTAGCGCGATTAGAGTCGGGTCTGATACGTCAACATGAGTACGAACGTGTTGCACACCGTTGGCGATTTGCCACTTAAGTGTTTGCTTCGCGCGCGATTTGACATCTTCAATCGACAGCGTCTCTTTGCGCTCAGCCCAACGCTCGATGCCTTCGAAAAGTGTCCCGGAGATATTCCAGCTTGGCTCACCCGCGGTTTGCGTGGTATCAAGGTGAATGTGCGGCTCGCAGAACGGGGCGACCGCCATGCCGCCCTCGGCATCAAGAACGTCACCAGTGTAATTGAGTTCGACATTGTTGTTTTCAATACGCGTGAATTGACCATCCTCAATCAAAATTTGCTGGAGACCTTCCTGTCCCTTAAGCGTTGCGTTCTTGATCAATAGTGTTGTCATGATGGTTCCTTACGCTGGCAGTTCGGCCAGTCTCTTTTTATTTAGAATAGGATTGAGAATCAGGTAGCTGATTGTGCCGCCGAGTACCGCATTGACAGGTACTACACCTGGTAGGAAGTGACCTGCAACCACACCAATCGCTACGGCGATAATGCCAGCCCAGTTGACTGTTTGGAACTCTGCTGCGGCGAAATTGGAATAACGTTTACGGTTGATAAAGAAATCCGCAATGATGACGCCACCAATGGGTGGAATGGCAAGCGACAGGAAGGTTAGCCAGCCGACAAAGTTATTGTACAGCCATAGTGCGCATAACGTGCCGACCAAACCGTTCACCATGGAGATGTATTTGCTTGGCAAGCCTGTGATGTTAGAGAAGCCTAGACCGGATGCGTAAAGCGCGTTGTCGTTGGTGGTCCAGATATTCAAACCAAGCACAATGATCGCCGGGATAAGCAGACCTTGCGCAATCATCACTTCGGAGATGTCGGATTGACCAGTGACTGCCGCGCCCGCAGCGCCAAAGATAAACATCAGTGAGTTGCCGATAAAGAATGCCACCATAGTGACCATCACCGCGCCTTTTGGCTTTCTGCCGAATCGTACGAAGTCTGCGGTCAGCGTCCCTGCACTGATGAAAGAGCCAACTACCATGGCGAGAGCCACAGAGAAGTCCAGCGGTTGCGCAGGTTGTACTTTTTGCAGCTCTGCCACACCACCCACGCTGTTTACCGCTTCTACTACCGAGTATCCGCCGAGTAACGCAATTGCTGGTACTGCAATGGCAGATAGCACCATCAGCGCAGAGATACCGAAGTAAACCGTCGCCGTCATTAATAGACCAGAAATGACGATGAGGGTATTGGTATCAATGCCTGTCGCTTTGTTGACTGGAATCGCAAACATGGCCACGCCAACACCAAACCAACCGACTTGTGTACCACCAAGCAGTGCGGAAGGAAGCCAAGAGCCTTTAGAGCCAAAAGAGAAACGAGCAAGAAGGTGAGTAGAGAGACCAGTAGAAGCGCCGATGTAACCTAGGAAAGAAGTGTAAATACCGAGGATGAGGTTACCAATGAGAACAGCGAGGAAGAAATCGTTAAATGAGAGTCCAGTACCGAGTGAACCGCCCGTCCACATACTCGCGGAGAAGAAAGTGAGCCCTAACATCACCATGGTTAAAGACGCAACGCCTTTTCTGGCTGAGTTGGGAACCGGGCCCAAACTGAAGTTATTATCGGCCGCCATTTTTACCTCCACGATACAATAGAATAGTCATTATAGACCCAAATTTTGGGTAAACGGCGCGTATTATGGTGATGAAAACAAGGCTGTCAATGATGTTTTTGTTAATAAAACGTTTGCATTTGACTTTGTTGTTTTTTTTACTTAATAAAAACAAATAGATGTGATTTTCAATAAGTGAAAAATAAAGAGTGGTATCGAGTTTGTTTTATCGCTTATTTTTATGAATTATCTGACATTAATACGTTTTGTTTGTGAGCATGGGTGAGCAACCGCTCACCCAGTTTCGATTTAGGCTGTAACGGCAGTGCAGAAACTGACATCCGCGTGCTGGGTCTGTGGATCATAGGAATGATACAGCTCAAAGCAAGGACGCTCATCCGACTCCAAGCCACGCTCGACAAGCCGTGCCATCAACTCGTCCCACGCGGTGGCATATTGCGCGTTATCGGTAATGGTTTTACGGATGAACGCATACTCACCGCCAGGAAAGTCTTTGATTTCGAGCTCGCCATTTCCCTCCGCATTTTCACAGTTGAGCAAGCAGATGTCCGTTCGACATTTGTCCGCAGGGGTAATCTCAGGGTTATCGTGATAAATGAAAATACAGGTGTTGCCCGCCAAACCACGTGGTCCTGCCCATTGATATAACTTTTGTGTGGCTGATTCGTAGTTTTTGCCGTACTCACCAGTGACACGAATATAAGCAATTTTACTGGCTGGGAATGTTTGAATATCCATTGTGCTACTCCATGTTTGTGATTCCCCTCCAGTGTATGAGGGTTCAGTGAGTGCTTCGTGTCCATTCTTGCGCAGCGTGTGTCCTATCTTGCTCTCTTGTAGCACCAGAGCAAACTGTTCAAGCGTTTCACACTGTCGAATCTGTGAGGGCGTAAGTCCAAAATGCTGCCGAAATGCTTTCGCTAAGCTTTGCGAGCTGGAGAATCCATAGTCTAGCGCCACCTCAGTCACGCTGGGTTTGCTGTAAAACAGCAGATTGGCAATCTTTTCCAGTCGAAGGCGACGCAAGTATTCATTAAGCGTCTCACCAGTGACCGCTTTAAAGATGCGATGGAAATGGTAAGGAGAAAGGTGGGCCAGACGAGCCACTTCTTCTAGGTTTAGAGGCGTGTCAAAGTGGTTCTCGAGATAGCGAATCACAGGGATCAAACGTTGTTGATAATTGGTTTTCATAATCATGACGGATGGATTGCAATGATGGCTTTTGAATAATGAATCTCTCGATAGCCTAAGAGAATTTGACAAAGAAAGGAAAGTGTTTCGTAGGGAAGTTAGAGCGGATAGATAAAAAAAGAGCCAACCGCAAAAGGTGCGATTGGCTTATATACATGTGAACAAATCAAGTTCACTAACAACGTCAGTTGGCTAGGTGACCCTCGGCTTAATAAGGGTCACGTTTATATAAGCAGAAAGCGTGCCAACTTTTTTTAGCGCCAAATTCCGCGTTTTTACCATGGTTTCTGTGACATTGGTTGCTTAGTTTTCTGAGGTGATTGCAAATTGCAATTGCGTTTTGCAATTTATAATTAAAACGCTATTGATAGGGTGGTGTAATAACTAAAGCTAATAATGAATCTATTTATAAATTGGGTGAGGTGTTTAGCCCAGTGAGGGAGTGTGATGTCAGTGTGGTTTGGGTTGATAAAGTCAAAGGCAGAACAACGGAATAAAAAACGGAAGCTTCGAGCTTCCGTTTACTTTCACCTTGAGGTCAAGGTCCTTAATGCGGTGATGGCCGCTTAAAGCAAAACCAAACTGGCAGTGCCAAGAAAGGCAAAGAAACCAACCACATCCGTGACGGTAGTGAGAATCACGGAACCTGCCAGTGCAGGATCAAGATCCAATTTGTCGAGAATGATTGGAATCAGCACGCCAAACATCGCCGCGGTAATAATATTAACGATAATCGCTAATGCGATGGTTCCGCCAAGGAGAGGGGACTGGAACCAAAGAGCCGCAAGCCCGCCGATGATGATCGCCCAAAGCAAGCCATTTATCGCACCAATGCCGAATTCGTTTTTGAACAAGGCAAAGCGGTTACCTGGCGTGATCTGATTGAGCGCCATAGCACGAACCATCAGTGTTAAGGTTTGGCTACCGGCAATGCCCCCCATGGAAGCGACTATCGGCATCAACACTGCCAGCGCCACCACTTGCGCTATCACGTCTTCAAACAGACCAATGGTGACAGAGGCAAGTATCGCGGTGAGCAAGTTAATCCCGAGCCATACACCGCGTTTTTTCGAACTTTTGATGACTGGCGCGAAGAGATCGTCCCCTTCGTCCATACCCGTACCAGCCATTAAACGCGCTTCGTAAATTTCCCTTTGTGTGGTGAGGGCAAACTGCCAATCGACCTCGCCAATCAGTGTTTGGTCTTCATCAACCACAGGAAGTGCAGGTAAGGAGCTGTGCTCGACGGCTTCGACGGCTTCCGCCAGCGCCATCTTACTACTTAGCAGAATGACAGGGTCAATCACTAAATTCTTGAGTACGGTATGGCCTTCGCTACGCAAAATTTCGTAGTAATTCACAACGCCCCGAAACTGTTTCTTTTTATTGATGAGATAGACTTGCTGCGGCGTGTCAAAACTGTATTTTTCCATCAATCGTTTTGCGCGATCAACAGAGATATTAAACGGTAAGGTAATGATTTTTCGCTCAGCCCAACGGCCTAGCTCGTCATCACCGTATTTGTTCGCTAAGTCGAACAGTTCAAGTTCATCTTTTTGAATCAACGACAGTGCTTCGTTGATGATCTCTTCAGGCAATGAATCTGCCCATTCGATCAACGAAAGGTTATCAAGTTTCGCTAAGGTGAGTTTGAGTTCTATCTCAGATAAGGCATTGATGACGGAATAGCGCGCGTCGGCACGCATGTCGGTTAGTACATCAATGTGCATTTCCAATGGCAAAGCACGCCACAAGCGCACACGATCATCAACGGGTTGCGATTCTAAAATCAGTGCAATCGAGCCGGATTCGAGACCATGCTCGATGGAATCGTTGAGCAAAACGATCTGCTCAGCATCTTCTGCTTGTGCAATCTGCTCGATCAGTAAGGGTAGATCCTGATATTCGCTCACAAAGTATCCCCCGAAAAAATAAAAACAATGAAAATTATAATGTTGGATAAGGTACTGGAAACTGCGGGGATTTCAAAGGAGGTCGATAAAATAAAGTGTTGAGAAGGAAAGAGGTAAGACCGCTTAGTGCGGTCTTAATGATTAGATGGAGTAGAAAAAGTACAACTGAGATTTCATGCGGATAATGATGCCGCGAATCACGTCTAAGAAAGCGAGGAAGCCAATGGGCTTTTCTCCGCTGACCCATGCCAAGCCCACTGAACCGACAGGCAAGTCGTAGCCTTCTGGTTCATCAATTTTTAAACGCACAAAGTGATGCTTGTTAGCGAGGTTTTTGCCAGTGGTTATGCGCACTGAGTCATCCCAACCAAGCAGGTTGCCTTGCGCTTCTCCAGTAGCTTCCACAATGCCTTCGACTTCTGCGGAGAAAATTTTTCCGGGGTAGACCGAAGAGGCGAACTCCGCCATTTGCCCTGGTTTGACATTGCGAATGGCTTGGTGATTAACACGCATCAAAACGTACTTTTCGTTGGTGTACATTTGCAGCCTTGGCATCATGGAAACACGTTGCCCTTCACGCAAGATGAAGTTGGTGACAAAGCCATCGGCTGGTGCGTAAACCAATGTGCTGTCAAGATCCCATTGCGCGCGTGCAACTTGCTCTTTCGCCTTGGCAAGATCGGCTGTGCGGGTTTCGACGGCCAACTCAGCCTTGGTAATGTCGAGTTTTGCGCGGCTTGCATCGACTTCTTTCTTCTTCAAGGACGATTGCAACGTTGCAATGTTCTGTTTAGCCAGTTCCACTGCCGTTGTCTGCTTGTCGATGTCATTCTGCGTGATGGTGTTCTTCACCACTCGGTTTTGTTCGACGTATCGCGTTAATGTTTTGGCTTGCAACTGATGATCGGCTTTCGCTGCTGCTAACTGACTTTTTGATGTTTCTAGGTCTTGCAACGCCGCCTCATGGCTTGCTTGAGCAATGGCGATGTCTTCTTGTGCGACTTTAAGAGCCACTTGCGCTGCTTGGCTTGTCACTTTGGCTTGGTTGAGCGCAATTTGATAGGGCGTATCATCCAGTTGGTAAATGAGCTGACCTTTGCTGAGCTCTTGATTGGGCGAAATGTAGATTTTTTCAACTTTACCGTTGACGTTGCTGGAGTCCGGGCGCAATTGAATGTGTGGCGATTGCACCACCGAGCCGCCAGAAATGTCCATCGGCGTGAAATTGATCAACCCAACCCAAACAAACATTAACCAAGAGACGCCGCTCATGTAAGCAAAAGCTTTCGTCCCTTTGTTCCAAGGCATGCCCACCATGCGTAGCAAATAGATGAACAGCGCCCATACCGCTAAACCTTCAATCATTTCGCGTTCTCCTGCTCCTGCTGTTGGGCATCGGTTTCGGGTGTGCCTTTCCAAGTGTCACGTAAATGAATAATCGCCTTGTCCATGTCGACAAAAGCGAGAATAACGGCCAGCACCCAAACCCAGTGCCAAATAAATCCAATCCATGTGAGGGCGGTGATGAGTCCGATTTGATGATGATCTTTACTGTGTGCTTTATTGATGGGGAGCTCGTGAATCTTCCAAAAGCCAAATCCCGCTGCCGCAACACTTGCGACCAATACGACGGTAGCCATCACATGCAAGGCAGTATCCGCGCCCGTTCCAACGAACGGCACACTAAGTAGACTCATTCAATTCTCCTGTATTCGATTTTTGCGCTATTGTGTTCAGGAATTGATAACTCACTTAGTTTGTGACAGATTACTTCATTATTTATTTAAATTTGATGCGATCTGTTTTCGTGGATATTAAATCTGTTCGCTTTGTTCGTGCGATCTCTATTGTTAACTTGCAGCTCAATGCCAAGCGCCTCTACGGCTTGTCTCAGGCACAAATCGGTCTTCCTGATTCCGTATTTCATAACACCATGAACCTGATTCCATTGCCGGAATTGAACCGTTTATACGCGAACTTAGAACGTTTTACTGAGGCGGATTTCATCCTGAAATTGACCAAAGAGGTGGACATTGAAAAGTTGGGTGCTGTGGGGCGTTGGCTTTTCTCAGGCTACGATTTATCGACCACCATTCGACGCATTAACTACGGAATAGGCTGTCTGCAATCTGGTGCGTTTCTCGCTGGCTCGCAAGTCGGGCCGCTGGTTAAATGGACCTACGAAAACCCCTTCATTCATCCCGATGTGAAAGTGCATGACAGCATACGCGTGGCGGTGTTTATGACCAAAATCGTCCGTGAATACTTAGGTGAGGATTTTACCCCGCGTCGAGTGATGCTTTCAGGCTCTCGCACTCATCGTGCGTTATACCAAGAGTATTTTGGCTGCGAAGTCGGGTGGAACCACAATAAAACCGAAGTTTGGTTACATTCGGACGATCGACTGGCCGTCAGACAAAAGAAGCTGGTGGCGAACAAGCGCCTTGCCATGAACTTCTCTGATTTAGATGACTTGCTCAATATGCCTGTGCCGGATGACGAACTGAAATCCATCTATGAGCTGGTTAACTACAGCTGTCATTATGGGTTACCGACGCTGAAACGTGTGGCGGACTTGATGTCCATATCTGAACAACAGTTACAGCGGCGTTTGCATCGTTTGGGATTAAACTTTTCAACGGTTTGCGGCTATGTATTGAGTAACCAAGCGGTTAACTTGCTCGCGCACGGCGCTGAGATTGAGGTGATTGCGCAGCGTTTAGGCTATACCAATGTGGCGAGTTTCAATCGAATGTTCAAAAAACATCGTGGAGTGACGCCAGCGCAGTATCGGCAGCGTTTCCACGATGTCTATTAAAACAGAATATAGGGCCCATCCTGATGTTGATGCATTCAACAGAGGCGAGTGTTTATTCTTGTGGACGCCAGCTTAGTGCTCCGGCGATCGCGCCAATAGCGAGCACGTCTTTTTCATGGCTTGTCAGTTCAGGTAGCCATTGCACCGTCAGCATGCCGTTGGTTTGTACGGCAGCAATTTCACGGCCATTGTGCTTAAAACTGTAGCCAAGCGGAGATTCAAGCGGCATCAGTAGCCCTTCACCCGTATGCACAGTTTCGAGTTCAAAGCGAGTGTGGCCCACTTCAATGTAGCCTGTTTCTTTCTTTTCTAGACCCAAATCGATCACCGCCGATTTCTCTTGCATGATGAACTGACCCACTTGTTCACCTGCTTGGAAAATGGTGCACTGATACGGCTTGTTGCCACCAAATTGAACGCCCATGTAGTTCACGTTCGTGCCACCGCCTGAACAACTCATAGTCCACATCTGGTTATTTTGGGTGTTGGTGATATTGGCAGCCATCTCGCCTTTTGAGGTCGAGATGGTATCAAACCATGAAGAATTGGAAGCATGACGAGAGTATTGGCCGTTATACAAACCGGCGAGATCAAACGTACCTTCTTGGCCTAGCCCCCAAAAATCACCATCCGTTTTGATGATCAATTCAGGTTGTTGTTTCACCAAATCTGATTTGGACATGATGGCGACAGAGCCACACGCAGTAAGCATTGCAGCAACCGAGAATAGCGCTACAGATTGGAGTTGTTTTCGCACAATAGTACTCTCAAATGGAATGGGGAAATGGATGGGTGCGAATCATACCTTGAGTCAATGTAATGTGCAGCTATGCGCTTGGATTCAGTGGTGGCTGGATATTTGAATTTGTAAGCAATAAGCCCGGATTGCTTACAAATTGCCTTGGCATTTAATTCTGAAATTCAATTTATTTTTGGCGTTAAATTTTAACGTATAAGCGATTGGTTGGTTTATTAGGTGTATGATCTGTGTAGATGGTTTGGTTTTATAAAGTCCTCCACTAATGTAAGGTCATGTAAGCGTAACTCGTCTTTTTGACGAGTCAATTATTTGACCTTTTGTTTTTGCCTTCGCCAATCTTTCCTATATACTGCGCGCGGATTTATAGACTGGGTGTATCGTTTTGTTGGATTGCAAAATTCTACTGATTGAAGATGACTTGGAAATCGCGAGATTGACCAAAATGTATTTAGATGCAGAAGGTTATCAAGTGAAAGTCATTCATGAAGGTACTCATGCCGCAGAGACAGTGAAGTCCTATGAGCCGCATATTGTACTACTCGACTTGATGTTGCCGGGCAAGGACGGCGCAACCATCTGTAAAGAAATTCGTCACTTCTATCAGGGCATGATCATGGTGTTGACGGCCTCAGAAGATGAGATGAGCGAAGTGTGCCTATTCAAGTTTGGTGCGGACGATTACGTGACTAAGCCCGTGCGAGGGCATGTGCTGGTGGCTCGCATCGAAGCGCTATTGAGGCGTTTACAGCGAGGCGTTCAATCTCCGAGCGACAGCCCGTCGTATATCAAGCAAGTGTATGGGCTGAGCATTAACGAAAAAATGCAAAGTGCCGCTTATCTTGATAAACCACTTAACTTAACAACGTCGGAATTTGAAATCTTACAGCTTCTTATTGCCAGCATCGATCAAGTGGTAACGCGAGATGACTGCTGTCAGGCTGCACGTGGTATTGAATACAGTTTTAACAATCGTTCTATCGATATGCGTGTCTCGGGCTTAAGAAGAAAGTTACAGCAAGCGAATGTACAAAGTGCGGTGATCAAAACCATCCGCAATCGCGGATATATGCTAGTAGGCACCCATTAATGCGCCGTTCGATGTTCACTTGTCTCTATTTGGAGCTGGTGATTGGGCTGTTTGTCACGGTCGCTGTGTTTCTCTACTTCGCTGAAGATTATATGCGGCAGACCGATCTTGAAATCTTCCTCAATGATGGCAGCTACTTTGTTGATCTCTATACCGAGCAACGCACCAAAGCGGATTCTCAATTTTCCGCACTGGCACGCAATCATTATCAGAAGTTCTACATTTTTGAACTCTATTTGCTCGACAATTGGGATGGCTCTCCCCCCTGTGATGGCTGCAGACTGCTGGATACGTTGCAAGCCGTGCCAATTTATATCACCGAAGAAAACGTCTATCTGGCGGTATTCCCTCTGCCAAACTCTCGCCATAGCTTAGTGTTTAAAGAAACACGCGATTTCTTTAGTCCCAATATCGAGTGGTATGAAGATTCGGAAATCAAATTTTTGCTGATGTTGGTGACCACGATGGCGCTATCACTCGCCTTGTTGGTTTATGTGCCTCTCTATCGCGTGAGAAAGAGGGTAGATCGCTTAGTGGCATTGCAAAAGCGCTTTGGGGAAGGGGAATTGAGTGTGCGCTCAGAGATCTACAACACGTCACCGCTGCATGAAGCTTCCGTCAGTTTTAATATGATGGCGGAAGAGATCGAAAGCCGCGTCAAACAGAGCCAGATTTTTTCTCAGGCAATACCGCATGAAATTCGCACGCCACTCAGCCGTATTCAAATGGCTTCCGATCTCGTGCGCCGAAAAGTGCCCGCCGAGCAGCAGCGACTTTTTGACGATATTGATGAGTACATAGAAGATATCAACGAGCTGACCACTGACGTCATTCAGCTCTCGCGCCTCAATGCGCTGACAAAAGAGTATCGTGAGAGCATGCGCATAGAGAAATCGTTATTGGCGTTTTGCGAGTGTCGCACAAGGTTGATGTCCAACGGTTTGGGAGATGTGAAGACTGACGGCATCCGCCGCAGCGACGTGATGGTGTTTGAATCGACGTTAGCCAAATTGGTGCTCGATAACCTGATTAAAAACGCGGCCCGCTATGGTCATGGCAGAGTAGACGTCACACTACGCGATTTCGATTGCTGCTGGTGTATTGACGTTGAAGATGATGGTCCAGGCATTCCGCTGGATAAACGTGACGAGATCTTCATTGCTTTTGCGCGTTTAGATCAAAGTCGCAATGCCAACTCTGGTGGATTTGGTCTTGGACTGGCGATTGCGTCAAGCGCGGCGAAACGTTTAGGCTGGCACCTTTCTGTCGATGATAGCCATTTGGGTGGGGCGCGATTTAGCATCTTGATCCCTAATCAAAACAATGGTGACAATGCGTCGCCTTGTGATGACGAAGCCTTTAAGAAATATCAAGCTCGAATCGATAAAGCGTTCCATTAACCACAAGAAAAATCGCTGATATTCTGTGGTTAATGGTCAACATGCTTGGCTAAATTAGCCAGATAAAAATCACTGGCAGGTGCAAGCGCGCTCAACGAGAAGCTTGATGCCAACGAGTGCCATAGGCATGACTGTAATCGGGTTGCGCGATACTGCCTTGTTGTTCTTCGACACCCACTAATGGCCCGACAACGGTTCGGTAGGGTAAGATGCCCGCCCAAACGGGGCGATCGAGATCGCTGCTGTCGTCATTGACACCAAATGCACTGATTTTTACTGAAGCTTCTTCCAACCCGATGGCGAGCAGTTCGGTGGCATTGAGCTCTTTTTCGTTACTTAAGCGAACCTGCTCGGTGCGACCGGGGGCAATCTGCTCAATAAAATGATTCAACAAACGATCCTTTTCTGCATTCTCTTCTATCACATTAAATTGACCAAAAACCACCGCGCTTCGGTAGTGGGCACTGTGGTGAAAGGCAGAGCGTGCCAACACCCAGCCATCAAATAAAGTAAAAGTGAGGCAGGTGTTTTGCCCTGATCTCAGCGCTTTGATTAAGCGGCTGTTTCGTGCGCCATGAATATAGACTTGGTTGTCGACACGCCAAGCAAGCATCGGGATGACAATGGGTCCCGAGGCATCCGAAATGGCGATGTGAGCAATCAAGCTTTCATCAATGATCCGATGTAACTGCTCTACATCGTGTACTGCTTTACGTGCCGCTTTTTTAATTTGAGTCCTGTCCGTTGCTGACAACATACTTCTCTCCCTTTCGTGCGAAGTGCTTAGATGACACGAACAATAAAGACAAATTGGTCTAGCTATAAGGTCCAATTTTGATTTATGTTTAGATCCAATTGGAAAAAGGACTGACCATGCTACCGATTGAAATCGGCGATCTGACACTGACGCCAAAAACAGGTGTGTTACAGCAAGATCTTTACAACGCCATTCGAGAAAAAATCACGCACGGACTTTGGAATAAGCAGGGGCGCTTGCCTGCCACACGTAAGTTAGCTCAGGCGCTCAATGTGAGCCGCAACACCGTCATCGCGGCGTACGAGCAACTCTGTGCGGAGGGTTACATTGAAAGTCGTGCTGGCGCGGGCTACTACGTTGTGGTTGAGCTACCAGAGCACTTTCTAGGAGAAATGGCGATTTCACCAGCCCAAGAAAAGAGCATGGCAGCCTTCGCGGCAGAGCCTGAACCCATCAAGATTAACCGAGCTTTTGCGCCCGGCGTGCCGGATCTGGAAAAATTCCCGCTGCCTGAATGGCAAAAATATCTACAACGCCAACATTCGCGGCGCACCATCTTAGGCAATCAAATCGTCAAAGGGGATTACGCCCTCAGGTGCGCTTTGGTCGATTACTTGGCGTCGAGTCGCTCTGTTAAATGCCAAGCTGAGCAAATCATCATTACCTCTGGCGCACAGCAGGCCTTAACCATCGCGCTGATGTGCGCAAAAGAAGCAAGCGATCCACTGTTAATGGAGCAACCGGGTTACCGCCAAATGCGTAAAGTGGCCCGCTTATTGGGCATGCCGATGGAGCCCCTTAACGTCGCAGTGAGAAGTGGCATTGATGTTGCCGATGTGCTCGCTTCTGAATGTCGTTTTGTCTACCTGACGCCGAGCAATCAATACCCAATGGGCACCACCTTAAGCACAGAGCAAAGAGTGCAGATCATCGAGTGGGCCCGAGTGAAACAGTGCTGGATCATTGAAGATGACTATGACAGCGAGTTCCAGTTTGCTCATCGCCCCTATACCAGCTTGCAAGGGCTAGCCAGCCAAATTGGTGCCAGTGATCGCGTTATGTATATTGGTTCATTTAGCAAGATCATGTTTAACGGTTTGCGACTTGGCTACCTTGTCTTGCCCCCTGAGCTGGTGCATAGGGGCTGTGAAATCAAAGATGCCTTGAGTGGCGATTCGCCCACACATACTCAAGCTGCGTTGGCGGAATTTATCGCCGATGGCGCGTTAATGCGTCATATCCGTAAGATGCGCCGCCTCTATGCGCAGAAGTACCAAACGATGGTGGCGGGCATTGAACGTCATTTTTCTCAGCGCTTGGAAGTGATCAGCCAAGCCGCAGGGCTGCATGTGACCGTACGTTGGTTCCAAGGGCCTACGGAGCAACAGTGGGCCGCCGCAGCTTTACGCCAAGGCATTGTGATTCGTCCTTTAAGCTATTATGAAAGTGAAGCCTGCGCGCAACGAGATTGGCAGGGCGCGGTATTGGGATTTGGTAATGTGGCAGAGGAAGAGATTGACGCCAAGCTCGCTCTACTGGCAAGCTTGTTTGTGCAAATGTCGTCCCATCAATAAGGAAGCAAATTTATGTGTCGCTGGTTGGCCTACCAAGGAGAGCCTATCTATCTCGACAAACTGGTTTATGAGCCAGAACATTCATTAGTGCATCAAAGTCTTGAAGCAAGAAAAGCGGTCACCCGCGTCAATGCCGATGGTTTTGGTTTAGGTTGGTATACCGAGCGGGCAACGCCAGGGCAATTCCATGAGGTGCTTCCCGCTTGGGGGGACGAAAATCTGCGTTCATTAGCGCATCACATTCGCTCTCATCGCTTTATGGCGCACGTCCGCTCATCGACAGGCACTTCGGTATCACGCTCCAACTGCCACCCATTTATCCTTGAGCAATGGATGTTTTTGCACAATGGTCAGATAGGTCAATTTGCCGCGGTGAAGTTTGCTTTAGAGCGGTTACTGCCCGAAGCCATTTATCTCAAACGTCGTGGAACCACTGACAGCGAGTTGATCTTTTTGTTGATGATGAAAAATGGGCTTCAGCATGATCCCTTAAACGCCATTCGACAGACGATTGGCGAAGTGAATCAAACCATGCAAGAAAAAGCGATCACAGAGCCGTTTAAAGCGTCCATTTGCATCTCAAACGGTGACGAGTTTTGGGTCATAAGATACGCTTCGGCAGGCGACCCACCGACGGTGTTTATTCAAGATTGCCAAGATTCGATCATCCTCGCGTCGGAACCATTGGACGGCCAGTGTCGCTGGCAAGTGATTGCGCCCCAAACCATCACCCACATTCAAGGTAGCGCGGTGACTAGCTATCCGATCGCGTAACTTATTGGCTGAGTTAAACCGACTCAGCCTTGTTCATTTGCTTTTTCGCTTGTAGAAAAAACAGAGCAAAAACACTCAGTGCATACAGCATTGACCAACCAAGACAAACAAACACCAACGAGCAGAGTATCAATGAGACGCCGGCAAGCCACTTAGCATGGCCGTTCAGCAGTTTGAAGGCGGCCAGCATGGCAAGCAGATAGATCAACACAAAAACGCTGTTGGCTAATTTAAGGAAAAACTCTAAATCGAGCCCAGAGATTTCGCCAACAAGACAGGCGAGTGCCAAAACCAACCCCACCACTAAGGTTGCGTTGATGGGCACGCCGCGACGGGAAATTTTTGCCATTTTTCCACTCGGATTATGTTCTCTCGCTTGCGCCCAGATCATGCGTGAGAGGCTTTGGGTATAGAGATTGATGCTGGCAAAACAGGCCGAAAAGCCAATCAGACTGATCAGTGTTTTGACTTGCGTACCAAACAGTTGTTCACTCAGCCAAGGGATCGAAGCACTGTCAAACTCAGCACTGCCGTAAGCACCGAATTTGAGTATCACCACCGAGCATGCCCAGTACGTCGCACCGGCGACAAAACAGCCAATGACGATGGCAATGGGAAAATCACGTTGTGGATTTTTAAACTCTTCCCCCATATGAGCAAAGGCTTCAATGCCGACAAAGCACCAAAACATCACCGCCAGAGCTGCGCCAATAGGCAGGAGCGAGTCGCTGGTAAAAATGGGCATGTGCAAATCCTCGACACTGACTTCCCCGCGCCATAAGAAAGCACCAACAAGCGCGAAAATAGCCAGAGCAATCAGCGTTTGTAAGTGTCCGGAAGAGCGAGCGCCGAGCAAGTTGACCGCCACTAATAACGCAACGGTGATCAATTGAGCTATCAAGGCGTGATTGAGTGCGCTAGGCAGTAACTGCTGCAAAAAGCCAGCAGCGAGCGCAATCGCAGCGGGAACCCCGACGGGGATCACGGAGACAAACAGCCATGCCACCGCGCTTTCTAAGCGTTTATCAAACGCTTGGCGAACAAAATAAGCCGTACCACCGGCGTTGGGGTAGCGTTTGCCCAGTTGAGCAAAGGTGAGGGCCACAGGGCAAATAAGCACAAACAGAAACAACCAAGCCCAGAGGGAATATTGACCGGCAATACTGGCGGCGATGGCGGGGATCATAAACAATCCGGTTCCCATCAAGGTGGTGGATAACTGGCCAATTCCTGACAACAGTGTAATTTCTTGTTTGAGTTCACTCATGACACGCTCCCTGTGCCGCTTCCATAGAAAATGAATAATTATGAGAATGAAAGCGTTAACCAAGCATATCGACTTTTGCAGAAAATGGCAGCTAGCAAAGTGATGTTGTGCACCGACATTTTGACGCTTTTGTTGTTAATTGCCGTCAAAGTGACGGTTAGGGCAAGCAGAGTCAAATGGATTTTCATTGCTTCACTAATTGAGCGTTGTGAGTAGAATGGGAGAGAGATTAGGGACGCTAACCACAGAGAAGAAATGGATAAATTTGATAAACAACTCCTCACCATACTGAGAAACGATGCACGTAGCTCTGTGACTGACATGGCGAAGGCGGTCAATCTGTCGCGTTCTGCCGTGACGGCCAGAATCAAAAAGTTGGAAAGTGATGGGGTGATCTTGGGTTACCACGCTGATATCGCGCAGGAGAACGCCAGCGAAAAAATTGCCGCCTATCTGGCGTTGAAGTTTGATACTTCGGCTTCGAGCCATCATTGCGAAGCGTATGCCAAGGAAATTTATCTTATCGATGGGGTGAAGTGGTGCCACGCGATCAGTGGTGAAACGGACATGATGCTCTATGTGGAGGTGACGACCATGACACGGTTGAACCAGATCAGAGAGCAGTTACAAGCCTTCCCAGAACTGAAACACGTTATTACTCATACGGTACTGACGGAGTTCTTTAATACCACCAAAGTGTCCTGATTATGCTCAACAACATCAACCTCAATTTACTGCGTTCTTTGCTCGTGTTGCTCGAAGAGTGTCATGTTAGCCGAGCGGCCGACAGATTACACATTACACAGTCCGCGATGAGTCGACAGTTGGCCCAGTTACGAGAGCTGTGCTCTGACCCTCTTTTGGTCAGAGAAGGTAACCGACTTGTTGCTACGCCACATGCCGAAGTGCTACGGCCTAAATTAGTGCAGTTACTGGGTGAGTTTGAACATCTCTTTGATCATCAGGCATTTAACCCGCAAGACTGGCAGGGGCAATTGGTGCTTTCGTCGAGCGATTATGTTGCGCAGTTCATTGTACCGACGCTCTCTCGCGTTCTGATAGAGCAGGCCCCGCGTCTGACATTGTCCTACCGGCTTTGGCAGCCACAATATTTAGACAGCTTGCTCGACACGGGCATTCATTTGGCATCGACCATGTTGCCTTCTCCTCCCAAAGAGCTTTCCTACACGAAAATCGGCGAAGACTACTCGGTGTGTGTGATGCGTCAAGGCCATCCACTATCGGGCAAAGCGGCGTTGAGCTTGGAAGACATGCTGCGCTACTCGCACATTAAAGTGACTGGCGGTGGTGACAAGGACTCCGCGACCGACAGTGTATTAAGAAAGTTGGGCAAAACACGGCACATTGCATTACAAGTGCCTTTCTTTTCCGCTGCGGTGAACGTCCTGATTCAAAGCGATTACATGATGGTGGTGCCTGAGCATATCGCAGTGAACTTGGCGAAGAGCCAACCTATTTGCCATTATCCATTGCCGTTTGAAACGGAAATTCATCAATATTGGCTAATGTGGCATCCCAAATACGATCATGACTCAGCCCATCGATGGGTACGAGAGAGGGTAACCCGCGTCATGCTGAGTTGCGAGTATTCAATCGGTATGATTTCAAATCATGGCAATCATGATTAAGTTTGATTTCAGTTCATTTAAAAATTGGCTTACTGTGAATCATCACAGGAGAAGATTATGACATTCACAGTTTGGTTATCACTTTTTACGATCTGCATTTTGGGCGCGATGTCGCCGGGGCCAAGTTTAGCGATTGTCGCTAAGCATGCGTTAGCGGGTGGGCGAGCGAATGGTTTGGCCACCAGTTGGGCACACGCTTTTGGCATTGGGATATACGCTTTCGTGACCTTAATTGGTTTGGCGGTGGTGTTACAGCAATCCCCACTCTTGTTCAAAACCATTAGTTACGCAGGTGCGGGCTATTTAGCCTACTTGGGTTACAACGCGTTGCGCTCTAAAGGCGGTGTGGCGGCCAAGTTGGAATCGGGGGAGCAAACGACGGTTTTGCAGTCGGCCAAAGAAGGCTTTTTGATTTCTATTCTCAGTCCGAAAATTGCGCTATTTTTCATCGCACTGTTTAGCCAGTTTGTAGCACTGGGGAATGAGTTGAGTAATCAAGTGATTATCGTAGCGACGCCATTTATCGTTGATGGCCTCTGGTATACCTTTATCACCTTGGTGTTATCGAGCTCAAAAGTGGTGGACAAAATTCGCTCCAAAGCACAGTTGATCGATCGCCTGTCAGGCGTGGTGCTGATTTTGCTGGCAGCGCGTGTGGTGCTGACGGTGTAATCGCTGAGTAATCGTTAGCTACCGATGAGCAACCAGATAAAAACGCAAGCGTCAGAGCTTGCGTTTTGTTTTGGACTTATGCGGCTTAAAGCGCGGCAAGAATCGTTTCAGCGTTACTCACTTCAAATGATTTAGGCGCTTCCACATTGAGGGTTGTGACTACGCCATTGTCGATAATCATCGCGTAGCGTTGAGAGCGAAGGCCACCAAAACCAGCGGTATCCATTTCCAAGCCGAGTGCTTTGGTAAAGCTCGCGTCGCCATCCGCCAACATTAGAATTTCTTCCGCATTTTGTGCTTCACCCCAGGCTTTCATCACAAACGCATCGTTGACAGAAACGCAGGCAATCAGATCGACGCCTTTCGCCTTAAGTTGATCGGCCAGTACGATATAACCCGGTAAATGTGCTTCTGAACAGGTTGGCGTGAACGCCCCAGGTACGGCGAAAAGCACGACTTTTTTGCCAGCAAACAGCTCTAAAACAGGGTGGTGGACCATTCCCTCTTTAGTTAGTTGGCTCAGTGTAGCGTTAGGTAAAGTTTGGCCTTGAGCGATCATGTTATTGTCCTTGTTTGACGAATTGAGTTCTCAAGCAGTGTAGTACGAAATCAACAAGTTAAAAACGGATGAAAAGCGGGGTTAATCGAGATAGTGATCTCCGACTCGATGAATGCGTTTATCTCTAGAAACAGACTCTAGAGATCAAAAACAAAAAAATCCGGGCGAGCCCGGATTTTTTAGTCATTGACTGTCCATTAACGTAGGATCATTTGCTCACGACCAGGGCCAACAGAGACCATACTCACTGGAACGCCCATCAGTTCTTCAATGCGCAACACATATTGCTGAGCGGCTTGAGGCAGATCTTCAAAACGACGGCAGGCGGTGATGTCTTCGCTCCAGCTTGGCATTTTCTCGTAAACTGGTGCTAATGCTGCGGTTTGAGGCCAAATTGGGTTCTCACTGTGATCGCCTTGGTAAGCCACACAGATTTTCAGATCGTCAAGGCCAGTCAAACAATCCAGTTTGGTTAGAGCGATCTCGGTTGCCGCTTGTAGCTCAACCCCATTTTGGGTGGCTACGGCATCAAAGTAGCCCATATCGCGAGGGCGACCGGTTGTTGCACCGAACTCGTTCGCCGCTTCACGGAAGGCGTCTTGTTCTTCCATTGCTGTGATCAGCGTACCTGTACCAACAGATGAGCTGAAGGCTTTAGCGACAGCGATAACGCGCTCTGGGCGAAGGGCTGGTAAACCACTGCCAATGCCTGCGTACGCAGAAACCACGTTGGAAGAGGTTGTCCAAGGGTATTCACCATAGACGAGATCACGGCCAGCACCCAGTTGCGCTTCAAAAAGTAGGTTTTGCTTTTCCGCTTGCAGTGCTTTGAGAGGGACGGACACGTTACAAATCGCATCACGCCAAGGGGCAGATACCTCAAGTAGCCAATCGGCCATCTCTTGCGCCGTTTGTTCAAATTTGAACTCAGGGTAGAGTGCACGTAGTTGTGGCAGTTTCCAATCCAACATAAATTGCAGACGCTCGACCAATACTTCAGGTTGTTTTAGCCAGCCCAGCAGAATGCCTTTTTTCATCACACGATCACCGTAAGCAGGAGCAATACCTTGACGAGTGGAACCGTAAGCCTTGTCGCCTAGGCGCTGTTCTTCTAGGGTATCTTCTAGTGCGTGAAGCGGTAGACACAGCGTTGCACGATCAGAAATACACAGATTCACTTTCACGCCAGATTGTTCAACTTCCGCCAATTCCTGAGTAAGCAGCGCTGGGCTAATTACCATGCCAGGGCCAAGCACCGCGAGGCAACCTGGGTTGAAGACACCACTAGGCAGTTGATGAAGTTTGAATGTACCAAAATGGTTCACTACGGTATGACCTGCGTTGTTTCCACCTTGGAAACGTACGCTAGCCGCTGCGTTTTCTGCTAGAAAATCAACGATGCGGCCTTTGCCTTCATCACCCCAGTTTGCACCCACAACAACGATAGACGTCATGACAATTCCTCCGAAATAAGACCAAAGCATCTTAGGGTGATAGTCTTAATAAGAGAAATTAATTATACTCATCAAGTCAATAAGAAACTCATATGGAGTCTGCGGTGTTGGATCTAAATTGGTTGAAGACGTTTATTACCTTGGCGGAAGTGAAACATTTTGGCAAAACCGCCAACGAGCTGCACATGACACAACCCAACGTCAGCCTGCATATCAAACAGCTAGAGCAGACAACCAAAGCAAAATTGATCGAACGAAACCCGGTTCAGTTAACGCCGGCGGGGCGTCGATTGTTAAAGTCTGCCAAGTTGATGCTCAATGAGCTGCAAATTTGCCAATCCGATCTCAATGCCATCAATGAATTAACGCAAGGGACACTCTCGATTGCAGCCAGTGACATTGTTTCGCGTTTGCTGCTGATTGAACCTTTTCAACGCTTCAAAAATGACTATCCGGGTATCGATTTGGCTTTGTTCAATACCACCTCTTCTCAAGCTGTCGAATTGGTCAAAAGTGCCCGTGCTGATATTGGTTTTGTGATCGCACAAAAAGAGAGTCAACCGCTGCACTTCACGCCTTTGACTCAGATTAAATGGTGTGCATTTGGTGATGATTTATTGGAGAAAGCATGGGAGGCGCAAGACAAGCCGACACTCATCTTGCTCGGGCACGATACTCGTACTCGGGAGCTGATTGATGCCTCTTTGCCGAAATTGAATCTGCCTCGTTTTCGAGTGATGGAAGTGGGGAGTGTCGAAGCGCAAATCGACTGGGCGGAGGCCGGATTTGGCACCGCGATTGTGCCGGATTTCTCTTTGCATACCAAAACCACGTTAAGCAGGAAAGTCACGCATTTAGAGGATTTTCCTGCAACCGACTTTGGCTATATTGTTCGACAAAACCAAGTTCTGTCGAAAGCGGCGAAGCAATTACTTGGGTGGGTTGAAGAGTATGCACAATCGACCGATTGGCATTAACGTGAGACTTCTTCGAACTCACCATCGATGACTCGATGCTGCTGGCCGTCATCGTGTTGTGTGCGTTGTGCTTGCGCTTGTTGTGCGGCTTGTTTTAGCTGCTTTTCGATTCTTTTACCAGTGATCAGCGCGACGATGGTCAACGGAATTGCCAAGAGCAAGCTGAACATGAGCGTGAACAGAGCGGTAATCGCAGTCAATGCAGTCATAATAATGCGGTTCATAAATATTGCCTCTTTGGTGGTTCTATGGAGTCATACTGCGGTGGTGAAGATGAACGAAATATGAATATGATTCAAAAAGTACAAAGCGCTGACATTTGACCAAGTTGCTTGGTGGATGAGGAAAGCCGATGTGTGCTTCGACGGTCACAAGGTAAGATAAATACAACGATATGATGGTTAAAAGGCGCCTGTATCAGGGGTACAGGCGCAATGGGGGAGAGATTATTATTGTCGTTATAAGAGAACAAATATTTGAACCAGCGGCTTTGCCGTAGGTAAACAAACCCGCTGGTGGTTTCGTTACCAAGGTGTCGTTAGTTGTGGAGCAAGCTAATTACACACGAGGGAAAGTTTGATAACGAACGCCCATCATTTGTTCCATACAGTGAACAACTTGGCAGCTATAGCCAAACTCGTTGTCATACCATATATACAGCACTGCGCGGTTATCTTGCGCAATCGTCGCTTGACCGTCTACAACCCCCGCATGACGTGAGCCGACCAGATCGCTAGATACAATCTCTGTCGAATCGGTATAGTCAATTTGTGCAGAAAGTGGTGAAGCCAGCGCCATTTCACGCAGATACTCGTTAAGTTCTTCTTTTGTCGTACCTTTTTCAAGGTTGAGATTAGCGACTGCCATCGACACGTTCGGGGTTGGAACGCGAATCGCATTGCCAGTTAAACGCCCAGCCAGCTCAGGCAGTGCCTTCGCTACTGCTTTGGCTGCACCCGTTGAGGTCAATACCATGTTCAGTGCAGCGCCTCGACCACGACGATCGCCCTTGTGGAAGTTGTCGATCAAGTTTTGATCGTTAGTGTAAGAGTGCACTGTTTCGATGTGACCTGAGATGACGCCATATTTGTCGTTAATCACTTTCAGCACCGGTGTAATGGCGTTGGTGGTACAACTTGCGGCAGAGATGATGGTGTCGTCTGACTTAATTACATCTTCGTTCACACCAAATACGACGTTTTTGATATCGCCTTTACCTGGCGCGGTCAGTAGGACTTTTGCGGCGCCTTGGCATTGCAAATGTTGGCCTAAGCCTTCTGCATCACGCCACACGCCAGTGTTGTCGACCACTAAGGCGTTTTGAATGCCATATGCGGTGTAGTCGACCTCTTCAGGTTTGTTCGCATAAATGATCTGAACGAAATTGCCGTTGATCACCAATGCGCTGTTTTCTTCATCAATGACGATACTGCCGTTGAATTGGCCGTGTACAGAGTCGCGACGAAGCAAGCTTGCGCGTTTTTGCAAATCACCATCTCGTCCACCACGGACAACAATGGCCTTCAGTTTTAACGGGTAACCTGGGCCACTCTTTTCAATAAGAAGGCGGGTTAATAGACGGCCAATTCGGCCAAAACCGTACAACACAACATCTCGTGATGCGAGTGAAGAACCTGCATCTAATGCGCCAATTAATGCGGTTTGTAAGTAGTCATCCAGTGCAGACACATCGTCGTGGCTTTCCCAATATTGATGAGCAAGTTGGCCAACATCAACACGGCAAGCAGAAATGCTCATTTCACAAACTTTTTCAATAATGGGGAGGGTTTGCTCAAGCGAAAGTGGTGTACCGGTGTAGTGTCGAGCGACACGGTGAGTTTTGAGAATGTCGATGGTGGTTGCATTAATCAGGGTTTTACCAAAAAGAATGATTTCGACACCTTTTTGGCGGTACAGCTTGCCGATAAGTGGAGTGATGGATTCCGCAATCGTTTGGCTGGTTTGCCAGTCTTGGAGATATTTCTCTGGACTCATGTTTGTATTAGACCTTTCACGTTTTTGGGGCTGACCTTACTTTCTGAATGTAGGGGGAACAGAAAGCAGGGATAAGGGTTGTAATAGTCTTGTAATATTTATGTGGCGGGAGTTTACACGGCAAGTTGTTATTCTGCTAGGAAAAATAAAACAGATAAAATGGCTGTAACTGATTGAATTTAAGTCTTAATGTGGTTGATTTAAACAACGAAATACGTATTGACATTTTCATTCTCAGAAACTTATTTTGTGAAAATAATGTATAAAAGCACTCGTGAGTTGTAACATGATTCAATCATTGCACTGTAAATAAGACATGCATCAACTTTAACACTCAAAAAGTAAACGATAAGCCTAAGCTAAATAGGTTTACCTCACCAACCAACTCGTTTGGTGGGAGTTGAGGCTGAGTAAAGTGGCCGCTAATCACACTTTTGGCGCTTTGTATGTAAAGCCATTCGCCATAAACACTTAAATTAGGCAATAGAGAGTATTTCAAGCCTACGCTGTATGTTTCGTTTTCGACGGATTTTCTCCTTTGGCTGTAGGTAATATAGGGTGTGAGATCGTTCCATTGATAGTTAACGCTGACATACCAATTAGAGTGATAGCGACTGCTTGTGAGCAACTCAGCAATAAATTGCCACTGTTGCCAGTTGTAAATGGTACCTAGACTAAACAAGGTTAACGATTGTTCCCCCCCGGGAATAATCGTGGTTGCAGCGTATGTCTGTTCGAACTTCGTGTGCATCAGTGCGGCACGGACAAGATTTTCATCAAAGTCGATTTCGGTGGTGATGCCATAAGAAATATCGGTAT
This sequence comes from Vibrio vulnificus CMCP6, assembly GCF_000039765.1. NCBI lineage: Bacteria > Pseudomonadati > Pseudomonadota > Gammaproteobacteria > Vibrionales > Vibrionaceae > Vibrio > Vibrio vulnificus. Next base: position 816,357 of record NC_004460.2, on the reverse strand, counting down.
CGATGGTCAGTGGCTGTCCATACAAGGAGTAATCGTCGCTGCTGGATTTGGCAACAAAAGTGGCGACTCGCACTGGAATATCAGAGGTTATCCACTTCTGTACATCGAGAGAAAGCCCATCATAATTTGAAATGCCTAACACACTATCGTACACATCAATAGGCGGGCGAAACCAAGGGTAGGCTTGTGACACAAAGAGATATTCCGACATTAAGAAAAGCGGAATGCGTTGGCGGCCTAATTTTGTACTCCAGTCGTCGCCGCGATATTCAACAAATGCCCAAGCCAGCGTCGGGTCGGAGAAATCGTCATGAGGTTGTTTGACCACCTGCAAAGACGCTCGCCAGTTCTCGTTCATTGCCCAGTCTAGCTGTACTCCAAGTGTGGTTTCGCAATCCCAACACCACTCATCGGTAAATTCTTTTTCTTGGATGCTCGGCGTCGCTTGATCGCTTTTACTCGCAGAAAGTGAGCCAAATCCACTGATGGTGAGTTGGTCCGACAGTGTCCACTCTCCGTATACCGGAGAGCAGAGTAGGCACAGGGGTAAAATAAATTTAAGCCTCATTTATTCTTCCTCAGTCGTAAATTGGTAGAGCACATGCACGTCACTGGGAACCTCATTCGCTGGAAAATAAGCAATGCCGGAAGGAGTAATGGCTAGCCATTCCATTACCTCTTTAATGCTTTGTTCGGATAGCTGAAAAGGTTGTTTTGTGCGTCCTGAAAAGGTTTGTTTGGCCCAAATGGCAGCCATTTGTGACGGTGTTTTGTTCAATAAAATTTGATAAAACTGATTACGTTGTTGCGACGAAGCGGGCAAATCGAGCAGTTCAAAAGGAATGCCATCGATTTGCGTCATTTTGCCGCGATAAATCATCTTAACTTGGCTGGTGCTTAAGGTGGGTAGCTGAGGGTTGAGCGAAAAAATGATGTACTGGTCTGCGGCTCTCACAGATAAGGATGAGAGCACACTAATTAATACAACAACGATCACCAACAGACTGAATTTAGGCATTAACCTCACACCGTTTCACCGGTTTCCCGCGATTTAATTAACTTTTATTTTGTTGCTATGAAATTGGTCTAGTATTAAGGATAGGCTAGGTCCCAATGCTTGCAAGGACGAAACAAATATGATGAAGATTTCTATAAAAACTCGTCTCGCCCTGCTTTCGCTGCTACCCGCTATTTTTATATTGGGTTTTACAGTGCAGGAGTTATTAAATAACCGTCGTCAGTTAGACTCTCTTGATAAAACCATCAGTCGAATACACATACAAAATGGGATTGCTGAAACGGCTTTTAGGATTTATCAGGGGGTTCAAGGAGAAATGCGTTATTTGGATGAGTTATCGCAAAGTGACTCATTCAACCAGTTTATGTATTCGCTAGATGTTTCATCGGAATTAAGTGGGTTAAAAAACGATTTAATTGAAGCGTTGTCGGAAATAAAAAGCCAACCAGCGCAAGAAAGATTGATTTCATCAGAGTGGGGGTTTGATGTTTTGCGGGAGATGTTGGAGGCCATCGAAAATGAGCATCTTCATTTGTCTCTCAATGATGCAGAAATGACGGAAAAGCTCATCACTCAGCTCATCTCCCTTTCCTATTGGGCGCAAAAAGAAGCGCTGCTCACGTACAAATTACAAACACAAGGAACGTACGGTTTTGATTATGCTGCTTTTTATCAGGCAATTGAAAGGCAACAGCAAGCGCTTGAGCGTTTTCTTGATTTAGGCGCAAGTCATCATCAAGTTGAAAAGCTATTGCAGTTTTTTTCATCAGAACGTTATCAAAGCAGTGTGCAATATCGAGACAGCATTGCCGCAGGAACGCTCTCTTTGGATCAGCTCAAAGCGTACAGTGTTGAGCTAGATTATCGTTTACAAACGCTACTATTGTTAATCAATAGCTTTTCAATTCAAGCGGAAACCAGCCTGCGCAGTCAAATAGAGCATCAACAATGGTATTTCACGGGCATGACTGGTGCCGTATTTGCCATGCTATTCGTGTTGTTTATGTTGGGTACTTCCACATGGCTAAGGGTTTACAATAAGCTCAATGCCATTTTGAATGCATTACAAAGTTTGACCAAAGAGGATGAGCAAAGTCAGCAAACACGAGTAATCCCTGACGGCAATGACGAGTTCACCGTGTTTGCCAAACAGATAAACCAAATTATTGATGAGAAGCAGCAGCAGATGGTGGAGATTATCCATGCGAAAGAGTCGGCCATTTCTGCTAACCGAGCGAAATCGGTCTTTTTAGCCAATATGTCTCATGAAATTCGCACGCCTTTGAACGGGATTATCGGGATGACTGAAATCTTGTCTCAAAGTGAACTTAGTAGCCAACAAAAGGAGATTTTAGGAGATATTGATACTTCCTCACAGTCTCTGCTTATCTTGTTGAACGATATCCTTGATCTATCCAAGATTGAATCGGGTAACTTAAACATTTCGCTTCAGGAAGCGGATATTCGAGAAACGGTCTACCAAGCCATGACTCTGTTTCAATCGAAGGCGACAAGCAAAAATATCGAACTGCACATCACAATGGGAGAGGACATTCCTGCCAAAGTAATGGCGGATGATCACCGAATCAAGCAAGTTCTGACCAACTTAGTCGGTAATGCAATCAAGTTCACCAAAGAGGGTTACATCTCTACATTCGTCAACTATCAAGCGGATGAACATGATCACCAAGGCTATCTGACCTTCAAAGTGACGGACACTGGTATTGGCATCGATCAAGCAAAACTAGAAACGATTTTCGAGCCATTTACGCAAGAAGACGACAGCATCACGCGGCAATTTGGTGGAACTGGCTTAGGTTTAGCGATTTGCCGTCAGTTGGTTGCCATGATGGGAGGGGAGTTAACGGCCACGTCAACCAAAGGCCTAGGAAGCTGCTTTTCTTTTACGATCCCAGTGGAAACTCTCGATACAGAAAACTGGCGTTCACCAGTGATTAAGAAAGGCTTATTGATCGCGGATAACTATGGTTATACCAACCAACTTATTAATGAATGTCGGTTATGTGGTATTGAGTTGACGATCGCGGAAGGAGTGGAGCAAGTTCAGTTATTGAAACCCGATTTTGATGTGGTTTTCTATTGCCACAGCCTGCATCAAAATGCGACCCGAGACCTAGAGCAACTTGAGCAAGTGATCCCGCTTCAACGTGTCGTGGTGTGCCAGCATCATTTGTTCAGCAGTCATATCAACATCGAACGAGTTCACGCTCTTTTGACTCAGCCATTCTTAGGGAAACGATTCAAAGCGTGCATAGAGAGTTTGGCACAAAACCTTTCACAGCCTACCGCTTCCTCAAGTACGAGAATGCCAGCCAAACAGGAAGTTTGTTTCGACACTCGAGTGAGCCCGTCATACGGCCGCAACCATCGCCGAATACTGATTGCGGAAGACAATCTAATGAATCAAAAAATTGCCAGTTTTTTCTTAGAAAAGGCCGGGTTTGACTATTTGATTACCAGTAATGGGCAAGAAGCGCTTGATGCCATCACGCAAGGCGGAAAATTTGATGCAGTCTTGATGGACTGCATGATGCCAGTGATGGATGGCATTACCGCAACAAGAGAAATCCGACGTTGGGAAACGGAACAAGGCAGTGGAAAAACGCCAATTATTGCCTTAACAGCGAGCGTTCTTGAAGAGGATATTCAAAGCTGCTTTGAGGCCGGGATGGACGCCTACCTACCCAAGCCATACAAATCTAACCAGCTTTATGACTTGTTTAGTGAACTGAAAATAGCTTAGGCGTCTCGCCTATTTATAAAGAGGCCAACCCATGGGGTTGGCCACTTCGTATCAAGAGCGGAGTGATTCCAACTCAGCCAACTGATTGATGGCGGAGCGATACGTTAACCATGCAACAAGCCCTGCCAAAACATTGCCAATCGCAGCGCCAATAAAGAGACCTTGGATTCCGCCTAGTTCTGCGCCTAACCAAAGCGCAGGAAGGAAAAAGGCAAACAAGCGCAATGCGGAAATACGCAGTGCAGTGTAGGAGCGTCCTAGCGCGTTGCAAATCGAAACCATCAACATGCAGATACCCAAAGCTCCAAGGCTGATAGGGATAATGGTCAGATGAAGGTTGAGGATCTCTTCGACTTGATGATCGCTGGTCATCAAAGAAGACAACCAAGCAGACACTAATAGACTGATAATGGCTAAGCTGGTTTGAAAAAACAGAATAAAGCGACAAGCAATGGAGACCAAGCTGCGAATATCGGCAAAGTTCTTTGCACCGAGAAGTCGGCCGATCATTGGAGGCATGGACATCGTTAGGGCCAATACTGAGACCAGCGTGAAGAATTCAAAACGAGACCCTAGCGCCCATGATGCAATTGCTGCTGTGCCAAAACCCGCGATGAGTTTGGTCGCCAGCATCGAAGAGAGAGGCGGGAGCAACTGGCTGATCATCGCTGGTCCCATAATATGGCCAACGGCTTTCACACTGTTAACGACATCCAGATCATGACGATCAAAGCTGACCCATGAGTGACGATGCACTTTCGGAGCGACGATCATAATCCCTATACCAAAAGCTACAATAGTTGCCAGAGCGGCGCCATTGATACCGAGATCGAAAGTAAAAATAAACAGCGGATCTAGCACTAGGTTTAAGCCGCTGGTGAGCATCATCATGGTGCCTGGCAGCATAGTATTGCCATTCGAGCGGCAGATACTGTAGAAAAAATAAAGCATAGCGCCGACCCAAGCGCTGATAAGCCAATAGGGCCAATACGCGTCGATGACGGCATAGACACTTTCAGGTGCCCCAAGTAGCGACAAAATCACATGTCGTAAAAACCAGATGATCACACAGACCAGAGCCACACCTACGGCACCAATGAGCAAAATAAGCCCTGCGAGTTGACGAGCGTACTGAAGTTTTTCTGCACCTAGCGCTTTGGAGATGACGGCAGTCGTCGCAATACCTAAACCCACTTGAATACCGATGATGACCATCTGCAGCGGTAGGGTAAACCCTTGTGCAGCCAAAGGAAGTATACCTAATTGCCCGATGAAGGCACTGTCAACCAATTGAAAGCTCATTAAAGAGAGCACACCAAATAACATTGGCCATGTCATAGTAAAAAGTTGGCGAGCGAGAGAAGTGTTAGAAGTTGTCATATCGAATGTTTGAATCAGAACCCATCGCTAGTCTAGCGCAAGATAAATTAATAACCTAATAGTTAGGAAAGGTATTCATTGGGGGATGAATACCTTTTGGGGGTAGCAAAACGCGACAAAGAAAAAGCCCCGCAAATGGCGAGGCTGAGATGTTATCGCTGAAGCTGTGGCTTATTTCTTGCCACTTGCTTGCTTGTCTTCTTCGGTGAGTTCGCGAATACGACGGCTGATGTCACGGCGTGCTTTAGAAATCTCTGCACTTTTGATGATGTGGTCATCAACGCGATCTTCGTAATCGGCTTTCATGTTCTTAATAATGGTCATGATCTCATCTTGAGACATGTTTGGCTTGATGTAGTCCAGTAGGTTCTCAAGTAGCTCAACACGCTTGCGGTTATCGCGAACTTTCTTTTCATTGTCTAGTAGTTCACGTTTCAATTTGTTCTTACGGCGCGCCTGAGAAACAATTTCAAATACGGTATTCATAGGTCCCTTACCTTCAATAAAAGTGAATGATAAATTGCAAAATAACTTCAGGATGCGTGTTTGATCATTCTTATCAGCATCTTGAAGTGATTCTCGAACATACCCTGCAGAGATTAAAGCACATCATACATACTCATAACAGTCTTTAGATCAATCGAATGCTTGTCTGGTCAAGAAAAAGCCACTTCAAAACGAGGCAATTGTCTTTCTGACCCATAAAGAGATATTATCTGCGCCAACTTAGTAAACCTGCATGATAGACAAGTAGTATGAAGTCCGATGGTTCCCAACTTGATGAGCAAATCTTCGATGAGCAAGTGCTCGAAGAGTGCCCCAAAACCAGCTTCAAGCTCAAATCTGCTTACATCGATGAAAGAGTGAAGCTCGAAACCATCGAAGTCGAATTGAATCGTTCCAAAATTGTCGTTGTGGATGAAAACGGCAAATTGACCAAGTTCACTCTCATATCCGAGCATTAACCCATTGCAATGTGGGGTTAGAAACGTGCTATGGTGAAGCAAGAAAATATATAAGGAGAAGCAACATGAGAACTGAGTTGACCCCCATTGAAGCCCGTGTCATTGGTTGTTTAATCGAAAAAGAAGTCACAACGCCAGACCAATATCCATTGAGCTTAAATGCATTGACCAATGCCTGTAATCAGAAGAGTAATCGCGAGCCTGTGATGTCCTTGTCGGAATCTGAAGTTCTTGATGCTGTCGACCAACTGATTTCACGTCGTCTAGTCAGTGATGAAAGTGGCTTTAATAGCCGTGTGAGCAAGTATCAACATCGATTCTGCAATACGGAATTTGGTGATCTCAAGTTGTCTGCGCAAGAAAAAGGCATTGTTTGTTGTATGTTGCTGCGTGGGCCACAAACACCGGGAGAGTTGAGAACGCGCACCAATCGTTTGGCGACCTTTGCAGATGTTAAAGAAGTCGAAACCGTATTAGATAAGTTGGCGAGCGAAGAGCGTGGTCAGCTTGTGGTTAAGCTACCTATTGAGCCTGGTAAGCGTGAATCACGTTATATGCATCAGTTCTGTGGCGAAGTGGATCTCGATGCATTTCAAGGTTCGGCTCTAATGACAGCATCAAGTACTCCGCAGTTTGATGATGAGCGTGTCGCTCATTTAGAAGCAGAAGTGGAAGCATTGAAGCAAGAGCTTGCTGAACTGAAGTCACTTGTGAACTCACTTCTCTAATGTCTCTTCCCGAACCGTGCCCTGATTGGTCCGTTTATCTGATCAGGACACGACTTAACGCGCTCTATTGCGGCATCAGCAATAATGTAGAGCGACGCTTTTGTATGCACCAACAAGGCAAAGGGGCAAAAGCGCTGAAAGGCAAAGGCCCATTAGAATTGGTTTGGAGTGTACCTGTGGGCAGCAAAAGTATGGCACTGAAACTAGAGCGCCACATCAAAACTTTGCGCAAACAAGATAAAGAGCGCCTAGTAAAAGGTGATCTATTACTGCAATTAGATAAATTTTGCGATTGATATCATTAATCTGAATGTAATTTTGTTAAGTCTTTACTAATATTTAGACGACAAATAACTACAAGGATTGAATACAATGCAACGTCTGAACAAAATTGCAGTGGCAGTCGGTTTGTCTATGATGGCGCTCCCTTCTTTGGCAGCGAATCATGTCGCAGATGGACGCGGTAGTGGTATGGGAAATACCCGGTGTCGCCTCCGCTGATTATCTTACCGCCCCCTTCTATAATCCCGCTTTGGTCGCCAGTTTTGAAGAACATGATGATTTTGGCCTGCTTTTGCCAGCTATTGGTGTCAATGTTCGAGACAGTGATGAAAGCTTGGCAACCATTGACGATCTCCAAGACTCAATTGACGAATTTGAGGCGGCCCTCATACCTTCTCCAGGCCAAATCGACCAGTTAAACCGTTATCTTGACGATCTTCAAGGAAATGCTCCTCTTACCGCAAGCAGTAGCTTAGGGTTGGCAGTGGCGATTCCCACCAAACGATTCTCAACCAATCTATTTGCACGTGGCTATTTGGAGTTGATAGCGAGGCCAAACATCGCTGATTACTTAAGTACAGGGCCTGGGAATGAGGTCGCAGATACTAAAAAAAGATACGAAGACTCATCGGTGACGATGGCGGCTTTCGGTTATGTTGAGTACGGTGCGGCTTTGGCAAAAGAGTTCGAGATTAAAGAGCAACGAATCTCTTTCGGTGTCACACCCAAAATCCAACAATTGACTACCTACTATGTTGTTCCAACCGTGGCTGACTTTGAGTTAGATGATTACGAAGAGAGCGAGCATAAAGAAAGTGCTTTTAACTTGGATTTCGGCGTGGTGTGGTTAAAGGATAAATTTCAGGTTGCGCTTGCGGTGAAAGATTTATTGAGCCAAGAGATAGATTTGAAAGACAAAAATGGCCAAAAGCAAGATGTGTATGAGCTGAATACACAAGTTTCTGCTGGCGTGGCTTACCGCTCAGATTTCTTTACCGCTGCGATGGATTTGGATTTGACCAAACAAGAGCGTTTTAAGTCGCTTGATGATGAAACCCAATTTGTGCGTTTTGGGGTGGAAGGCAACGCATGGGGCTGGGCTCAGTTGCGCGCGGGTTACGAAATTGACCTAGAAGACACGGTCGAAAACGCCTTCACAGCCGGTATTGGTATTAGTCCCTTTGATGTCGTTAGCCTCGACATTGCGGGTAGCTATGCAGGTGAAAACCAATTTGGTGTATCGGGTAATTTAGCGTTCACTTTCTAAGCAAATTTATGGGTGAGAGCCGCCGAGCAAAACCGTCAATATTTGGCGGTTTTGTTTATTGATAACACTAAGCGTCAAAAACGCAAAAGTTTTGAAACCCAACTGAAATCCAATCTGGTATCGGCTCACAATTCGCGATACTCTTTACACGGTCAGGCTACACAGAAAAACAAAAAAGATAATTAAATGAAAAAGATATTACTAACTTGTTTATTAGCGTCAGCAAGTTTTCAAGTAAGCTCACATACGTCAGAAGTCCTCAGTGGGTACTGGGCTTATCAAGAATTTTTGGAAAAATTTCCTCAACAAGGCGTGCTCACACGAGAACTGTCTGAGGTGGTCAGGAATGCGCCTGTACCTTTAAAGCGTCATCAATCCAAACCGATTCGAATTTCAGTGGTATTTCCTGGTCAGCAGATCTCCGATTACTGGGTAAGAAATCTTTCCGCGTTTGAGAAACGCATGGATAAGCTGCAGATAAGTTACCAAATCAATCAGGTTTTTACGCGGCCAAATGCCGATGTTAAACAGCAAAGCGTCTCCTTGATGGAAGCGTTAAAGAGCAAATCGGATTACCTCATTTTTACGCTCGACACGACGCGTCACCGCAAGTTCATTGAGCATGTATTAGACTCTTCCGAAACCAAGCTGATTCTGCAAAATATCACCACACCGGTTCAAGCTTGGGATAAAAGACAGCCATTTCTCTACGTCGGTTTTGACCATGCGGAAGGGAGCATTGCACTGGCCGATAAGTTTAAACAGCTTTACCCACAAGGTGCAAACTACTCAGTTCTTTACTTTTCTGAAGGTTACGTGAGTGATGCTCGTGGTGACACCTTTATACATCAGATGAATCACAGTGACCGATTTGCACTAAAAAGCTCTTTCTACACCAAAGCGACCAAAGCCTCAGGCTATGAGTCCGCAAAAAACAGTTTAGAGCGCTATCCTGATGTGGATTTTATCTACGCCTGTTCTACCGATGTGGCTCTGGGTGCCATTGATGCATTGAAAGAGTTGGGTCGCACAAACATCAAGATCAATGGATGGGGTGGTGGCTCTGCTGAGCTTGACGCGATCGCGGCAGGTGACCTTGATTTGACGGTTATGCGCATGAACGATGATACGGGAATCGCTATGGCTGAGGCGATCAAATGGGACATTGAAGGAAGAACTGTCCCGACTGTCTTTTCTGGTGACTTTGAAGTAGTGACAAAAGAAGACTCGCCAGAACACATCGAACTATTGAAAAAACGCGCGTTTAGATATTCAGATCAGCCATGACAAACGAACAGTTGCAACGCAAGCATCAATCTTTAGCGACGCTGATTACGCGCATCATTTTCTTGGTGCTCGGACTTATTACCATTGGTATCTTCATTCAGAGTTACTACTTCAGTAATAAAATCATCAAGCAGGAAGTGATGCTCACCAAACAGCAGACCTCCGCTTTGGTTAAGAGTCTGTTTAATAATCACCTCTCTATTTTGCAAATTCATCATGACAGCAACTCAAAAAATGAGGCGATACGACGTTTTTTCCTCGATGGGGACGACGAGAAGCTGGAATATTATTTCCTGAGTATGGATCAGGCTGATCCCACTCATACGCCAGAGTTTCGTTTTTTAACCACCGGAGAGGGGCTGCTGTGGGACGACGGCAATGCGCATTTTTACGGCGTTAATGAAGTGCTGCTGGAAAAAATTTCGCAAAGTGTTCTGTTTGGCAACAACTGGCATTTTATGTCATTGCATACCCTGATGGGGCTACGCAATATGCTGGTGAGACGCTCCCCTGTTATCGATACGACAACGGGCGAAGTGCTAGGTCAGTATTACATTTCAGTGGTATTGGACAATAATTTCCCATTGGTCGAAATGCTGGAGTCTGGCAGCAATAGTGACAATATTGTCATGCTCGTTGGGGATAAGGTGATTTCGCATTCTTTGAGTGGCAACGAACCGTATGATTTAGACAGCTTGCTTGCCATGCGTGATGAGCCGAGCGCATTTGATGATTGCTTGATTAGCCAAACGCCCATTGAGATCAATTCCACTGATACCCTCGTCAGTATTCTCGCGATCCAAGAAAATAGCCATGTCGCTTCGCTTCAAAGACAACACTATTTGGGGTTGGCTACTTCTGTCGTGCTGATGTTGATGCTTTCCTTAGCCATTCGCTCTTGGATCCAAAATCGAGTTGCCAATGCACTAGAGTCACTGATGGCTTACAGCCGTTTTGCTGGAACGGGTGAAAAGTATGAGCGCTTTAATGGTTCAGACATCTTAGAATTTGCGCATATTGGCCACACTTTGGAAAACACCTTTGAGCAGTTGGAGTCGCAACGTCGCTCGTTCCAAGATTTGTTCAATTTTGCCCTCTCTCCGATGATGGTTTGGTCGGAAAGTGGTCTTCTGATTCAGATGAATCCTGCTGCAATGAAAGAGTTAGGCATTGAACACGCTTCACCTCAGGATTTCTCTAATCCGTTATTTCAACTGTTTAAACTCAAGCTATCACCGCACTTGAAAATGGCCGCTCAAGGGGCAACGTTGACGGGCATTAATGTGCCGATCGGAGAGAAAATTTTTCGCTGGAACTTATCTCCCATTGTGGTGGAAAACGGCATCAGCGGCATCATTGTGCAAGGTCAAGATATTACAACCCTGATTGATGCGGAGAAGCAGAGTAACCTCGCTAGGCGTGAAGCAGAACAGTCTGCCAAAACCAGAGCCGATTTTCTCGCCAAGATGAGTCACGAAATTAGAACGCCACTCAACGGTATTCTAGGCATTGCTCAGCTCTTAAAACGTTCGGTGAACGACGCAGAGAACTTAAAACAAGTGGATGTGCTGTGTAATAGCGGAGAACATTTACTGGCAGTGTTAAATGATATTCTGGACTTTTCTAAGATTGAGCAAGGCAAGTTCAATATCAAAAAACGCGACTTTAACTTTTACGATACCCTCAATACTTTGGAGAATATCTATCGGCCAATTTGCCGTGAAAAAGGGGTGAGTTTCGAAATCCATAACCAGATCCCACTCGATTGCCAATTGCATACAGACCAAGTCAGGTTGAATCAAATTATGTTTAATCTGATCAGCAATGCAGTGAAATTTACTCCTGCTGGTCGAATTGAGGTTTCCTTTAAACTTGAGAAGTTTGCGCGTTCGGAGCACTCCATTTTATCGATACAAGTCAGTGATACGGGCATTGGTATTGACGAAAGTAAGTTAGAAAGTATTTTCGAACCATTTGTTCAGGCGGACTCACTGTCGACAAGGGAATATGGCGGTAGCGGGCTCGGATTGACTATTGTGAAGAACCTTGTCGAGATGCTGGAAGGCGAAATCTCGGTGCAGAGTGAGCTTTGCAAAGGCTCAACTTTCTACCTTTCTATTCCTGTAGAAAAAGGGGAGTGTGAGGAGCAGAAAACACCAACAAATCCTAAACCGGAGCAGTTGTTTGGTCAGGGACTAAAGGTTTTGTTGGTGGAAGATAATCATACGAATGCCTTTATTCTGAAAGCGTTTTGCCAGAAGTATCAAATGAGTGTCGAGTGGGTACAAGATGGCACCCAAGCTCTAGAGAAATTAAAGGAGCATGCATTCGATTTGATTCTAATGGATAACCAATTGCCTAAGATGGGGGGCATAGAGGCCACTCGCGAAATTCGGGAGACACTCAAGCTAGGAACGCCTATTTATGCCTGTACTGCCGATGCACAGGAAAGTACTAAACAAGAGTTTCTGTCGGCAGGGGCCAATCGAGTGATTGTGAAACCCATTAAAGAGCAAGAGTTGCACGATGAGTTATTACACTTCAAAGCACACTATTGGGTAGAACATTAGCCTAATAATCCGGCATGAAAAGAGAGTTCAAGTAGCTCTCTTTTCAGCTCTTGGCTAAGTAAAACCGACTTCTCAAACTTAATTCCGATTGACCAACCATTGGCAAGTTTACGAATGCTGGCCACTTTTGCTCCGTTGTCTGCTGAAAGAAAACGATTCAGGGTGGACTCAAGCTTCACGATGTCGCCTTTTTTAAATTCGGGTTCGACAAGCGTAAAGAAGGCACAACCAGAGAGTGAAAAATCACTCATACGGCCTTCATACAAGTTTCCATTGTGATTGAGGGTGCATGCCAGATCGATCTTATACCGTTCGTGTTCACGAATGGGTTTGGTTGCCAACGTGGCCGGAAAGCGGAGAAACAGCAAGAAGTCTGGTTTGCTGATGGTCGATAATACGCTGGTTTTAAAGGCAACCACATGGCCAAGTTCCGTATCCGCGATCCCGCGTAAAATCACATCGACGTTGTCGAGTTTGCGCAGGAGCAGTTCTTCCTTATCCGCTAAGTCGATGATCAAATACTGACCAGCTTTTAGGCCAACAAAAAACGCAGGCAAGGTTAATGAGTCTTGTGGGCCAAATTCAAAGGTCGCATTGAGTCGCATCCCCGGTTTTACAAACCGGTGGATATCATCCTTGGTGTAAGTCGAAGGCATCTTTCTTCACTTTCAAAATCAACTCCCTAAACTATAAACCTCGGGGCCTGATATACAAAGGGCATCACTGCGATGCGGGCGACTTTTGTCATGTTTCGTGAACTGTTACGAAGCCCAGAGTTGAGAGTTAAGAGTTAAGAGTTAAGGTACCGAGCTTTCACTTGATGGTTTGACTTGATGGTGTTGTGGTGGTCGGTAGTCCATTGATGAGTCATGCCGCATAAATACATTACTTGCAATGAGACTTCCGCAGCTGACCACGAACAGGGCAATCCAAGTTAGGGGATCTGGATACTCACCAAAAATAGGAATCGCCAAGAGAGTTGCTAATACCGGGGTCGCACTGCCAAATGCCGCACTGCGCTCTGCGCCGAGAATTTTAACGGCGTATAGGTAAGTGAACGCGGCTAACAAACCTGCTCCAATACCCTGAACAAGCAGATGTCCAAAGAGTTCATACCAAGGCCATTGGCGGATTGATGTGTTAAGGAGATAGCTATCCAGCATGCCCAAATTAACCAATATGGCTAGTAACAGCATCGAAGCGAAAGCGATCACACCAGATGCAACAAGAGGATTGAGGTTAGCGACTCGAGCGCAAATGGTAAATATTGCCCACATCAAACTGCCCACTAGGAACAATAAATGCCCTGTGGTTTCCTGACCGTTGGCGTTAAGTTGATTTTGATAAAGACCCAAATGAGGGACAAGAAATAAACCAATCCCAACGACCACCAAGCTAAGGCCAATAACACGGTGTTGGCTTAACGGTTGCTTAAAGAGCAAGACAGCAATGCCAGTAACAAATAGGGGAAGAGTGCCTGGCACGAGTGCGCTGCCGTGCGATACAGGAACGAACTGCATCGCAGTTCCTGCCACAAGCAAATAAGGCAAGCCGCTTCCTACAAACATGCCGAGCCAATAACGAAATGGCACAGAAGCGACGCTTCGCCTTGTTCTAACCACAATCGGCAACAGGCAAATCATAGGAACAACAAAGCGAGTAAATGCGATATCCGCAGGTTGCAATGCAGAGATTGCTCCACCTTTCAGAGAGAGAAAAAAGCCCGACCAAAGCAGTAAGGTGGCACCAATAGCCAGATACCCAAGCAACATAAAATACCTTGCGAAGAAATAAGTTAAATAAATGTTAATTATCAGCTATTGTTAGTAATGTTTTTTGGCAAAATATGTCTTTAGTTATTATATAAATGCCAAAAATTGCTAATTGTTCTTGGTCTAGTGATGATAAATGGCAAGGTAATGGATAGGATTGATAAACGAATTTTGGAATTGCTGCAAAAAAATGCCCAATTGACGGCTGCGGAAATTGCCGAGGAGGTGGGGCTCTCTCCCTCGCCTTGTGCACGTCGCATTAAGAGGCTAGAGAAAGATAAAATTATTCGTGGCTATCATGCTTCAGTGGCTCGTGAACGAGTTGGGATCGCTATGAGTGTGTTTGTCGAAGTAAGTTTAAACAATCACCAAGTCGCTTCGATTGACGATTTTGAGCAAGCTATTGTGGCCATGGATGAAGTGGTCAGTTGCCATGTAGTGTCTGGCGCGTATGATTATTTGCTGGAAGTGGTGGCGAGGGATCTGGAAGGTTATGAGCTTTTTACTCGTAAGCTACAACGTCTACAAAACGTTAAGGATATCCATACTCATTTGGCTATCCGCAAGGTAAAAGAGTCACAACGAGTGCCGATCTACTCATTAAGTTAACTGAGTTGATTGTCTCGCCACCGTGATGACGGCATCTCTCTGTTACACAAAGATAGATTGTGACATCGATTGAGCAATAAAAAACGGAGCCTTTTGGGCTCCGCTTTAGTAACTGTTTCTTAATAGCTGCGAATTTGAGAGATCTCGCAATTGCCGGTTTGTTGATCAATTCGGAATGAGAAAGCAGCTGAATGATATTCGCCCCCATCACTCCAAATGGTCTCGCCAAAGATCTTACATAACTCGAGATCGTTAATTGATCCATACTCTTTGACGTGCCTAACTACTGAAAGTAACTTGCTCTTTGTAACGTTTTGACTATCCATGTGACTCAACCACTTGAAAACCATGTCGTTTTGCATTTTCACCAGCCAATTGTTATGTTTTATGAAAATTTATGAATAGTAAATTACTCAAAAAATCGGCATAAGTAAAGAATTATTGTGAGCTGCGTCGCTATTTTTCATCTGTTTGCTTAAAATTTGCGCACATATGAGTCGGTGATCTTCTAAGTTACTTTGCCTGCTCAGCATAGAGTTGTGCGGTCTCTAGTTGGCGTGCTTCTTTCTCATAGATTTTTCCGAGTTGGGTGAATTTTTGTTCTAAATGAGAGAAATCGTTAGCCAGATCGTTGGATGAAGCACTATACCAAAGCGCGGAATTAAAGTTGGCGGTTCTCTTAGCTTGTTTACAGGCGTTAGCCATGGAGTACCACTGGCTTCCTATGCTTAGTGCTTGCGTTTTTTTCTCAATCAACTGATCTTTGAGAGAGCTGACGGCGTTGGCGTATTGCCGAGCACTACGTATCTGCTGCTCAAATTCGCGATAGTGGACTCTGTCCGCGTGGTTCCACAGTTGGACCAACTCATCTAAGGTAAATTGTTGTGAGAGTAGCCGACGTTGTTTATGGATGGCGAGTAACGTGTTGTATTGCGTGGCTCTTGTATTGTAATAGCCTTCAAGTTCGATTTGGTTGTCCTGCAATGTTTTCCAGCCATGCGGATTACACTGACTCGCTGCAGTGAGAGGGATAGAAAACACCATCAATGATAATGCAATCAGAGCGCACTTAACCATAATCGAGAGTAAATGGTGGGCTGTGCTATACAGTATATGTGATTTTGTGAGAACTATTGGTGTGCTTAATTAGAACGATACTCAAATAACTGGCAAAATAGACATCCGTTTAGCAAGCCCAAACCATTGAGTCATAAGAAGGGTGGTAAGAATCCATGAAGAAAATCATGATCATATTGATTGTTGTTTTACTGCTGATTGGTGGTGGGGCAGGTTACTACGTTTTCTTTATGCAGCCAGATGATGAAGAAAATGTTGAAACGGTAGAGGAGCCAATTGTCCCCGAAAAACCACAGCCAATCATGGAACTGCCAGCCCCCGAGCCTGAAATCACCGACTATTACGTTATTGAGCGCCGAATTGATGTGAGGAATAAACCGGAGCCGCAAGCGCTGATTATTGATGCGTTGTATAAAGGCGAGAAGATCACCATTCTTGAAAAGCAAAATGGCTGGGGAAGAATTTCCGACTATCTAGTTTACGAAGAGGGTGGTGAAGAAAGGGCAGAGTGGGTCGACATGACAAAGCTCTCTGACGCGAAACCGGTCATCGAAGAAATGGAGCGCTTAGAGATCTTAGATGGTTACCTTGTTAAGTCTGATGATTTAAAAGAACATCGCGATGTTTATCGAAAATACACTCAGATGTTGCTTAACGACGGTACCTGCAAACCCGAGGACTTTGAGGAGCTAGGTGGTTGGGTGCGATCGGTGACGTTTCAGAATAGGGATGTCTATTTCATCTACTGCGGGGGGTTAGCCCAAGAAAACAAGATTTATCTCGATGTACAAACGGGCGAGATTTTTTATCGATAATCAGCGTACCTTATTGGTCGGTCGGCTTTTATAGGGTTAACTTTTAGAACTTTTTAGTTGAGCTAAATCACATCCGGGCATACTATGCGAGAGCAGGCAAACTTGCCTGCTCTTTTTGATCTTCAGAGAAGAGTTATGCACAACAGCTTACTGCGATTATTTGCTTTACTGCTTACATTGGTGATGATGCCAGTGGAAGTGATTGCATCTATTGCAGAGAGCAATCAGCGTAATCATGCATCAAATGGTCAATTTACGGTGCTCAAACACCAAATCGGCCACACGACACAAGAAACAACGCAGAGCGAAGAATCAGACTCTTCACCACTGCCAGTATCAGAATCCCACTTCAAAACAGACGCTGCAGGTATTCTCAACGCAGGTCGCTGGAACGTCTCTCAGCGAGAAGAAAACGCATCCGACACAACGCCTTTGATGTTTGGCGATGGGCACGCAAGCCCAGATGCGCTACCAAACGTTCATGTCAATGTTTTCTGTGCCATTGCTCGTAAAGCACTTCAGACTCAGTATCACTACGTCGCCAATCATCGCTTAGCGGGTTGGAAAGAAACCAATGCCATGTATGTGGCACTCAATAGTCAGTTCTCGTAACTCAGTCCAACAAAAACACATTTTATTTTGACTGTATTAACTCTGTCTTTTGCGACGGAGGGGAACTCTATGACAAAAAAACATAAAGCAGCGCAGAAGTTGCTTAACCACTATTCCGCTTGGAAATACGTGGTGTTGATTACGACACTGGTTATTTTAACGTTAAGCGCAATTCCAACATGGTTTGGTGAACAGCCTTCTATCCAAATTTCTTATCAAAATAACGCCAAAGGGCCGACAACCGAGCATTACGACGTTGTACAGCTAAAAGGCTTGCTTGAGCATCAATCGGTTTCAGTCGACAAAGTGACAGAAAAAGAAGGCGTGACGACCTTAGTTTTCTCTGATGAAAATGCGCAAAGCCAAGCGAGAAAAATTTTAGACAACACTCTTGGTGATGATGCCAACATCAGCTTTTCTTATGTTTCTGTGGCACCGCAATGGCTTTCTGATATGGGATTCAACCCTATCAAGTTGGGCCTAGACTTACGCGGTGGTGTGCAATTTTTACTTAACGTCGATGTAGATAAAGCGTTCGATGAACAACGTGATGTTTTATCGGATGAAATTCGTGCAATGCTGCGCACGGAAAAACTTCGTGGCGTTCAGGTTCGCAATACAGACACTGCCCAACTGGCCGTACAAAGCGACAACGCGATGGCGTTGGAAAAAGTGAGCAACTATCTACGCAGCAACTATCCTAACTGGCAAGTTCGCACCCATTCCGACTCATTGGAAGTGAAGCCTTCGGATGCTTATGCTGCGGAGTTTCAAACCACAACCCTCCAGCAAAACTTGAAGATCATGCGTGGTCGAATTGAAGAGCTTGGTATTACTGAAGCGTTGGTTCAACGTCAAGGCGCTCACAGCATTCGTATTGAGTTACCCGGTGTGCAAGATCCAGCGCAAGCGAAGAACGTGATTGGTGCAACGGCGAGCCTAGCATTCTATTCCGTCAAATCACCAAGTGATGCCAGAAGTGGTGATGATTTGGTGCTGCAAGACGCCGATGGCCGCTCCGTCGTGCTTGAAAAGAGACCGGTGTTAACGGGTGAGCATATTGTCAATGCACGAGCTGGTGTCGACAAGATGGGCATGTCGGAAGTCAACATCTCTTTGGATCACGCTGGTGGCAAGAAGATGAGCGATTTTTCCGCCACTCACATTGGTAAGCCAATGGCTACCGTTTATCGTGAATACACCACTCAAGAAAATGGTGATATTGCTCGTAGTGAGCGCGTGATTAGCGTTGCCACCATTCAGTCACAATTAGGCAGCCAGTTCCGTATTACTGGTGCAGGCAGCATGGATGAAGCGCAACAACTTGCGTTATTGCTTCGTGCTGGTTCGTTGACTGCGCCAGTTTCGATTGTTGAAGAGCGCACCATTGGCGCCTCATTGGGGGCTGAAAACATCCAAAATGGCTTTGCGGCACTTGCTCTCGGTATGGGCTTAACACTGACGTTTATGGCGCTGTGGTATCGCCGTTTAGGCTGGGTTGCAAACGTTGCACTTGTTGCAAACATGCTTTGTTTGCTTGGCCTAATCGCCCTGCTACCGGGGGCCGTATTAACCTTACCTGGGATCGCAGGTCTGGTGTTGACCGTTGGTATGGCCGTGGATACGAACGTGATTATTTTTGAGCGAATCAAAGATAAGATGCGAGAAGGACGCAGTTTAGCGCAGGCCATCGATAGCGGCTTTGACAGCGCGTTTGCCACCATTCTCGATGCCAACATTACGACCATGATTACTGCTGTTGTGCTGTATGCCATCGGTAACGGACCGATCCAAGGTTTTGCCTTAACGTTAGGTCTAGGGCTTTTAACCAGTATGTTTACTGGAGTGTTTGCCTCTCGCGCCATGATCAATTTGGTGTGGGGTAAAGATAGTCGTCGTAATGTGAGGGTATAACCATGGTTGAATTTATGAAAAAACACATCCGCGCTATCCGCTACCTAACCAGCGTGATTTCCTTGGCGTTGATGGTGGTCTCTTTAGTGGCATTGGGCCTGCGTGGCTTAAATTTAGGTCTGGACTTTACTGGAGGGATGGTGACCGAAGTGAAGTTGGACGCAGGGTTAACCAATCACCAACTTCTGGATCAATTAAAACCCGTATTAGGTGAGTCAACAACGGTCACTAAATCGGGTGAAGAGGGGAGATGGATTATTCGTTACTCTCTTCCTGAAGGGGAAACTCAAGCACCAAACATTCAGCAAGTGTTAGATGGTGTGTCTCATCATGTCACCACCATCAGCAACAGCGTAGTCGGCTCGCAAGTTGGCCAAGATCTTGTTGATCAAGGTGGTATGGCGTTGTTGATCAGCATCTTGTGTATTCTCGGGTATCTTTGTTTCCGTTTTGAATGGCGCTTAGCGAGTGGTTCTCTACTCGCACTGCTTCACGATGTGGTGCTTGTGTTGGGTTTTTTTGCGATCACACAAATGGAGTTCAACCTAACGGTATTTGCCGCCATACTCGCTATCCTTGGTTATTCATTGAACGACTCAATTATCATTGCGGACCGGATACGAGAATTGCTGATTGCCAAACAGAATGAAACCACGGAAAACATTAACGACCAAGCGGTACTAGGAACCTTCTCGCGCACAATGGTGACATCGGGAACCACCTTAATTACGATTGCCGCACTATGGTTTATGGGCGGTAATGCATTGGAGGCTTCTCGACCGCGATGTTTATTGGTGTGCTATCGGGTACATGGTCATCTATCTCGATCGGTACCGTGTTGCCAGAATGGCTGCATTTAAAACCGGAGCACTATTTACCAGTACAGTGGACACTGCACCATAAAAGAGCAGCATCTTTATTCGAAGTTAATAATAACTTTGGAATAAACCAACAAGACTAAAAATAAAAGCCACAGATAATTGTGGCTTTTATTTTATGCGAGCAAAAAAATGGAAATATATATATGTTCCATTAGTATGAAAGAGAACTTAATTTTGTTGTTTATCATTAAATAGCACTGTGTTTATTGATTTATTTATACTTAAGTATAATGTCTGAGTTTCTGTTCATATCTGTTATGTAACACGCAAAAAGAGAAAATCCCTTTCCTAACAAATGCTTACAATTGCATATCTCAAAAGTGAGTCGTTGTAAGTTATTGTTTTAAAATACTTATCGTCGTCATTAACCTTTTTATAACATTTCATTCCTTATGGGATCTAGCTCAACCTTATGCGCAATTTTTCAAATTTTATTTGAAATGTCACATTTCTAAGTTAGCTTAAATATATAGATAAGTGTCAGTGAAGACACATTGAATAATATTTAATTTGTCAGTTGGTATTATTTGCCAATGGATGTGCGCTAAATTTTTTGCTGTTAAGAATGGAGTTCTTAGATGAAAAAAGTCGCTTTGATCACTGGATCAAAAGGCGGGATTGGTTCTGCAATTTCTTCCCAACTTGTTGAAAATGGTTACCGTTTATTGCTACTTATTACACGGGAAATCATCAATGTGCGTTAGATTGGTTTAATGAAAAAGGCTTTACAGAAGATCAGGTCCGCTTATTTGAACTGGATGTGACGAATACAGAAGAGTGTGCCGACCGCTTGAGTAAGTTACTGGAAGAAGAGGGGACGATCGACGTCGTCGTCAATAATGCCGGTATTACTCGTGATGGGGTGTTTAAGAAAATGACCCCGCAATCTTGGTTTGATGTCATTAATACTAACCTCAACAGTGTGTTCAACGTGACTCAACCGCTCTTTGCCGCCATGTGCGAAAAAGGGGGGGGTCGAGTGATCAATATTTCTTCTGTAAATGGCCTTAAAGGTCAGTTTGGTCAAGCTAACTATTCTGCGGCTAAAGCTGGCATGATCGGCTTTTCCAAAGCCCTCGCTTACGAAGGTGCCCGCAGTGGTGTGACGGTCAATGTCGTTGCTCCAGGTTACACCGCTACACCGATGGTCGAGCAAATGCGCGATGAAGTGCTCGAAGGCATCAAATCTCAAATTCCTATGCAAAGACTGGCAACACCAGAAGAAATCGCCAAAGCGGTTGCTTTCTTGGTGAGCGATGCAGGCGCATACATTACTGGTGAAACGCTGTCGGTAAACGGCGGCTTATACATGCATTAAAGGGATGTTGAGATGGAAAAAGTATTTATTGTTGCGGCCAAACGTACCCCGATTGGCGCTTTTGGCGGCTCGTTGAAAACGGTAGCAGCTGGAGAATTGGCATCTGTTGCCATCAAAGGTGCAATTGAACAAGCCAAAGTGGATGCTTCACTGATTGATGAAGTGATCGTGGGTAATGTGGTGAGTGCTGCGCAAGGTATGGGCATTGGCCGTCAAGCCGCAATCCTAGCAGGTATTCCAGCAGAAGTTCCGGCTTACACCCTCAATATGGTGTGTGGCAGTGGCATGAAAACCGTCATGGATGGCGTTTCTCATATTCGCAGTGGCGACGCAAAAGTGGTGGTTGCTGCTGGTGTCGAAGTGATGTCACAAATCCCATTTACAGTACCTGCAAACGTTCGTGATGGCAACAAGATGGGCCATATGGCACTGCAAGATTTGCTGATTGCTGATGGTTTGACTGATGTTTTCAATCAATACCATATGGGCGTTACAGCAGAAAATGTCGCGAAAGAAGTGGGCATTACTCGTGATCAGCAAGATGAATATGCATTGGCGAGTCAACAGAAAGCAGTAGCGGCGATAGAAGCTGGCAAATTTAAAGACGAAATTGTGCCCGTTGAAGTGACCGTACGTCGCCAAACAGTGACGTTTGATACCGATGAATATCCAAAAGCCAACGCAACGCTTGAAGCGCTAAAAGGGTTACGCCCTGCCTTTGATAAAGAAGGCACGGTCACTGCGGGCAATGCTTCTGGCATTAATGATGGGGCGAGTGCCGTCATTCTGGCATCCGAGCAAGCAGTGAAAGAATACGGTTTGCAACCTATCGCAGAAGTGGTGAGTTACGCACAGTCTGGCCTTGACCCAAAAATCATGGGCTTAGGTCCTGTTGAGGCGGTTAGCAAAGCGCTTGAAAAAGCACAACTGAATACAGCAGACATTGATGTGTATGAGTTGAATGAAGCCTTTGCCGCACAAGCACTAGGCGTGATTCATCAGCTTGCCGATAAACACCAAGTGCCAGTGACATCGATTCAAGACAAAGCGAACCCGAATGGTGGTGCAATCGCGTTAGGGCATCCACTAGGTGCGTCGGGTAACCGAATTCTCGTGACGTTAATTCATGAGCTTCAAAAACAAAACGGTCAGTATGGCGTTGCGTCACTATGTGTTGGTGGCGGTATGGGAACGGCAGTGATTGTGAAAGCAGTTAAGTAATACGGATTAAACAACATCTACAATTGTTAGGAGACACACAATGTATACGGATTTTTTCAAAACTTTCAGTGATCAAACAGAAAAAAATCTTCAGCCATACTTCAAGTTCAACAAGCTTGTGACAAAAAATGTTGAAGTACTGACAGAGCTTCAGCTAAACGCGATTCGCACATACAGCGAAATGGGTCTAGCGCAAATGAAAGCGGCATCTGAAGTGAAAGATGTGACGTCATTGGCTTCTTTTAACGGTCAACAACTGAATGTACTGACTAAGCTTTCTCAGCAGATGCTAGACGACAGCAATAAACTTCAAGCGATTGCTAAAGAGTTCAAAGACGACGTTGAGAAGCTAACTTCGGAAAACCTTAAGACTGTTACCCCAGCGTAACTAGTCCCACTATTACGCCGCCAGTTAGGCGGCGTTTTTTTCCGAATCAGGGAGTACCATTATGTTACAGCACTTCTTTTCGGACTATCTTGTTAAGCTCCAAGAGACCAATCAACAGTGGTGGCAGGATTTTGAAGTTGGCAAGGCAGCCGTCAATTCTCCTTTAAACAAGGCAATGCAAGAAGTGAACTTTGAGGATACCGCGAAATTCTTTGAAAAAGCGGCGAATCAACCACAAGCCATTCTGCAACTGCAAACGCAGTGGTGGGAGCAACAACTGCAAATTTGGCAGAATGTTGCACTATCTGGCAATACTCAAAGTATCATTGAAGCGGACAAAGGGGATAAGCGTTTCTCAAACGAAGCGTGGCAGTCCGAAGCTATGTATAGCTTTATCAAACAGTCTTACCTTTTATTCAGCAAGACCTATATGGATACCATTGACGCTATAGAAGGTCTGGATGAAAAAACCAAAGAGCGCATTAGCTTTTTCTCTCGTCAAGCCATTAACGCACTTTCTCCATCAAACTTCATCGCGACCAACCCAGAGTTGTTGAAATTGACGATCGAAAAAAATGGTGAAAACTTACTCGCGGGGATGGAACTGCTGAGAGAAGACGTTGAGTCGAGCGCAGACATTCTCAAAATTCGCATGACCAACAACAATGCATTTCGCATTGGTGAAGACATTGCGACAACGGCGGGTGACATCGTTTTCCAAAATGATCTGTTTGAATTGATTCAATATCGTCCGTTGACAGAGCAAGTGAACGCCACTCCGCTTTTGATCGTTCCTCCCTTCATTAATAAATACTATATCCTTGATCTCACGGCCAAAAACTCCATGGTTCGCTGGCTGCTAGAACAAGGCCACAGCGTGTTTATGATGTCGTGGAAAAACCCGGGTAAAGCGCAAGCCAATGTCGAGTTCGGGGATTATGTGACCGAAGGGGTCGTCAAGGCTGTGACTGCGATTGAAGAAATTACGGGTCAAGAGCAGATTAACGCAGCGGGTTACTGCATTGGTGGCACTGTATTGGCGTGTACGGTTGGTTACTATGCGGCGAAGCGCATGAAAAAGCGCATAAAGTCAGCGACCTTCTTTACAACGCTACTCGATTTCTCCCAACCAGGCGAAGTGGGTGCTTACATTAATGACACCATCATTAGTGCCATTGAGCTGCAAAATAACGCCAAAGGTTACATGGATGGTCGTTCGTTAAGTGTGACGTTCAGTCTGCTACGCGAAAACAGCCTCTACTGGAACTATTACGTCGACAACTACTTAAAAGGCAGCAGCCCTGTTGACTTTGATTTGTTGTATTGGAATAGCGACAGTACCAATGTGGCGGCGGCAACCCACAATTTTATGCTGCGTGAGCTGTATTTGAACAACAAACTTGTTCAAGACAAAGGCGTGAAAATTGGCGGTGTTTGGATTGATCTCGATAAGATCCGTATACCGAGTTACTTTATTTCAACCAAAGAAGACCATATCGCGTTGTGGCAAGGCACTTATCGAGGCGCGCTTAATATGGGCGGCAATAAAACCTTTGTACTAGGTGAATCGGGTCATATTGCGGGTATTGTTAACCCACCGGCAAAGAACAAGTACGGCTTCTGGGTGAACGACAATCTCGATGAGTCGGCCGACGAGTGGCTCTCCAATGCACAGCATAAAGAAGGCTCTTGGTGGACACACTGGGATCAGTGGTTAACGCAGTTTAATCCGGCTGAAAAAGTGCTTCCTTACCGTCAAGGCTCGGAAGCCAATCCGGTTATCGACATTGCTCCAGGACAGTATGTCAAGCAGGTACTACCGATTACAGAATAACCTTGGCTCCAACCTAAGCGCACTGCATGTAAAACCAGCAGTGCGCTTTTTCTGCTTGTCACCTTTGAAAGACACTCAAGCACTTTTGTGGTGGTTGATGACTCTACATTGATATGCACCTGCATAAAACGCGCACTATTTTCTATTAATTATTCCTATTTTCGTTGCTCCGAATGAGCGACACTGCACACGTGTTTACCTGATTTGGGTAAAACGGCTTTTCTTTTTGAACAAAGACGCTAGTCGATCAATGTTCTTACTGTAGGGGACAGCTATTATCTACCGTACCCACTTTCACAGAGGCTCCATCTAGTTAGAGTCTCTGTGCTATTTTAATAACTATAAATTACCCAATGTTTTGATGAGTCTGCATAAAGTGGGAGCAGACACTGACTGGCTTTATGGTCATCTTTCATCCATTGGCAAAACATAAAAAGCTATTGTGAGCGAAATAAATTTAAGACGATTTCATCAGCTGTTGTCGCGATATGAGTTGTACACCTGTCACTCTGTCAATATCGACGACTTGGAAAAAACACTGTCGACTTCAAGAAGAAACACCTCCATTGTGATGAAGAACCTTTCTGGATCGGGATGGATTGAGTGGCAACCTTCAGTCGGCCGCAGTCGCACAAGCCAACTAAAAGTGGTTTCTTCATTTGATGAGGCATTGTGTGATGTCATAGCAGAAGAGTTAAAGCATGGTCGATTTGCACTCATCACCCGTTTGCTTGAGATCTATGGTCAAGCCACGATTCGCGCTCTGACACAAGCGACAGAAAGACAAAATCAAACGAATGAAGAGAATAATCAATTATTGGTAACCCAATATCCTTGGGTTGATACGCTAGATCCACTTTGCACCATGCGTTTGGCGGAGCTACAGGTGATCAAAAGCGTATACGATACCTTGTTTAAACAAGATGAATACGGAGAATTGAAACCTTCACTTGCGCACGCTTGGCACATTGAAGGAAGAAAACTGCACATATGGTTAAGGCCCGATATTGTGCGTCATGATGGAAAAATACTTTCTGCGCAACACGTCGCGTGGAGCCTAGAGCGACTAAGTCATTCACAAGGGCCGGTATTGCATCTGTATGAAGAGATGGAACAGGTCTTGGTGAAAAGTGCGACACAAATTGAAATATCACTAAGGCATGCGAATCAACTTTTTCCTTATCTTCTTGCGATGCCTCACTCTGCCATTGTCTGTCCTGACTCTGTTAAGTGCGATCAGAGCCATTGCTATTTTGTTGGTACCGGACCGTTTCGTATCGAGCGTTGGAATCGCGACCGACTCATTTTGATGCGCCATAACGAATATTTTGCAGAAAAAGCGCTATTGCACAAAATAACGCTGTCCCACGCTCAAGAGTCTCTGTTCAACGCGATGAGTTTCAATAATGAAGAGGGTGATAAAGAGGTCACTCAAATTAGTGCTTTCTCGTACTTAACCTACCATCGTCGTCAACAAAGTGGCATCTCATCAGACACATGGCAACAGTTATATCATTTTCTTGAGCGAGCCAAAGTGTATTTTGATCGGCAAAACGCGGTTGATGGTATCGATTTCCAGCTGTCTGCTCGTCAATCACGGTTACAAAAGGCGGATTTGATCGCGCCTCCTTGTTTGTCTGGCAGATTAGTACTGGCAGAGCCCAAATGGACCATCCCATATCTCGCCGATATTGCTGCGTGGCTGCATGAGACGATTCGCTCAACCGGATTGGAACTAGACGTCGTTGAGCTAACAGAAATCAGTAGACCCGAAAGCGTACGCGACATCGCTGACGTATTGTTTATTGAGGAGGTGATTGAAGCGCCTCTTGAATACGGGTTGTACGAATGGTTGCTTATCGCATCGGGCCTTCGCTTTGCACTCAATCAAGAGCAGTGGCAATCGCACAAAGCAGAGATTGCGTTGGCCGTGGGGCAGACTGAACCTTTGCCTTTACTACAAACTATTGAGCGAGCGTTGTACCAAGACCACCGTTGTTTACCTTTGTTTGTCGGGCGAGAAGAGATCACTAAAGCCCAGCAAGTCCAAGGTATTCAAGTGCGTAAAACAGGGCTACAGCGATTTCTACAAACTATGGATTGGTGACAAACACTAGTGCATCGATAGGTTGCACCAAAGCGATGATTGGGGACACGAGTTCCGTTCTGCTCGTGGTCAAATGCTCAATACCGATGTCTCTGCGGTTTTCCTCAGCGGCAACGGTATTGGTTCATTTGGTGAATAGCAGTTATTGCTCAAAGAGCGTGCCATCAACCAATACGGCTTGCGTGCTGTAGTCATCACGTAAAATCGTGACGCTGGCACGGTAATCTGGACGAAGATACCCCAAGTCGGTTAAGCCGATGGCCTCTGCGGGATAGGTTGATGCCATGCGCAGCGCCTCTTCCTCAGCGACACCCCACTCAATCAGATTGATGACCGACTGATCCATGCCGATGTGAGCACCAGCCAAATTACCATTGCCGTTGACGAGTGCATTATCTACCACTTGAATGGTTTCGCCATTCAGTTCGAAGAAGTTCTTCTCACTGCCCACGGTCGCCATGGCATCGGTAACAAGCAGCAATTTTCCATGCGGTTTAATGCGTTGAGCAAGCAACACACTTTGTGGATGAACATGTATGCCATCGGCAATAATAGAGCACCATTGATTATCGGCCATGAGTGCCGTACCAACGACACCCGGTTCACGACCTTCAAAAGGGGACATCGCGTTGTAAAGGTGAGTAAAGCCGTGAAGGTACCGCAGTTTTGAGGTTAATTGCTCATACCGGGCGTTACTATGGCCACAGAAGAGAGCAATATCTTGTTGATGGAGCCACTGAAGGACCCCCGCTTCAATTTGTTCTGGTGCCAATGTGATGAGCACTTTCGCTTTCTCTGGCCAAGGAAAGGTTTCAAGCTCAGCAATTGTGGGGGCGTAAAAGAGCTCGTTATTGTGAGCCCCTTTTTTCTCGGAGTTTAGCCATGGCCCCTCAAGATGAACGCCAAGCACGCCTGGTATCTTGTCGTTGAGCGCCGCCTCCGCCGCTTTTAGTGCACGTTTGAGTTGTGCGGGCGTGTCGCTGATTAACGTCGGCAGTAAATGTGCAGTGCCATGCTTTCGGTGACCATGACAAATTTGTTCCATGGCAACGATGTCCGTTTGGGTATTAAACATCACGCCGCCACCGCCGTTGACTTGAAGATCAATAAAACCTGGTGTGAGAGTGGCATCAGGGTAATCGTAAGTGATGACGTCTAGGCTCAATTGATGGCGAGGCACCAAACCCATAATATGTTGTCCCTGCCAAACCAGAGCGGCGTCGTGATGAAAACGGACGCCATCAAATATTCGTTTGGCTGCAATAGCATGTATGGTCATGAAAGATTACTCTCCTCAAATTGAAAGGCAGCGCCAAGTAAGCATGCGTCGTAATCGCCAACTGCCGCTCTCACCTTAACCTGAAACACGAGAGGCTGTTTGTCGATAAACGCTTGTACACGAGCGAGGTAGCCGCGAGCAAGGCCCACACCGCCGCCGATGACCACCAAATCGAGATCCAGTGTGGCTTTTAAATTTAGGCAGAGCTGGGCGATGGCTTCGGCGCTTTGTTGAATGAGTGTGGAGGCTTGTTCATTGTGTTGAGCAAGCTGAAACAGTTCGATATTAGAAATCGCTTGGCCAAAAAGGGCTTGAGCGCCTGCGTTAATTGCATTTCCAGAGGCGATGGCCTCAACACAACCTCGCTGTTGGCAGCCACAAAGTGGGCCATTTGGATCAAGCACCGTATGGCCAATATGTCCGGCAAAATTTGACTTACCCTTATGCAGTTGTTGGTTAATCACCAAACCGCCTCCCACACCTGTCGAGACAGTGATATAGGCCATATTGCGAACATCCAGTTCAGGTGAAAGTTGCAAAAACTCATACCAGGCAGCCGCTTGAGCATCATTGAGCATTTTAACTGGCTTGCCACTTAATCTGTGTAGTTCGCTATGCAGAGGAAAAGGCGTAGGGAAGCTCAATGTGCCTGGATTAATGGCACTTATCCCTTGTTCGCTGACAAGCCCGGTAGTCGAAATACCGATGGCATCAACGTCGCTTAGCCATGCTTGGCAGTGGGCAAGAATCTCTTTCGCTAAGGTTGTTGCATCGTTGACAACAGGGGTCGGAAACTGTTTGCGATGCTGCAAATGCCCTTCGACCACGTTGCCTAAGGCGATTTTTGTACCGCCAATATCAATAGCTAATACTTTCATTATTCTGTCTTACCGCTTGTGTTGCAGAATTAAACCAGTGAGTAACCACTTCCATTCGTGTGATGGCCGAGCCCACCGTCACCGCGACAGCGCCATTTTCAATCGCTTTGGCGGCGAGTTGAGGCGTGTTGTAGCGACCTTCCGCCATGGTAAAAAATCCCGCCGAAGAAAACTGTTTCACCAGTTCCAAATCGGGTTCAGTCGGTTCAATTTCGCCCACGTAGCCAGACAAGGTTGAGCCAATAATATCGACCCCTATTTGCGCCGCCCATTGCCCATCCGCGAAGCAAGAGCAATCTGCCATCGCGAAACAACCACTGTTTTTGATTGCGTTGGCTATCGTTTCTCGGCTCTCTGGTCGCTGACGATCGGTCGCATCAAAGGCGATGATGGTTGCGCCAGCAGTCGCTAGAGCATCCACGTCACAGACGAAAGGTGTGATGCGCACAGGACTGTCCTGTAAATCACGTTTCACAATTCCAATTATTGGTACATTGGTCGCTTGAGAAACATGGCGTACGTTTTCAACGCCTTCAATACGCAGTGCCTTAGCTCCGGCTTGTTCTGCAGCAACTGCCATAGCAACGATGAACTCGGTTTTATCAAGAGGGCTACCGACAACAGGCTGAATTGAAACAACAGTCTGGCCGGAAAGCATAGTTCTTAACTTATTAATATTTAACTGCTTATCTCTCACGATGGGCCTCTTAGTATCGTATTGCGCTATGGAAAATCGCGTTTTGTGCACCCTTTCAAATAGCGTTAGTCCCCGTGCTAATTGATAGTTTTGACGAATTTCTGTTCGCGATCACATTTTGCAATAAGTTGGTTTGAAAATAATCTTCATCGCCATAATAATCCATAACGAAGATTTTTTTCAAACAAAATAAAAATATTTTTTAATGGTGAAACAAAGGGAAAAGGAACACGCGATGAAAACCATGAACCGAATTACACTCGCTTGCTGACTGTGGGATTGAGCCTTTCTGCGAATGCTGCAACGACGTTAAAAATGGGAATGCAAGCGTCGGTTGGCTCAGTGGAATACACCTCTGCCAAGCTGCTTGCCGACACAGTTGAAGAGATGAGTAAGGGTGAGTTGAAGCTAGCGTTATATCCAAGTGCGCAACTGGGCGACGACCGTGCCATGTTACAGCAGCTCTCTATGGGTGACTTAGACATCACTTACGCGGAATTTGGCCGTATGGGACTTTGGATCCCAAGAGCAGAAGCGGTGACCTTACCTTACGTTGCTCGTGATTATGACCATTTACGCCGCATGTTTGATTCCGAGTTTGGCCAAGGCATTCGTCAGGAAATGCTAACCAAGTTTAATTGGCGTGCGCTAGATACTTGGTACAACGGAACACGCGAAACCACCTCTAACCGTCCATTGAAGTCAATTTCAGATTTTAAAGGTCTGAAATTGCGCGTGCCGAATGCGAAACCAAATCTGAATTACGCTAAGTTGTCTGGGGCATCACCAACACCGATGGCATTTTCTGAAGTTTACCTCGCGCTACAAACCAATGCAGTTGACGGGCAAGAGAATCCATTGCCAACCATTAAGACAATGAAGTTCTACGAGGTGCAAAGCAACTTGGCGATCACCAATCACATCGTGAACGACCAGATGGTGCTGATTTCAGAAAGCACGTGGCAAAAGCTCTCTGAGCAGGAACGTGAAATTGTCGCTAACGCGGTGAAACAAACAGGGGAAGCGCATACCGCATCGGTGAAAAAGCAAGAAGCGGAGCTGATCTCTTTCTTTGAGGCGCAGGGTGTGAATGTCACCTACCCAGAACTTGCCCCGTTCCGTGAAGCCATGCAGCCGCTTTACTCAGAGTTTGAAAAGAAAATTGGTCAGCCGATCGTGTCTAAGTTGGCGGCAATGTAGTCACCGCTGGTTGAATCTTTGATGTTTAAACAGGCTGGCTACGGCCAGCCTTGGAGCCCAAGATGTTACGCAAGATCTTCGATAATTTAGAAGAGATCATCACAGTGCCACTTATGGCTGCTCTTCTTGTTGTGCTGACATGGCAAATTGCGACGCGCTGGTTACTTAACGATCCTTCACTATGGAGTGAAGAGTTAGCGCGAGTGCTGTTTATGTATATGTCGCTCATTGGCTGTGCCATCGCTATCAAACGTGGAACTCACGTCAATATCACGTTTTTCTCAGATAAGTTGCCAGAAAAAATACGCCTTTTGTTGGTGTTGTCCTTGGAAGCTGCGGTATTGGTTTCGATATTCGCCATCATTTATTTGGGCTATCAACACGTGGAAAGAACCGCCTTTTTTGAATTGATTACCTTAGGTGTGTCCAGCAAATGGATGAACTACAGTTTACCCCTTGGCGGGCTTTTCATGGTGATTCGTCAATTACAAAAAATGGTCGGTATTGTGACGGAATTTCGTCAGCAGTGCGGTGTCGTTACCGCGTCGAATCATGCAGAGCAAAGGTAAGGAGTGGTTATGGCTGGTTCAATTTTTGGTTGGCTAGGCTTGCTTTTTGCTGGCATGCCAGTTGGCTTTTCTCTGATTTTTGTGGCGTTGGTTTTTCTTATTGTTACCAACAGCACAGGTATTAACTTCGCAGCGCAGCAGATGCTGGGCGGCATTGATAATTTTACGTTATTGGCCGTACCATTCTTCGTCCTAACGGGCCATTTGATGAACAGTGCCGGTATTACTGAGCGAATTTTTAACTTTGCCAAATCCATGGTTGGCCATATCACAGGTAGTCTAGGGCATGTAAACATCATGGCGAGTTTACTATTTTCTGGTATGTCTGGCTCTGCGCTTGCCGATGCCGGAGGCTTGGGGCAGCTTGAAATCAAATCGATGCGTGACGCGAAATACGATGATGACTTTGCTGGTGGTCTCACGGCGGCCTCGTGCATCATTGGTCCGCTTGTTCCGCCTTCTGTGCCATTGGTGATTTATGGTGTAGTGTCCAACACATCGATTGGTGCGCTGTTTTTAGCCGGTGCAATACCAGGCATTTTGTGCTGCGTGGCTTTGATGGTGATGAGCTATTTCATCTGTAAGAAACGTGGCTACATGACCTTGCCCAAAGCGTCGAGAAAAGAGCAGTTCACATCGTTCAAAGAGGCATTTCTTTCTCTAATGACTCCGGTCATCATCATTGGCGGGATCTTTTCGGGTAAGTTCACCCCGACGGAAGCAGCAGTGGTTTCCTCTCTTTATGCGCTGTTCCTTGGTACCGTGGTGTACAAACAGCTGACCTTGACGGGGTTTGTGGAAATTCTTCGCGAAACCGTGAATACCACCGCCGTTGTTGCCTTGATGGTGATGGGGGTAACGGTGTTTGGCTGGATCGTGGCGCGTGAGCAATTGCCACAGATGCTTGCGGATTATTTCTTGTCAATCAGTGAAAACCCATTGGTACTACTGCTACTCATCAACTTGCTCTTACTGTTTTTGGGAACCTTCATTGAATCACTCGCGTTATTGCTATTGCTGGTTCCATTTTTAGTCCCAGTGGCATCGGCGGTCGGGATTGACCCTGTGCACTTTGGTGTTATGGCCATTTTGAACTTGATGATCGGCATTCTCACGCCACCAATGGGCATGGCTTTATATGTGGTATCACGTGTCGGAGACATTCCATTTCATACCTTAACTCGAGGCGTACTTCCTCTTCTGGTGCCATTGTTTATTGTGCTGGCGTTGGTGGCGGTATTCCCTCAAATCACCTTGCTATTGCCTGAGCTGCTTTTGGGTTACGGACAATAA
Organism: Vibrio vulnificus CMCP6; assembly: GCF_000039765.1. Classification (NCBI taxonomy): domain Bacteria; kingdom Pseudomonadati; phylum Pseudomonadota; class Gammaproteobacteria; order Vibrionales; family Vibrionaceae; genus Vibrio; species Vibrio vulnificus. The sequence goes on along the minus strand of NC_004460.2, from coordinate 783,632 downwards.
CGAACAAAAATAGTGGTTATTTTTTAGGACAAAGATGATGAACAAATTAAAAGGGCTGATCGCCGCTCCTCATACACCGTTTGATAACAATAATCAGGTGAACTATGCGGTGATCGATCAAATTGCTGCATTACTCATTGAACAAGGTGTTACTGGGGCTTACGTATGTGGCACCACCGGAGAAGGCATACATTGTTCAGTTGAAGAGCGAAAAGCGATTGCCGAGCGTTGGGTGAAAGCCGCAGATGGTAAGTTAGACATTATTCTTCATACGGGGGCTCTGAGTATCGTTGATACCCTTGAGCTTACGCGACACGCTGAAACACTGGATATTCTTGCCACTTCCGCGATCGGGCCTTGCTTTTTCAAACCGAGCAGCGTGGCTGATCTTGTCAATTACTGCGCGCAGATTGCGGAAGCGGCACCGTCAAAAGGCTTCTATTACTACCACTCAGGAATGTCTGGCGTGAATCTCGATCTGGAACAGTTCCTCATCCAAGGAGAGCAGCGCATTCCGAACTTATCTGGCGCCAAGTTTAATAACGTGGATCTTTATGAGTACCAACGCGCGCTGAGAGTATCCAATGGTAAGTTTGATATTCCATTCGGCGTTGATGAATTTTTGCCTGCAGGGCTTGCCGTAGGGGCTATTGGGGCGGTTGGCAGCACGTACAATTACGCTGCGCCACTGTATCTGAAGATCATTGAGGCGTTCAACCAAGGGAAACATAGTGAAGTTCAGGCGTTGATGGATAAAGTGATCGCATTGATCCGCGTCTTGGTTGAATACGGTGGCGTTGCGGCAGGGAAAGCCGCGATGCAATTACACGGCATTGATGCTGGTGATCCGCGTTTGCCAATTCGAGCGCTCACTGCGCAACAAAAAGCCGATGTCGTGGCGAAAATGCGCGATGCGGATTTTCTTAATCTGTAGTTTTCATAAAAAGAGGTGCCTCGCACCTCTTTTTTATGATTAAGGTATTAAAAACCAGTGGCTTTTGATACTTTTAAGCAGAAATTTGCGAATACAAAGGGGCTTATGTGGGTTCGCCGAAAAATTTATTAGTCCGACTTCGTTCCAACATGGAACCATTTAGTAAGAAACTGCGTGTTGTGGCGGACTACATTTTGGAAAATGCGCATGATGTGCAGTTTCAAACCATCACGGATCTTGCTCGCAACACACAAACCAGTGAAGCGACAGTCGTACGCTTATGTCGCGACATGGGCTACAAGGGCTATTCCGATTTTCGTATGGCGCTTGCCGTTGATTTGAGCCAAACCGAAAGTCGTCAGCAAAATCATATCGAAGGTGACATTTGCGATGTGTCTGCGCAAAGCGCGGTAGACAGCCTGCAAGACACAGCAAAACTTATCGATCGTAAATCATTGGCCCGCATTGTTGAACGGGTTCATCAAGCCGAGTTTATTGGGTGCATTGGTGTTGGAGCGTCGAGCATTGTTGGGCGTTACCTCGCCTATCGCCTTATACGTATCGGTAAGAAAGCGATCATGTTTGAAGATACCCATTTAGCCGCAATGAGTGCAAGCCGCTCAAGTCAAGGTGATCTGTGGTTTGCTGTTTCCAGTTCAGGTTCGACGAAAGAAGTCATTCATGCCGCTGGGCTTGCGTATAAGCGTGATATTCCCGTCGTTTCTCTGACAAACATCAATCACAGCCCGCTCTCTTCTCTCTCAACTGAAATGCTGGTGGCTGCAAGACCAGAAGGGCCACTAACAGGTGGTGCTTTTGCCTCGAAAGTCGGCGCGCTGCTCTTAGTGGACGTGTTGGTCAACTCTTTATTAGAGAGCTACCCGGAATACAAAGACTCGGTGCAAGAAACAGCAGAAGTAGTCATTCCTTTAATGGCAAATTAATAAACTTTATTTCCTTATCAAAGGCTTACTTATGAGTAAGCCTTTTTTGAATCTTTTCTTAACTTAATTAATAAAAAATATTTTTATTGAAAGTTTGATCAAAGAAATATTTTTTCATTAATCGATAATTAGGATAAATCTTAATCAATCAAGATTGGATTCACATCAATAAGGGAATAAAAACAATGATGAAAACAAAGTACTTACTGTTACCGCTGCTGGCTTCTTCCTCTTTACTCTCTCATATGGCGTTAGCGAACAATCACTGGCCAGATCTGCCCATAGGGGTAAAAAATGGGGTTAGCGCCCAAATAGGCAGCAAGGTTTATGTTGGTTTAGGTTCGGCAGAAAAATCCTTTTATGTTCTGGACACCCAAGCGCCGCAAAACGGTTGGACATTGCTTGCTGAGTTTATTGGTTCGGAACGCAGCGGCGCGACTGCAACTGTGGTTGGTGAAAACATTTTTGTTTTTGGTGGTTCGGGCAAAGCGTCTGATGACGCAAGTTCCCCCATTATTTTTGATACGGTTTATCGCTTTGATACCCAGACGAACCGCTGGCATCAAGTGAAAACTCAAACACCTGTTGGGCTACTTGGTGCTTCTTCTTATTCGCCTGATGGTAAACAGGTGCTGTTTTTCGGTGGTTACAGTAAACCGTTGTTTGATAAGTACCTTGCTGACATTACTCGAACGGATAAGAAAGCTCAGCCTGAACAATGGCAGAAAATTGTCGATGATTACATGGGGATGGAGCCGTTAGCGTATCAATGGAATCGCGATGTTCTGAGTTTTAATCCTACTAACGATAAATGGGACGTTGTGACTCGCTCTCCCTATCTTCCTAATTGTGGCAGTGCAACAGTCATTGACGGCCCGAGTATCACGCTCATTTCTGGCGAAATCAAACCAGGTTTGAGAACCGCGGAAGTAAAAACCTTTACTTACGGTGAATTGCAGCCATGGCAAAGTACCTATGCTCTGCCAGCGGCCAAGGGACAAGCGCAACAAGAAGGAATTGCAGGAGCATATTCTGGAGTGGTGAGTAACACCCTTCTCGTCGCGGGTGGTGCAAATTTTCATGGCGCGAAAGCACAGTTTGAATCGGGCCAGATGTTCGCGCACAACGGTTTGAGTAAAGCTTACAACAGCGAAATATACGCCAAGCAAAAAGGCGTTTGGCAACAAGTGGGTCAACTGCCTGAAGGATTGGCTTATGGCGCATCATTCAGTGTTAAAGGCGGTGTATTGATGGTGGGTGGAGAACGGGCCGATCGCACTGCGAGCACCAAAGTGTACCTTGTTGGCCTCAACAATAACCAAATAGACATCGTCGATTAGCAGGAAGGGTTATGCTCAATATTCGTGAAACATTTCCCGCTTTACCCATTGGCATCAAGAATGGCATTGCGGCAAGAGTCGGCGATCGTATTTTTATTGGCTTAGGCAGTGCTGGTCAGCAGTTGTTCTACTTAGAAGATTCAAAGCGAGAGCGGGGGTGGCAACTCGCCCCTGAATTTCCCGGTTGCCGGCGAAACGATGCGGTCTGCATTGCCGTTGCTGATGGTCTTTACGTTTTCTCGGGGGCAGGCCAACCAGAGGCTACTGTAACTACACAAGTACTGATGGATGGGTATTTCTTCAATGCTGAATTATGGTGTTGGCAAGCAATACAAACCCCTCCTCCTGTTGGACTTCTTGGTGCCAGTGGTTGCGAGTGGCAACAAGGCCAACTGGCGTTTTGGGGCGGCTATAACAAAGAGACGTTCGATTCTTTTGTGGCAGAACTGAGTGATGTCGCGCCCGGTAGCGACGCTCATCGTAGTTTGCTTGAGGCTTTTATGTCTCAGCCAGTCCACGCGTATGGCTGGAATCAGAGCATTATTGGTTTTGATTGTCAGACACATCAATGGCGAGAGCTGAGCATCAATCCATATTCTGCTAACTGCGGTGCGTCTATTCTTCATTATCAAGACAATTATTTATTGATTGAAGGTGAGATAAAACCGGGTCTTCGCAGCGTAACAACTAAGCAGTATCGCTTTTGCACCCATGGTGAAGTGGAATGTAACCGTTTCCCTTCGATCATTGATAAACAGGCATTGCACGAAGGTCTGGCGGGGGCTTTTGCTGGGACAAATCAGCGCCAACTTCTCGTGGCAGGCGGTGCCTATTTTGTCGGTAGCCAAGAAAACTATAAGAAAGGGCAGTGGTATAGCCATAAAGGGCTCATCAAACACTACAGTCGAGATATTTGGTGTTTTGATGGGGAAGGGTGGTCATGTGTTGGTCTGCTGCCTCAGGGGCTGGCTTATGGTTGCTCAGTGATGATGGAGAACACTCTTCTCTTGTTGGGAGGAGAAAACAGTCAAGGAGAAGCAACGAAGCAAGTTTATGCAATTGAACTCGAATAGAGGCAGTGATAAAGGCTGATAGAGAGAGCGAAAACACCGAATAGAAATGGTCTCAGATGCTAAAAAGAAAACCCCAGATGGGAAACCATCTGGGGTTTTGTCATCAACAAAATAGGCAAAAGAGTTGACGAATTCTTAGATGTCTTTGTCTTTACCCAAAGACAGTAACCAGAGTGAGACGGCAGCAACGCCAGCAAACCCAGTTAGAATAATGACAGGCATAGCGCTATAACCAAGAACATGCCAAATAACCGATTCCAGTGTACTCATGCTTGTTCTCCTTATTGCCAGCCTTCAACGCCGTGCATGTCAGGCAGTTTGTGAGCGATACCTTTGTGGCAGTCTACACAGGTTTTTTCGCCAGAAGCCAATGCCGTCGAGTGCTGTTTTGCACTGCGCGCACCTTGTTCAGAAAAGTCCATGTATTCAAACTCGTGACAGTTACGACATTCCAATGAGTCATTCTTTTTCAAGCGAGCCCATTCACGCTCAGCAAGGTGAGCACGACGCTCTTGGAATTTCTCAGGTGTATCGATAGTACCGATGAAGTGGGCAAACAACTCTTTTGATGCTTGCACTTTACGGACGATCTTATCTGTCCACTCATGAGGTACGTGACAGTCGGAACAAATCGCACGAACACCAGAACGGTTAGAGTAGTGAATCGTTTCCTGGATTTCCGCAACAATTGGAGCGTGACAACCAGAACAGAACTCTTCTGAGTTAGTCGCCTCCATACCCGTGTTGAATGCGCCCCAGAATAGAAGACCACCAGCAAATCCCATGAACAGCAAAATACCCGCTGCTGCTTTACTAGGAGTGCTTAGTCGCTTCCAAAACGCTTTAAGTAATTTCATAGATAGCCTCTTTGATTCTGTTGTTGGCTATTACTTGCGCAGTGAGTCAACGCGCTCGAAATCGTTCTCTACAAGCGGTTTAGCATTCGCTTGAGGAACGTGGCACTGCAAACAGAAGTAACGACGAGGTGATACGTCAGCCAATACAGCGTCTTCACGGTTTACAAAGTGAGTCACACTGATTTTGGTTGCGCCCATTTCTTTAGCGTTTTTCCAGCTATGACACGCCAAACATTTGTTCGCGTTGAGTGTTACTTCGTAGCCACGAATATTGTGTGGAATCAATGGTGGTTGATAGATGTAATCACTGTCTAGCGTTTGTTCACGAGGGAACTTCTTAAAATCATCTGCAGGACGTGTGTCTTCAAGGTTGGTTGCGCCACGTAGTGATTCTAAACCACCGATGCCGCCTGGGTTATCCAGCTCAGCTTGTGCAACACCTGCTACCAATGTCCCCAATGAAAGTGCACTTACAGATAACAGTGCCATTAATAGTTTTTTCATCATGTAATCTCCGCCTGATGGCTTAATTCTTTTCAAGCTGCCCTTAAGTCTAAGAGCAGCCTGTGCATTTCGGTCTGTTAAGCAACTTTAGTGATCTTAACTGGACACTTCTTGAAGTCTGTCTGTTTAGACAGCGGGTCAGTCGCATCAAGGATCAACTTGTTAATCAGAATTCGTGCATCAAAGAATGGTACGAATACCAAGCCTTGAGGTGGACGGTTACGGCCACGAGTTTCGACACGAACACGTACTTCACCACGTTTGTTCGAAATAAGAACCTCGTCACCACGGCGCAGACCGCGTGCTTTCGCATCTTCTGGGTGGATGTAACACACCGCGTCTGGAACCGCTTTGTAAAGCTCAGGAACACGACGAGTCATGGTGCCTGTGTGCCAGTGTTCAAGAACACGGCCAGTACATAGCCACATGTCGTATTCAGCATCTGGAGACTCAGGTGGCGCCTCGTAAGGGGCTGAGATGATCAGTGCTTTGCCATCAGGTTTGCCGTAGAAGTCCCATCCAGAGCCTTTCTTCGCATAGGGATCCGAGCCTTCTTTGTAACGCCAAAGTGTTTCTTTGCCGTCAACCACTGGCCAACGTAAACCGCGAACAGTGTGGTAAACATCGTATGGTGCTAGGTCGTGCCCATGGCCGCGGCCAAACTCAGCATACTCTTCGAACAGACCTTTCTGTACGTAGAAGCCAAAGTGGTGTGAATCATCGTTAAGCTGGCGAGCTTCTGACAATGGGAACTTATCCACTTGCCCGTTAGCGAACAGCATGTCGTACATGGTTTTACCACGGTACTGAGGCGCTTTCGCTAGAAGCTCTTCTGGCCACACTTCTTCCATCTTGAAGCGTTTAGAGAACTCCATCACTTGCCACAAGTCAGACTTCGCTTCACCGACTGTGCCAACTTGTTGGTACCACGCTTGAGTACGACGCTCTGCGTTACCGTAAGCGCCTTCTTTTTCGATCCACATTGCTGTAGGAAGGATTAAGTCAGCCGCTTGCGCTGTCGCCGTTGGGTATGGGTCAGACACGACGATGAAGTTTTCAGGGTTACGGTAACCTGGTAGACGTTCACCATTGATGTTCGGGCCAGCTTGCATGTTGTTGTTACACTGAACCCAGTAACAGTTCAGTACACCATCGTGCAGCATGCGGTCTTGAAGAACTGCGTGGAAGCCTGGTTTTGGTGGAATAGTGCCTTCAGGCAGTTTCCAAATTTTCTCAGCAATCGCACGGTGTTTCGGATTCGCAACGACCATGTCTGCAGGCAGACGGTGTGCAAATGTACCTACTTCACGAGCCGTACCACAAGCTGATGGCTGACCAGTCAACGAGAATGGGCTGTTACCCGGAGTGGAAATTTTTCCGGTTAGTAGGTGGATGTTGTAAACAAGGCTGTTCATCCACACACCACGAGTATGTTGGTTCATACCCATTGTCCAAAGTGACATCACTTTGGTGTTCGGATCCGCATACTGTTTTGCAAGTTCAATCAGTTTGTCTTGCGCAACGCCAGACATCTCTGATGCTTTTTCAACCGTGTATGGTGCAACCGATTTTTTGTACTCTTCAAACGAAATGGAGGTCATATTGCCCGAGTTCGGGTTTTTCGCTTGTTTCTGCAGCGGATCATCGTCACGCAAGCCGTAACCGATATCGGTAGTCGCTTGTTTGAAGTTGGTGTGTTTATTAACGAAATCCCAATTTACGGCATCGTTTTGGATGATGTAGTTTGCGATGAAGTTTGCGATCGCCAAATCAGATTGAGGCTTGAAAATGTAACCGCTGTCAGCCAGTTCAAAAGAACGGTGGTAGTAAGTAGAAAGTACGTTTACTTTAACATGCGGGTGGCTTAGTCGGCGGTCAGTGATACGAGTCCAAAGAACAGGGTGCATTTCTGCCATGTTTGAACCCCAAAGCACGAAAGAATCTGCGTGTTCGAAGTCATCGTAACAACCCATTGGTTCATCGATACCGAAGGTACGCATAAAACCAACTACCGCAGATGCCATACAGTGACGCGCGTTCGGGTCGATGTTGTTCGAGCGGAAACCCGCTTTCATCATTTTCGCCGCCGCGTAACCTTCCATTACCGTCCACTGGCCAGAACCAAACATACCGATGCTTGTTGGGCCTTTCTTCGCCAGAGAAGCTTTCCACTTCTCAGCCATGGTGTCGAATGCCACATCCCAAGACACTGGCGTGAAGTCACCTTCTTTGTCGTATTTGCCATCTTTCATACGTAAAAGTGGCTGAGTCAGACGGTCTTGACCGTACATGATCTTCGATAGGAAGTAACCTTTGATACAGTTCAAGCCTTTGTTTACCGGTGCTTCAGGGTCACCTTGTGTTGCAACGACTTTACCGTTCTGAGTACCTACGAGTACAGAACAGCCTGTACCACAGAAACGACAAGGAGCCTTGTCCCATGTGATTTTGGTTTGGTCTGAGCTTGCGATCAGGTTTGCTGCTGAAGCAGGCAGCGTAATGCCAGCTACTGCCGCCGCTGATGCAGCTGCGTTTGCTTTCACAAACGCACGTCTTGTCATTTTCATACTTCACCCTCGATTTGGGAATGTTGTGTTCCAGTGTCTTCGTCCGTGTCATCCAGATCGGTTTCAATTTGGTGATAAACCAGAACCGTGCTGAGAACGTTCGGTAAATTGTTGATGGTTTCAATGGTGTCGGTAACGAAACCTTGGTTTTCGGTTTCCAGAACCACGACGATTTTGCCTTCTGGGCTATCACCATAAATTTCCGCGTTCTCGATGGTTTCGATCTGCGTCTTTATCGTGCCTAAGTGCTCAGGGGCCACGTGTACCACTAAACTTGAAATATGCACTTCATTTAGTGCCATAATTCTCTCTCATTATTCTTTTATTCGTTTATGCTCACATTGATGGATGAAGAAGGGCAAACCGAAACACAAGCGCCACATCCACTACATTCATCAAGGTTTATCTGAGGTTGTGCGACCTTGCCGATTTCCAATTTGAATTGGATAGCCATGGGTTCACACATCTCGCCACAACTGCGACATTCCACGTTGTGGTACGACAAACAGGACTCATTTATTATTGCCTTTGCTTGCCAAGGTTGCGCATCTTTCGCTAAAAAAAGTGACTCGGGACAGACTTCTGCGCAACGGTAACAAAACGTACATTCATCAATAGAGAAATCGACGGTAGGAAAGCCTCCGTCGCCTTTAACAATGATTTGAGTTTCACATTGCTCAACGCATTTACCACATCGAGTGCATTGATCGGTAAACTGCATGCGATCAGCCAACCAGGGAAGACGAATTAAGCCGTCATCGACTTTTTTTCTGGAAAATAATCGTCTTCTTGAAAGGTCTACCACTGTACTATCCTGAGTTTAAGAAACATGACTTAATGTTAGTTCACATTTCTCATTAATAAACTGTCATTTAAGCGCACATAAATTGTAGTTTTTGACATATTTGTATAAATACCCCTTAGGGGGTAATTAAGAGGCAATGTTGTTTTAGATCAATAAATTCCGGCGAGAGTGATCACATATTGATATTGTTAACAGAAAAACGTGAAACGGAGAGGCTTCGCTGCCGTTTTGTTAGTGAAGAGGTTATAAATTGCTAAAAACGGTGAAAAAGTCAGTAACAAGCACGATTGCGAAGGCAATGGGCTTGATCTTGCTGTTATCTATTGCAACGACCAGTTTTGCAATTATCAACCTAGCTTCTAGCTTGAATGATGCCGAGGCAGTCAACGTGGCAGGCTCGATGCGCATGCAAAGCTACCGTTTAGCCCATGATATTCAAATCAATGCGCAGGATTATTCCTCTCACATCTATTTGTTTGAGCGTTCGATATACTCGCCTTCCATGAAAGCACTGCAAAATTGGACAGTGCCTGATGACATTACCCACGACTACTATCGTTTGATCATGCGTTGGCACGAATTAAAAGAAGTGCTGCAAAGTAAAGATAGAGAACGCTACTTGGTTTTGGTCGCTGGCTTTGTTTCACAAATTGACGCTTTTGTTTTTAAGCTGCAACATTTTTCCGAGCAAAAGCTGATCAAGCTCGCTTGGGTCGGTGGTTTAGGCTTGGGTGGGATTTTATTGGTGAGCATTTTTGTTGTTCACTTTGTGCGTCGTGAAGTGGTTACGCCACTCAAGGCGATGGTCACCGCCAGTGAGCAAATTCAATCGCGCTCGTTTGATGTTTCCCTCAATGTCACCAGTGATAATGAAATGGGTATCCTCACCAGAACCTTCAACAATATGGCGGCTGACCTGGGTAAACTCTACCGAGGTTTGGAACAAGCGGTGAATGAGAAGACGCACAAGCTGCAACACGCCAATCAGTCTCTTCAGGTGCTGTATCATTCCTCTCAAGAGCTGACGGCGTCACGCATCAGCCAAGAGAACTTCCAAGCGATTTTGAGACACATTGTGAGTATCGAAGGCATTGTGTCCGCCAAATTAGAGATTGAAGAGATCGGCGAGCGTAACTTGGTGCTCACTGAAGGCCCTAAATGCGTCGGGCGTTGTAATCAAAAAGCGTTAACGCTCGATGGGCAACACCTAGGGTATTTGCATTGGTGCAGCGGTTTGCCGTGCCCAGATCAAGCGTTGATCGACAACTTCGTGCAAATTCTATCGCGTGCGGTCTACTACAATCAGGCGCAAAGACAAGCGGAACAACTACTTTTGATGGAAGAACGAGCGACGATTGCGCGTGAGTTACATGATTCGTTGGCACAATCTCTTTCTTACCTCAAGATTCAGGTATCATTGCTCAAACGCAGTGTCGCGAAGTTGAACGATGAGCCTCAACTAGCGCGCACCAATCAAGTGATTGCAGAATTAGATACTGGACTGTCGTCGGCATATACCCAATTACGCGAACTGCTGACGACTTTCCGACTCACGATTAAAGAAGGCACCTTTGGTCAAGCGCTACAAGAAATGGTGGTGCAACTAGGGGATCAAACGGAAGCGGAGATTCATTTAACCAATGATCTTTCGTCGGTGGAACTGGACGCTCACCAACAAGTGCATTTGTTGCAACTGATTCGTGAAGCCACCATCAACGCCATTAAACACTCTAAAGCTGCCAACATTCGGATCGAATGTTGTGAAGAAGGGGAGTGGGTCACGGTATCCGTGAGTGATGATGGGGTAGGGTTTGATCAGTGTAACCAGAAATTGAATCACTACGGAATGTCCATCATGCAAGAGCGAGCAGCGCGTTTGAACGGATCGTTATCGGTCACCGCATCGCCACAGAATGGTTGTGCTGTAGTGTTAAAATATCAACGTATTAAGGAAACACGAATTTGACGGTGTGTAGAGTAATGTTGGTGGACGATCATCCCTTGATGCGTCGTGGTATTAACCAACTATTAAGCTTTGAAGAGCAATTTGAAGTGGTCGCAGAAGCCAGTAATGGCACTGAGGCCGTTGCTAAAGCGCATGAAAACGAATTAGACCTCATCTTGTTGGATCTCAACATGAAAGGTATGTCTGGTTTGGATACCTTAAAAGCATTGCGAGCTGATGGCTGTGAAGCCAGTATCGTTATCTTAACCGTATCAGATAGCCCCGCTGACATCGAAGCCATCGTAAAAGCAGGCGCGGATGGCTACCTTCTGAAAGATACTGAGCCCGATGAGCTGGTAGAGTTGCTTGAGAAAGCGCACTTGGGCGACAAAGCCTACAGCAGCGTTGTCGCGAAATATTTGCTGCAGCGTGAAGAGAACACCGATGTCTTTGATGAACTGACCGAGCGTGAGCGCCAAATTCTACAAGAAGTGGCGCGTGGTTTTCGCAACAAGCAGATCGCAGACCGATTGTTTATCTCTGAATCGACGGTCAAAGTGCACATGAAGAGCTTGTTGAAAAAACTCAAAGTGCCTTCGCGCACCGCGGCGACAGTGCTGTTTCTTGAACGCTATGGTGAACTAAAGTAACGCAACATGCTTGGTCGATGTTGACGTTTATTGGGCTTCATCTTGCTAATCAGGTTAACTAAGACTTAAGTCCAAGAGATCTCTTTGCCTCATACCGCTACTATGATACCAAGCAGTAACAATAGCGGTAGATGAGAGGGATCACATGGAAGCGGGTTTATACATGCTTGAAAAAGCCATACTGTTGCTAGGCATACTTTTCGTGCTAACAGGCGTTATTCAGTATGGAAAACGCAGCCAAGATTGGCGAGGAATTGCAACGATGTTCTACAAACGCATTCCGATGTCGATCAGTGAGTTTAAATGGTATCGCCTTGGCATTGGTTTGTGTCTGTTTGCAGTGGTAATGCGTTTTGGCCTAATGATCATTTTCCCTGTCTACACTCTTTAATACATTCTCAATCAAAAGCGCCTAATTCGTTGGGCGCTTTCTCTTTTTGTATGGAAAACGAACAAAAGTTAAACGCTTTTCCTTAACTAATTCTTATTTAAAAGATTTTTGTTACCGAGGCCATAGAAAATCGTTCCCACCCTAGAAGTTATTTCGTATTCTCGTTAAATAACGTTCATACTTATAGCGAACAACAATAATAAATACGTCAGTTTCCGTACGTCATTTAGTATCTATCTGTTAAACTTGTTGCAGTGGAATACCTGTCAAAAGGGTGGTTGAATGTCTTTTCCTGTACTCATCTGTGATGACTCAGCGCTTGCTCGAAAGCAAATGGCTCGCTCACTACCTGCTTCTTTGAATGCGGATATTACATTCGCAGTGCATGGTCTTAACGCATTAGAAGAACTGAGCCAAAAACAATTTAAATTAATGTTCCTTGATCTCACCATGCCAGAGCTGGATGGCTTTGGAACATTAGAAGAAATGCGAAACCGTGGTGACAATACGCCCGTTATCGTTGTCTCCGGCGATATCCAACCCAAAGCGAAAGAACGCGTTTTCGCACTGGGAGCTAAGGCATTTATTCAAAAGCCGATCGGCCAAGATGAACTGAAAGCGACACTCAAAGAGTTGGTGGAGCCAGCATCGGTGCCGCAAGTTGTCACGCCAAGAACCATCGAATTGCCGATTTTACGTCGCCGTGACATCTACATGGAAGTGGCGAACGTTTCCATTGGTCGCGCTGCAGATGCGTTGGCAAGGCACTTTGATGTGTTTGTAAACTTGCCGCTACCGAACGTGAATATCTTTGAGCTCAGCGAGCTGCACATGGCGCTGCGCGATTTGGCGGAAAGTGACAACGTTTCCGGCGTATGCCAAGGTTTCAGTGGTGAAGGGATTGCGGGAGAGGCACTCGTCTTGCTCAGCGATTCCAGTGTTGCCGACCTGAAAAAACTGATGAAAGTACCGGCAGACAGCGAAGAACTGGAAGAGCTCGAGCTTCTTATGGACGTTTCCAATATCTTAGTTGGCTCCTTCCTGAATGGCTTAGGGCAGCAAGCGGAAGTGCGTTTTTTCCAAAGCTCTCCTGTCTTGTTAGGTCAGCACATATCAATTGATTCTGTGATTGAAAATACTACCGGCTCATTTACTAAAACCATGACGTTTGAAGTGAGTTATACCATTGAAAATACGTCGATTCGTTGTGACTTGCTGTTTATGTTCGTTGATGAGTCACTGCCGTTGTTAGACAACAAACTCGCTTATCTGATGGAGGACTTCTAATGCTTAATCTTCCTGCAGAATTTGAACAGTTCCACTGGATGGTGGACATGGTGCAAAACGTCGACATGGGTTTGATCGTGTTGGATACCGATTACAATGTGCAAGTGTGGAATGGATTTATGACGCACCACAGTGGCAAACAAGCGCACGACGCCATTGGCAAATCGATCTTTGAACTCTTTCCAGAGATCCCCCAAGAATGGTTCAAATTAAAAACCAAGCCTGTGTACAACTTGGGCTGTCGTAGCTTTATCACCTGGCGTCAGCGCCCGTATTTGTTCCGCTGCCGCAACGTACGCCCAGTGACACAGCAAGCGGAGTTCATGTACCAAAACGTGACTCTCAACCCGATGCGCACACCCACGGGGCAAGTGAAATCACTGTTTCTCTCCATACAAGATGCCACCGCAGAAGCGATCATGGCGCAGCAACATCAATAGCATTTTGTCGAGCAATTTGTGCAAACTCTCTTTTAAGCCAAGGTTTTCCTTGGCTTTTTCGTCTATAGTCATCGTAGAGATTTCAGTAACGCGAAAAATAAGGTGTCTGCCATGGATTTACGCAAAGCACTGTATACCGCAAAGCAAGTAAGAGAAGGGGAAGTGGGCGCTGCCGCCAATGCGGGCGTGACACTCTATGAGCTGATGGAAAGAGCAGGGCGCGCTACATTTGCTGTGATCCTTAACTATTACCCTGCGGTATCACGCTTATGTGTGGTGTGTGGCAAGGGAAACAATGGCGGTGATGGCTATGTGGTTGCGCGATTAGCTCGTCAGCAAGGTTTGCATGTGGTACTTATTCAAAGTGGCAATGCAGAGAGTCTAAGCGGAGATGCCAAACAAGCGCAGCAAGCGTGGCGAGACGCTGGAGGAGAAATATCTGACACCGCCAGCCTCAACGCGGCACTTTCGGACTGCGATTTGGTGGTGGATGCTCTGCTGGGTACAGGCCTAGCAGGCGCTGTTCGTGAAAAGATGGCCAAGGTCATAGACACGGTCAACCTCGCGGGAAAACCGATTGTGTCAGTGGATATTCCGTCCGGACTTTGTGCTGATACTGGCCAAGCGCTTCCTGACGCTATTCATGCCGATCACACCGTCACCTTCATTGGCACCAAACAAGGGCTCGTCACGGGAAAAGCGAGAGCGTTTTGTGGTGCGATACATTTTGCTGACCTTGGCGTCGGTGCTGAATTTTCCAAATTAGTCCCGAGTTTCAAGATGACGATTGAGCGTGATGAGATTGCTCAATGGCGACTTACCAGAGACCGCTGCGCTCATAAAGGCGACCATGGACGTGTTGTGTTGCTCGGGGGTAACCGCGGCATGTCTGGGGCAATCTCATTAGCGGCAACCGCTTGCGCGCGCAGTGGCGCAGGTTTGGTGGCCGCGCTGACGCATCCAGAATCCGCCTTGCCGCTGCAAATTCATTGCCCTGAAGTGATGACGCTGGGCTATAACGAAGACAAGAGAGAGCTCGAAAAGAAACTCGATTGGGCCGATGTACTCGTGGTGGGGCCGGGTTTAGGAACCGATGAATGGGCAAAAAAACGTTGGAACGACATTGCCAATTTCCAAGGGCCAATGGTGTTAGATGCCGATGCTTTGAACTGGCTTGCGCGCTACCCAAACCACAATGATCGGCGCATTATTACCCCGCATCCGGGAGAAGCCGCAAGGTTGCTCGGCTGTAGCGTTAATGAAGTCGAAGCCGATCGATTTGCCGCGATTTCAGTATTGCAAAGCCAATACGGAGGAGTGGTGGTCCTTAAGGGGGCTGGCACTCTTATTTGTGATGGTACACAGACTTTCGCGTGTAGCGCTGGCAACCCTGGCATGGCTACGGGGGGAATGGGCGATGTGCTTTCCGGAGTGATCGGTGCGTTATTGGCACAGAAGCTGCCATTATTGAGAGCCGCATCGCTAGGCGTGCTTTTACACAGTTGTGCGGCGGATATTTGCGCGACGGAAAAAGGGGAGATAGGTTTACTGGCCTCCGATTTGTTCGACAAAATTCGTCAGTTGCTGAACGCTGATTGAACCTATCCCGCAACATTGTGACGACTTGCATTTTGGCAACTTATCTTTCACCGAGTTTGTCCAGTATCGAGTTCACCCCATTTGCCTCAGCGTTAAGGTGAGGCAGAGACAAATGAATATAGACTCAAACCACCACGATGGCGGTTTGAGCACATTGAACAGGCAGAAAGTTCTGCCGCTTGGACCGGAACCGCTTAGAACGAGAACTTCACGCCAGCACTCACTGAGGTAGCGTGCTCATCATTCGGCAGCATCTGATAAGTGACAGCGGCATCTAGCGTTAAACGTTGATCAAACGGAGAGGCTAAGCTCACGCCTGCACTTGCATAAGGTTTAAAGCTGTCATCCGTGGTGGTTTTTTCCGCAGACGTCACCGTGTCCCACTTCGTCAACTCTGACTCAATGTAACTTGCCCCAGCTTTTCCGTAGATACTGAGCGCGCCAAGGTGTTGATCGACCCTCAAGCCCACACCATACGCGTTATAGGTTTGTACAAAATCTTTCGAGTTGGCCGCCACACTGCTGTTTACCGTTTCTACCTTTTTATAACTCACGTCAGCGGAAAGAAAATCGGTAATGCGGTGGTTGTAGCCGACTTGGAAAAAGTAAGCGAGTTCTTCTTCGTTGCCATTGCTTACCATTGTTGCTCCCACGTTGGTGTACATGGAGCCCATTTCCCCTTTTGCGTATGCCGCAGCAGGAAGCGTAGTCACTAATGCAAGAGTGATTAAAGAGAGTTTTTTCATTATCGACACTGCCTTTGTTGTTCATTTGCCGAGCGGCAAAAGTGTTCCTTGTTTATTCCTTAATACCTTACTAAGCAAAAAACAGTCCGCTTTTCATACTAAAAGTTTAGGCGGGTTAACAAAAAAGTGAGAAGGTTGATAAGCAGCGATCACCTCGTTTAGGTCACATCTTGAGAAAAAAACGGATATGGGTGAACAAATAGCCAAAGCATTGCGCAAGCGTTTGCGAACGGTTTCTTAACTAACGGCATGAATTAAAAGATAAAAAAGAAATTAAGAGAGAAATCAGGGGGAGTGGGTATGGAATCTCTGCGATGGTAGCACAAAAAAATTTAAAAAATCAGACTTGTCGAAAAAAAATCGCGACCTATAATGCTGAAAACCGGAGCGTCTGCCAACGCTCCGGTTTTTTTGTGTCCGAAGAACAGTAACCTCGTCTGCCAACTTGGTTACTACGCACTCTGCGATGACACATACAAGTTATGAATCAAGGAATTACACAATGCGTATCGAACAAGAACTTAAGTTAGGTTTTAAAGATGTCCTGTTTCGCCCGAAACGTTCTACCCTGAAAAGCCGTTCTCAAGTAAATTTAACCCGCGAGTTTACATTCAAACATAGTGGTCGTCAATGGTCTGGCGTGCCTGTCATTGCTGCCAATATGGACTCTGTGGGCAGCTTCGAAATGGCGAAAGCACTTTCTCAGCACGGTGTAATGACCGCCATCCACAAACACTACACCGTTCAAGATTGGGCCGATTTCGTCAAAGACGCTGACAGCGAAACCTTGAACAAAGTAATGGTTTCAACCGGCACATCGGAAGCTGACTTCCAAAAAACCAAAGATGTCATGGCGCTTTCCGATGAGCTGATTTTCATCTGTATCGATATCGCCAACGGCTATTCAGAGCACCTAGTGCAATACGTTCAGCAAGTTCGCGCCGCGTTCCCAGACAAAGTGATCTCAGCCGGTAACGTCGTCACTGGCGATATGGTAGAAGAGCTGATCCTTGCTGGCGCAGACATCGTTAAAGTGGGTATCGGCCCAGGTTCAGTATGTACCACTCGCGTGAAAACGGGCGTTGGTTACCCTCAGCTTTCTGCCATTATTGAGTGTGCCGATGCCGCGCACGGTCTTGGTGGCCGTATTATCGGTGACGGTGGTTGTGCGTGTGCAGGTGATGTAGCGAAAGCCTTCGGCGGCGGTGCAGATTTCGTGATGTTAGGCGGCATGCTCGCTGGCCACGAAGAATCAGGCGGTGAAATCGTGCTAAAAGACGGCGAAAGTTACATGAAATTCTACGGCATGTCTTCAAAGAGCGCGATGGACAAGCATTCTGGTGGTGTTGCAGGCTATCGCGCTGCAGAAGGAAAAACCGTACTGTTGCCTTACCGTGGCAGTGTTCACGGCACCATTCAAGACATCCTTGGCGGCGTACGCTCAACCTGTACCTACGTAGGCGCAGCGGAGCTTCGCGAGCTAACAAAACGCACCACATTCATCCGCGTTCTTGAGCAAGAGAACAATGTGTTTGGTAAAGAGAAGTAAGACAACACTTCGGAAATAACGAATTATTAAGAGCCGCTTTTAGCGGCTCTTTTTTTGTCCTAAATTTGGCAAGTGGCGACAAAGTGGCGACAGCCGCAGAAAAAATTTTATGGCGATGACTATAAATTCGCGAGTGGGTTGCGAGTGATCGCCTCAGACAAGTGATCAGGTGCGAAGTGGGCATAACGCATTGTCATGCTTATATCGGCATGGCCAAGGATGTCTCTCAGGACAAGAATGTTGCCACCATTCATCATAAAGTGGCTGGCGAATGAATGGCGCAGAACGTGCGAAGCTTGACCTGATGGGAGGGTAATGCCAAGTTTATTCTTCAGAATGTAGCAGAAAGGCGTATAGCACTCTTCAAACAACTTGCCAGTAGTTGGCTTATGGATCTCGTTATATAGCTCTTCAGCGATGGGTACAGAGCGATTCTTCTTTGTTTTTGTGTTGGTATAAGTGACTTTGAATTTAGTGAGCTGAGAGCCGTTAAGTTGCGCTGCCTCATTCCAACGTGCTCCGGTGGCCAGGCAAAGTTTCACAATCTTGAGCATATCCTTACGATTGTGTTGTGCAACTAGCTCAAGCAACAGGGATATCTGTCCTTCGTGTAAGAAAGCCATGCTGCGTTCGTGATCTTTAAATGGTTTTACTTCTTCTACAGGATTGGCCAGTTTCCATTCACCCAGTTCCTTAAGTTTGCTGAATACCGCCTTAAATCTGGCGAGTTCAGAGTTGAGTGTCGCGATACTCGGTGCACCTTTTTGCCACCTGTGGTCGACAAAACTAATCTGACCATGCATACGCTGACTACGAAATTCCGAATACAACTTGGCATTGAGAAGGGGAGCGACTGGATTACCCATCGCATCTGACATCTTGAGTAGCTTGCTGTACACCACTGCACCATTAGCAAGTGTGACTCCGTAGCGTGTAAACCAAATCTCTATCAGTTGAGTAAGCCTACGGTGATCGGGTTTATCGCCTTCCCAGGGCTTGTCTTCGATCTCTCTAGTCACAAAGCGCTCAAAAGCGGCGGCTTCGCCTTTAGTCGCGAATCGCTTTCTAACTCTTTTGCCCTGGCGACCATTTAGGTAACACTCGCAGAACCAGGGTTTTTTAGACCCATCTTTTAAGTTGCGGATAGACATAGTTAGCTCGTTTTTCTGTATATAAATACAGTTTAAATGTGTTTGTATGTACTGCAATGTTTTATGTCGCGACTTTAAAACAATCCCTCCATCCCTCAAACCGTCTATCTAAAGTAGAGTCCTGTTTTAGCTGCCGTAGCTATAATGTATTATGGCGGGTTGGATACTGTTTAACGATAGAATTAACAATTAAGAAAGGCTCTTATTTGTCAGCTCAACAACGACCAATAATTTTCTTATTTTTCTCTGGTAGTGGATTTTTAGATTTAGGCTTCGAACGCTCAGGTTTTGATGTGCGTTTTATCAACGAATTCCATAGCCTTTTCTAGACGCATATAAGTACTCCAGAGAACAAATAGGCATTCCTGAGCCAAAATATGGTTACTACCATGGTTCAATAGATGATCTCGTAACTGGTGAAGAGGCCAAACATTTAACTGAACTGGTAACAAAAGCTAAGAAAGAAGCACTTACGGGTTTCATTGGTGGGTCACCATGCCCAGACTTGTCAGTTGCAGATAAAAACAAAGGATCTGACGGTGACAACGGCGTGCTAACAGGACCATCATCGATTAACCGAATCAAATGGTGGACTTCCAGGTATGGTCTACCTGAGGCTGTCAAAAAAGGCGCAGGCTTATTGCGACATTCAAATATACCGCTAGCTCGAAGTAGAATCCAGGCTTTCACTACAGGATCTGAATAGCCACCAAATCAGTAGACACTCTTTAACTTGATTTCATATTGCTTTTCATACTTTATCAACCACCAACACAACCCTACCAACAACCTTAACCTCATCCTCTTCAACTGTAAGAGTTGATCCATTAAAGCTAATCGCCAGTTTCTTACCTGGTAAACGCTGGATCTCGTTCAGCGATAGAAGGCCGTCCATATCGACTAGATAAGTTCCGCTTACAGCTTGATGTGTTTCTTTATCAATGATGTAAGTCTTTTCGCCATCGCGAATTGCCATAATGTTAGTGACTGAAGCGTCATCTAATATGGTTTTGTCGAAAATGAGAACTTCATGGGAAACTAGCTCGCCATTGAGAACTTTGTGCGAGTCGATTTCGAAAAGGAGGTTAGATTCAGTTCGCTCCGTTCGATTTGGGAAGGGTTCACCTTCACCAAGCGTCAACCAACGTACCGACACGCCTGTATACATATGAGCTCTAATCACTACTTCGAAAGGACATAGCTCGCGCTTATGCCATGTAGACATTGTTGAAGTAGGTATATTTAGGATGCTCGAAAGCTCACTTAAGTTCTTTGCATCCAGTGCCTTACACAATCTTTCTGTGACATGCTTTCCACCTTGATATTCAAAAGCGGATAGCTGAGCTTGTTTTTCTCGCATATACGATCAATAATCTCTCGCATACGAACTAGTTATGAGCTGCGGCTCGCTAGATCGTTTATTAACATTCAATCACTTACAAGGATACCACTATGCTTTCATATCAAGTAGTCCTAAATACCCCGTATATGACTTACGACCAGTATTCTCAGTTCTCTGGCATGCCCAAACGCACCATCATGGATTGGGTCTCAGACGGTCGCTTACCCATTAAAGAGAAAGCTAAAGCTAAAGAAACTCCTTTAATCAATATGGTCGAGTTACTTGAAATGGCAACAAGAGAAACGTTGCAACGAATGGGATAGGTCATCATGCGCTTATGTTCCTTAATTCCAACCAAGGGACATTGCCCATTGTGGCTCACATTCTTGGTTGGGTTTCGTTTTCATACCATTTTTCTTCAATCGAGTATTCGCTATGGACGACATTGACTTAAGGTGCGACTTTCTTGGTTCTAAACAAAAGGCATTTAACGAAGCGTGTTGTGCTTTTGCGAGAACGGAAAACATGGCTCAGCTAGCAGAACGTCTTGGAATGAATGCGACGATGCTTCGCAATAAACTCAACCCCGAGCAACCTCATGTTCTCAGCTGTACAGAGCTCATTACGATCTCAAAAATAAGTGGGAATCACTCCATTGTGAACGTGTTACTTATAGGACTGGGTGTAGTAACAGCTCATATTCCCCCTGACGAAACTGAAGCAACTTTGTTGCGACGGGCAGTGGATAACGCCATTTATTCCGGTGAGTTGTCTCGTATGGCGCTTGATTGTGTTGGTAAGCAAGAGTTGAGTCGAACGATGAAACATAAGATTGTTCAGACGGCACAGGCCAGTATCAGTAACCATGTTTTGATCATCAATAGCCTTGAAAAACTCAATCAAGATGTCTCTCCATGTATGGAGATTGAGTCTGTCGTCAGGGCAGGGTAAGCGTGTATTAATTTGGAGGAGCGATGTCCGTAGTTCATTACCATAAACCATGCCCAGATAAGTATTCTCGCTTGTTGACAGAGAACGACATACGCAGAGGACTTATAAATATCAGGCAAATTCGACATGAGCTCTATCGGCGTCAACTTTCCCCGTTATTACAAGAGCAGCAGAGCTTAATTCGCCAGTTACACCACACACTTCATTTGTTGGCGCAAGTGCGTCTGCGAATACGTTTACTTGGTGTCGAAAAGCGAATAGACAAGATCAGAGAACGTTGGCTTTAGGTTTTATACATTAGCCTGATTTGTGCCAATGGCTCCTCCTAACTTGGGAGGGGGCTAGACAAGGTAAACCCTGTGAACCATCAAGGATTTGAGGCCTTAAACCATAAGGCAACTCAAGAATGTACCCATTCTCTCAATTTAGTCTTAGAAAGTGACGCTGAAGAGGGCATTGCTATCAATGTTCGATCGAGAGATCTAATTAAACACAATTCAGCCAGCATGATGATATTCACCACGATGACGGTAGTGCTTGGCCTTGCACTCTCTGACGCACTCAGAAGCAAACTGTGTTGAATTTATTATGACGGTGATTCGTTCTGACCAGGCTCATATCACAGCCCAATTGCATTCGTTGAAAACACGCTTGATTGAGGAAGCGCCTTATTTTTCGAGGTGTAGTGATAATAAAACCGCTATGCTCGTTAGGCCACGTGATTACGCTGTAAAGTGGCCATACATGCAAGTTAATCGAAGAGATATGAAGGCTTGGATGGTGTTCGATATTGATCATGAACACCGTGTCTTGCCAAATCCCTACATCTGGCAAGATGAAGGGTTGCCACCGCCGAACTTGATTGTGCGCGATCGCACCAGCAACAAAGCCCATCTTTTTTATGCCATTGTGCCTGTTTGCACCAGTGATAACGCAAACGCCAAACCTATCGCTTATTACCAAGCCATTTATCGAGCGCTTGCATTAAGGCTAGAGGCTGATTTGAGCTACTGTGGTCCAGTGGCCAAAACGCCTTTTCATGCTGACTGGCTGACGACCGAACTCCACCGAAGTGTTTTTGAGCTTGGTGAGCTTGCAGATTTCCTTGAACTAGAGACAGATCGTTTGTGGCAACGAAAAGCACATGATACTTCCTACTCCCGAAACTGCACATTGTTTGAACACACCCGCCAGTACGCTTACAGCATTGTTGGCAAGGCACGAGAGCGGGGATGTTATATCGATTTTAAAGCACGGATCGAGGGGTTTGCACGCTACAAAAATGTTAGCGCTATGCCGGAAAGTCCACCGTTGCCAAGTAGTGAGGTTCAGGCACTAGTGAAAAGCGTATCTCGTTGGACTTGGGATAAGTATTTTGCCAGAGCAGACTGTCAGCGCGGCGTGATGAAACTGGATAGAGGCTTAAGTTTGCATGAAAGGCAGCGAAGAGCAGCCAAGAGAACGCACCGGATACGCCGAACGAATACAGCTCGTCGTATTGTCCATGCCTGTCAACGTCTACTACGGAGCAACCAACCACTTACGATTGGTAGCGTGGCTCGTATGGCTCACCTGTGTCGTCAGACAGTCAGTCGTTATGTTTATTTACTTGAACGAGTTAGGTCTGCACTTGCTATGAGCGAACGAAATGGGCCGATTTGTCATGTTAATGATGCTGTACATCAGATATCTGCTCCTGTTGAGCCGTACCTTGTGGGTTATGTGATGAAGCAAAAAAGCACCTTGTCTAAGCTGTCATTTCCTTGAACAAAAGCAGTTGCAACCAAAAGGTTGTGATGTTCTGCGCAACTACGTAGTTATAAAACGGTATCTAATGGTAAATTCAAACGTTGATTGGAGAGGTATATGTCATCTTTACAAGACAACCACCTAGTTGAAGTGATGAGTTTTATTATTGATTCTGTTGCCATGGAAACAAAAGCTACAGGTCGTGCTGAAATCGGTATTTATTTAATGAGCTTGGTGCTTGCGGAGTATCAGAGCGATGCGACTCAATAGCCCTGAAGCGACACTGTCTAAAGGGAACTCAGCATAGAGATAACTGACCTCGTTACGTAGCTTTAAGAAATTAGGCCCGTAATTGGTGAGCATAACTTTGCAATAGAAGCGGTGAGAGAAGGCTCTAGAAGTTGACTCAAAAGTGATCCAGCTTTGTTGGTGCTGATTCTATTGATGTTTAAGAGCCATATTTCTATCGCTCTTAAAATTTTAGCTTGAGAACCTACATAGGGTTTTCTGCTGGACTGGGAATAGAGCCAGATGTGCAAGTGACCCTTGAGAGGAACTTCCTATAACTTATTTGTGTATTATATATGTAATACATCTTTGTGTTTGTTATGAAAACTAACGCTATTAGTGCCGCAAATCCAAAAGGTGGGGTTGGGAAAACAACTTTAATCGACATGGCTGTTACTTCGGCTCTTAATGGCTGTACCTGTCGTGTGGTACAACAATGCAAGAAGGGAGGTGCATCCATCACATCAAAGCCGCTTGCTTGGCATGTATTAAATGTTCAATTAAATGGTATACTTTCGCAAATTAGCGTAACGCAAAATAGAGAATTACTGATGTCTGACACGCAATCATCATCGAGAAAACTAAGTATCTACATTATTACCACGATTTTAGTAATTTGGCTTTATAGTCTTTGGGCCGACAGGGTTACACCAATTACCAGCAGTGCACGGATCCATTCTTATCTTGTTCAGATCGCACCTGAGGTAACAGGCAATATCATTGACGTTTCAGTCAGTGACAATCAGATCGTGAATGCCGGCGACCTTTTGTTCCGAATCGATCCAAGAAACTACGACATTGCTCTTAGAGCGGCTCAAGCAGAGTTGGAGTTAGTCGGTCAAAGTATTGGCGCAAATACTGCGGCCGTAGAGGTTGCACAGGCTAGAGTTGTAGAAGCTCTGGCTGCGAGAAATAATGCTCGTGAGCAAGCAGCCAGAACGGAAACACTGGCTAAGCGGGGGGTCTTAAGTAAGGCAGATCTGGACAATGCACTAGAATCAAAAACTCGCGCGCAAGCTGGGCTGGAGGCCGCGGAAGCTGCATTAGTGCAAGCAAAACAAAACTTGGGGCCTGCTGGTAATAACAACCCGCAAATTCTCGCGGCGATGGCCAAACTTGAAAAAGCTCAGCTTGACCTTCAAAAAACCAATGTTACTGCGCCTTCAAAGGGAGTTGTGACTAATGTCCAACTCACGAACGGACAACGCGCTAATGCTGGCACGCCATTATTAACATTCATTGACCCTCGTGGCGTATGGATCTCGGCCCAGTTACGAGAAAACTCTCTTGAACATATTCGAGAAGGACAACGTGTCGATATTGTATTGGATGCGCTGCCAGGTCGTGTCTCTCCGGAAAAATTGACAGCATTGGCTGGGGGACAGGAGGCAGTAATAATGTAGATGCCACTACAGGTTTTTTAGTCGCAGATAACAAGGCAATCAGTGCCCAGCGTTACCCTGTTAATATTGTCTTTGATGACGTAGAGAGACTTTCAAACGTCCGATTTGGTTCTCAAGCTACCGTTGCAGTCTATACTGAGAAAAGCAAATTTGGTGAGTGGCTAGCAAGCATTTGGATGCATGTACTGAGTGTTTGGACTTATGTTTCGTAGCGCCGCGAATCCGGTGCTTCGTTTGGTTTTAGCACCATCAATACTGCTCTTTTATCTCTCAGCACATGGAGCGATTTTGCCCATACTTGCCCCAATTTTTGTGGTGATTTTTTTAACGATCATGCCATCAAAACCTCCCGTAGATATGCTGATTAAGCTTCTTGCGGTTATGGTATTTGTCAGCCTTGGTGTTGTATTGTTAGGGGAACAGCTCATCGATTCTCCAACGGGCTACGGGCTTTATTGCTGGGCGCTTTTATTCTGGAGTTTTTACCGAAGTCACGAAAATCCCAAAGACATTTTGGCCACATTTGTCTTATTGGTTGTGATTATGATGAGTGTCATCAATCTGCAATTCGGTATATCAAGTTTTGGCTTGCCAGCACTGATGCTTGAAGCGAGTGTCATCGCGTTGATCGTCACTTACTTTAGCTTTTTGCTGTTCCCAGGCGATGAAAAAGAAATAAAGACTGATGAAGAGGACCCCAAAGGAGCAAACTCCCACCTGGGGCTTATCTTTTTCAAAAGTATTGCAATGGCCTTAGTGATGGTTGCGCTTATCGCTTCAGGAAGCTCCCAATCCATATTAATTGGTATTACCATCAGTAGTATGATTAGGGTGCCATTTTCTGATGATCACCGCTTATTTAGTCGGAATCGTATCACGACCACCGCTATCGGTATACTCTTCACGCTCCCAATGGTTCTGCTTTCGATTGTTGGCTGGCCTACATGGGCACTGTTCGGCGCTACGTTGTTTTTAGGCTTGCAATTGGCTTGCTTCGCTATGCGCCAGCGATGCCGTATGAGTATCTATCAACTCCTGTTTACCAACTTTTTTGTTCTTGTCAGTCAGGTTTTAAATTATCAGGGAGATGACCCATTCTCCTCTCACTTGACGCGATTAATATCAATCGCAACAGCCATTTTGATTGGTTACTTGATACTTAACCTTACTCAGACTACTTCTCACTATGTGGTTGATAAAGTAGATTAATCGTCATTACTTGGGTTCAACTTTGACTAACTCGTTCTTAAGGAGTTTTTTTTGAAATGGATGCGTGTTCTAGTTGTTGCTAGCTGTTTTGGATTGCTTGCGTGTTCAGCTTCCAACCCATTAGTGACTGAAAAAAAGCTTAGCTACCACTCTGGCTATCAGGAAGGTAGCACTCTGGCCAAATATTATGAGCAGCTTCGCCCTGAAACGGTGAAAGACAATTTAACCGGCTTTCACTCTCTCAATAATGGCGATGACGCCCTACTCGCCCGAATCGCCTTGATTACAAGTGCTCAGCACTCGTTGGATTTGCAGTACTACCTGTTTGGAGATGATGAAACAAGCAAAATCATCACATGGCGGCTCTATGAAGCAGCGCAACGCGGCGTCAAAGTGAGACTTTTGCTTGACGATATGCAGCGTCGGGACGACCAGGTCATGGCGCTGTTGAATGACCATCCGAACATCGAAATACGTCTGTTCAATCCATACACCAACAGGTTTTTCCGGGGTTTATCTTTCCTCACCGATTTTTCTCGACTCAATCATCGTATGCACAATAAATCGATGACTGCCGATGGTGTGGCAGCTATTGTGGGTGGTCGGAACATCGGCAACGAATATTTTTCATTTTCCACCCAAGTTGAATTTGGCGATTTTGACGTGCTGCTTTTTGGTCCTGCGGTTGTTGAAACAGCAACTCAGTTTGATTTGTACTGGAACAGCGACCAAACACAATCTGTCAGTGCGCTTGTTTCGCTCTCTGATTACGAGACGCAATATGCCTTGGAAGACCTTGTTGATGTGAACGCATTAGAAGCGCCTTTTAGAGACGGTGAATATGACATCAGCCAACTAGAGCTATTTGAGCACCTAAAGCACGGTACGCTCAAGCTTTACTGGGGTGAAGCAGTACTCTGGTATGACTTACCAGACAAGGTAGAAACCCGTGATAGTCAGGTAGCGGAACAACTCGCCGAAAGACTAAACAATGTAACTGACTCCATCTTGATCATTTCTCCTTATTTTGTGCCCACTGAAGCAGGTACCCTAGGACTGAAAAGGTTGGCGGAGAGCGGAGTGAAAGTTACGATTGTCACTAACAGCTTGGCTTCAAATGATGTTTTCGCGGTTCATGGCTGGTATGCCAAATATCGAGAAGAATTGCTGGAAAGTGGCATTACCCTTTGGGAAATTAAAGCCAGTGCAGAAATCAAACGCCAATGGAGTTTGATCGGGAGTCAGCGAGCAAGCCTCCATGCCAAAGTCATCGTCATCGATGATGCTGATTTTATTGTTGGATCGATGAACTGGGATCCTCGCTCAGCCTATATCAATACTGAAATGGCAGTTCATATTACACATCCTGAATATGTTAAAAAGGCCACTGTTCAATTAAACAGTGCGTTGCCTAAAGACGCATATTACGTTGAGATTCGAGAGGGAAATTTACATTGGACAGATTTAGGGAATGGTAAAGTTTATGACAGCGAGCCAGAATCTAGTATCTGGAGAAGCATTGGAGCTTGGCTCTCTGGTGTTTTACCTATTGAAGGTATGCTTTAAATATAATCATTTCTTAAATATGGGTTGGTCCGTATTTTTACTCGTGCTGATAGAACGTTCGGTTCCAGCAAGAATTTTTCGTAGCTAGCCCTCTTCAGGCTGAAGTCATCAACGCCATTATTCCCACGGACTGCAAGTTTTTCATCAAGGGCCAATGGTTACTTGTCTAGCCCAATCATGATGGCGAACTTTCAGCTAATAAAAATCAGCCTTAGTTGAGATGCTTTTGACCGATCATCAACCAAGGCATCATGATTTTCTCATTGCCTTAAATGTCCTCTGCTCCTTCTGACTGATGCTTTGATATCTCAGGGCAATTTGTTTTTCTTCCATCAAAACACCCATGTCCTTATGGCGTGTTTTGATGCTTAAGGGTATTCATGCAGCTAATAGATGTCTGTCAGAAATCATTATCCGCGTGAATTAATATCTTTTGCTCATCCTACTTATCGAATACCGATCCAGATAGGTCGAACTCGTTAACCGCACCTTCACCGCGAATAAAGATTCTGTGGTTGAAGCGCACGTAGTTGAGTTCGCCAGATGGGTCTTTCAGCAATTCACCAAGTGCTCCCTTATTCGGACCTTCGGTGATGATAAAATAACCCTCGGCCGTGTTTTCTACATTGGCAGGGGCAGGATCCGCTCCTTTAGTCAATGCTGAAAACTGGACAAACACATATTTGTCGCCATCTTTACGGATCTCAATGTTTTGGGAATTACCCTTAAACACACCGACGAAGGGGTCGAGCACAGACGGAGTCGCACCAACGGAGACCGGAGAGTTGGATTCGATTTTCGTAAAGGCTTTGACCATTGCGTTAGCCACTTTTTTGTAAGCTTCAGCTCCGCGATCGCTGTGAACCAAAACCACTACGGCAAAGTCGTGATCCGGGATCAACTGCAGAAAAGAACGCGTACCGGGCCAATTCCCCCCATGGCTAGGGCTTGTGGTCCCATCGTAGTCGTGGACGAACCATGTCAGTCCGGTAAAGTCTCCGGTCGAAGCCTCGACCGCAGGTGCGTGGGCATAATCCAGCGCTTTTTTAGACAACAACTGCTTACCGGAGGCATCCTTACCGTCTAGCTGAAAGCGGGCGTATTTAAGCATGTCGGCCACCGTAGAGCGGAGTGCGCCGGAGGCTGCGGACTCTCTAATCAACGGAATGTAGTACGGCTTGAGTTCACTTATGCTGCCTTTCCCGTAGATCGGCGGATGGCCCCATGCGTAATCTTTAGCAGGAGGGGTAGCATCGTAGTTAAAGGATGACGAATTCATGCCGAGCGGAGTTAACAGATTCTCTTCGATCAGTGTCTCGATCGGCTTTCCACCGACATGAGACACTACATGTGTAGCGAAAGTGATACTGGTGTTGTTGTACATCCAGGTTTGATCGAACGGATAGATCTGCTGTGCGTAAGCCCCTTGAAGCATTACTTTCTCAGATATCGAACCACCTGGAGGAACACGAAGGAACCCATGGTCGCCATACCAGCCAGCACGATGATGGAATAGGTCAACAACCCGCGCTTTAGATGTCGCCTCGGGATCTGAAACCCTCCACCACGGCAGAATATCGACGACACGTGCGTTTAAATCCAGAATGCCCTGTTCGGATTGCTGCATGGCTAGGGTCGCAAGGAAGGTTTTGGTCACAGAGCCAATTTGAAATTGTGTATCAGGGGTAACGGCCTCGTTGGTGCCTACCTTGGTGATACCGAGTCCGGCACTGTAGGTGTTAGGTCCATGAATAACACCGACAGCAAGTCCCGGTATGTGCATTTCTTTGATCATTTTATTGACATCGGCAACGACGGCATTGAAGGTTGCTTGGCCTTCTTCCTGTGTCATTTTATTATTTTGATGTGCCAATGCCGGCTGCATTGTCAATAAAGACGAAACTATTACGGTAGGTAATAATTTCATTTTCTTCTTAATGGCTTGATCCATATTTATACCTTTTTAAGCACTAACAGTTGAATTTAATTCGTTACTTTAAATAATAAAAATCGTATAACGTTCGGGTAATTTCTGCAATAGCTAGATCACGATCAGCTTCCGATGTTGTGCTGCTCTTAGAATATACGACTATCGCAAAACGTCGACCATCGGGTAGCGTTACAAATCCCACGTCATTGGCGACACCGCCAATTGTCCCTGTCTTGTGGGCAACGAGGGTTCCTTTTGGTAGTAGACCTTTTAGCCTTCCAGCACCAGTGCGTGTACGTGACATGACATCAAGTAAAAATTCGCTGCTTTTCTCACTTAACACTTTACCGCTGTCAATTGCCAGAAGTAATTCCAACATGGCATTAGGCGAGCTTTGATCTCGTAGATCTTCTTGTTCGAACTTAAGGTTTCTAAGTGGTTGTTTTGACGCGAGCGATGGGTCTTGGGCAAGAGCCTTTGCAAGTACAGATGAATAGGCCTTGTCGGGTAAACCATAGAAGTCCCTTAAAATTTCACTGGTATACCGATCAACTCGTAAATCAGTAATACCAATATTTCGCATCACTTTAGTTACTGCTTCAGGCCCTCCTGCAAGTTTTAGACAAATATCTGTCGCTGTGTTGTCACTTAACGTTATCATTGGTTCGATTAAATTGGCGATAGATAACTTTATACCTGGGTGCACGAAGTTCACCGCGATAGCACCGTCACCTGTCACCATGGTTTCTTGTGGGACATCAATTAAATCGGAAAGCTTAAGCTCGCCTTTATCAATCCGCTCCAGTAAGGCGACAGCAATAGCAACCTTGTAGGTACTGGCCATCACAAACATTTCATCGCCGTTTACTGTTATTCTCTCCCCAGAGCCAATTTCTTGAGCAGCCACACCGATGCGGCCAACTAGCCTCTGTGAAATTGTCTCAAGTTTCTGCGAAACATCTTTAAAATTATGCACATTAGCAACTGCTGGCTGAATTGGAACTAATGACGAGATAAGTAAAGTAAAACAAAGCGCTATACTTCGATTCATAAACCTCTCCATGGTTAGTTTTTTCATTTATCATCTTAGTTATTACGATTTCTTGATTCAACTTCGATTTAGCTCTAATAGCTCTTTATCACACCATTTTTCATTGGTTACATTTGGTTACATTTAACTGCATTTATTGAGCCAATAAACTTATTGTTAGATCACAAGAGCGTCCAATTTCTTGCGCATAACATTCCTATCTAATCCCCCTTTAGGGCCGATGAAAACAAGTCGAGTCGCTCTTTTTTCACCCTCTTGCCATGGATCGCCAATCGTCACCTGTGCACGTTGTCCTGTGCATTGGAAAATACAACGGTGATCGGGTTTATCATCAAGGTTTAAGATGCCTTTCATGCGATATGCATCGATAGAAAACTGCTGCAACAGAGGGTACAAGGCTTGCAGTGAAAGGGGATGCTCTGTTTCAAAACTGAATGTTTCAAACTGATGGCTAACGTGATCACAATGGTCATCATGACAGTGATGGTGCTCGCCACCATGTTCTCTGTTATGGGATGAAACCTGAAGCCTCTCTGGTACTTCAAATAAAATAGGTAAATCGACTTTACCAAACTCAATTTCAACCAGCTTTGCAAATGGCGCTTGTACCTGACACCATTGTTTAACTTTTGCTAGCTCTTCTGGCTCTACTAGGTCGACTTTATTGACCAAAACAATATCAGCGACTTGAATTTGCTGTTCAGCTAATTCTGCCATCTGTTTTTCGAGCGTTAGTACATTTTTAGCGTCAATGGTGGTGATAATCGCATTGAGGGGCGCATGCTGTTGTAGTTCTGGATCTTCAAAATTCAGCGCCACTTCTTTTGGTTCTGAAATTCCAGAGGTTTCTACCACAATGTGATCTGGACGTTGTTCGAGTGCTAATAAACGCATCACAGAAACCACTAAACCTTCAGCGAGATTACAACAAACACAACCATTTTCTAGGCTGATCATATTGTCGCTTTCAGACTTTACCAGTTCAGCATCAACATTTATCGAACCAAAGTCATTGACGATAACGGCCATGCGCATTCCATTGGCATTGGTCAGAATATGATTGAGCAGGGTGGTTTTACCTGCCCCTAAAAATCCGGCTAAGATAGTGACTGGAATTGGCTTTTTACTCATCGACATTTCTCTATATCATTTCATGAAAAAGCTCGACTTGCGCCGAGCTTAATTATATTGAGAGTTAATTATGCAATAACAGGGTTGCGAATGGGTTCACCCGGATTTACGCCTAACTGTAATTCACCATTTGCAATGATGGGCGTACCGTTAACAATGACATGATGCATACCTTCAGACAGTGCATTAGGGGCTTCGAAAGTCGCAAGCACTTTGATATCTTCAAGTTTGAATATCACTAAATCTGCATCTTTACCTACTTGAACACGGCCTTTATTTTTCATTTGTGGGACGCTGTTTTCTATAATGCGACAAGCGTTTAAGCTACAACGCTCCATTGCCTCAATAAGCGTAACCGCTTTGTATTCGTTAACATATTTACTAATGAAACGGGTAAAACAAGCCAGTGATCTTGGGTGAGCGATGGCATCACTAGGGAGTGGCCAAATATCACCTTCGATGACCTGTCCTTTTGAGTCCATCCAAGGCATAGCATCTGAAGCAATAGCTGCACCGGGAAACAGAACTGAACGATCCATTTTTTGACGATCGGATGGATTATCATCAGGTTTTAAGAAATGCATTACTACCACTTTGCCTGGGTCATTTGCTTGAAGCTCTGTGATCTTTTCTTGTGTTAATGGTTTCCCATTGGCTTCCATGTAACTTGCACTTGGTACTCCCCAGCGCGCTAACCAATCATCACCACGGAAAACTTCTGCGCCAATCAGTGACGAACCGGCACCGTAAGGGTAAGCTTCGGCAGTTACATTCAAACCTCTATCAATCGCTGATTGCACTAAGTCCGCACAATCATCAATATCTTGCACAGAGGTACTATTCAGGTGACAAATGTGCATGTGTGCACCAGTCGTTGCAGATAAACTGATCAGTTCTTGATAAGCTTCAAAGCTGGATTTTGGTTCTGCACTGTTTAAGTAACGAACGTGCGTATAAGTTGGCATATTATAGCGTTTGGCGAGCTTCGCTAGCTCGTAGTACTCTTTATGGCCATAACCCGGAGCATAACCTGCGTTAATGCCAATGCCTAAACCTCCTTCTTTCAGACCCTGCTCGATATCATTGAGGATCTGTTTTAGCTCATCTGGTGTTGCTAATGTATTTTGCCAATTGTTGTATGAAAATGCTTTTTGGAACCAAACAATCGTACCATCAGCTGCTGGCATTGTTGGTTCTTTTGCCATAACTCGCGCGTAGGTCCAAGCAACCGAAGCGCCGTAGTTAAGAGGTCGACCTTCTTTTGCGGTATCATCGTAGAATTTAGAGATGGGTAATAAACCCGATTCCATTTCCAGTTGGGTGGTAACACCATCAAATGCTTGAGCGCGAGCCGCAGGAAGCTGTTGACCATGTGCATGTAAATCAACGAAGCCCGGAGCAACGACTAAACCTTCAGCATTAATTACTTTGGCACCTTTCAAGGTATTTGTTGAAATAGCAGCAATACGCTTACCTTTGATCCCCACGTTACGAATCGCATCTAAGCCCGTTTCAGGATCAACCACACGACCATTTTCGATAACAATATCAAAAGGGCCTTTTTCATTAGGCATTAGGGAAATATTCTGTACAGCCAGTTTGTCAGAAGCCGCATGTAGAACCGAAGCAAATGGAAGTGTTGCTGCGCCAAAGGCTAATTTAGTCAACGTAGAACGTTTTGTATGGTCTATCTCATGAGATTCAGACTTTTCAGTCAATATGTCATCCTTCATTTTTATTCCCTTATCTCATTAGCTAAAGTTGATTGAAATTATAGTGTATCTCGTGGTGTAAATGAGTTCTGTTAACTTAATCAAGACATTATTGACGAACGCTAAGTGTATCAGGCTAACCATTTTCCCCAAACGCAGTACCCTCTCTGGTGGGATGAGCCAAACGGGGCGTTTAAATCGTGTTTCATCGTGACAATACCTTGTGTCATATGCGCCATCACCAGATAATGGATCTTGGTGCAAATTGAGTATGTTGAAGAACATTTTCAAGCTGTGGCTGTCTAGTGTCGGAGTACAAAAGTCACTTGTTGTCTTTTTGAGATCCTGTTTGGGTCATTGTGTGCTGTTATAGCTGGTACGAAAGGGCTGTTTGACATTCGAGGCTACATCCTTGGCTACCACCATAGGCTTCAAGGGAATGATCTGTTTTAAAAAGGAGGGGGCCCCGTTGATGATGCATCGCTCGTATTATATCGGCGATTGAACCAGCTCAATTTCACGTACGTTTCGTTGATTGGATATCATCAATGCTATGTTGTTAATAGTGATATGTTGGAAGCTGTGTTGAGCGCTTGTTTTAACGCGTTGGCGAAAAACCCAGCACTCGTGAGATTGCCCTGATTATGGCTAAGTTAACAGCAGTACTCCGTCAAATATTAAACGTTGCGTTTTTATCTAAAGGGTACACAGGCGCTGTTAACTGAGTATGTTCGAAAATAGTCACATCGCGACTGGTGGCCCCTGGAACATCAACGATCAGTAACTTGTCGGTGAAGTTCTTATAGAAAGCTCTATAGTGCATGCCGCTTTTCACACCAATAACGTCATATTCTTGAATCGCGATACCATGTGGGCGTCCCTGTGTATCATCATACGTCTGGCATAGGCCTGATATAACAATGACATCCACCGTATTCTCCGCTTCAATGACCAACCTAACGGTAGGGCCAAGCTTAAATGGGGCGTTGCAAGCGGTCCCGCCGCGAACGATCTCATCGCCATCCGAAATGGACTTGACATAAGCTTTGGTTTTAATTGGTTCACCTGCCAATTTCTCAAACTTACCACCGAGGCTCACATTGGCATTTTGTGGTAGGCAACGGTAGGGTGCGATTCTCCTGCTAAGATTGCAGCACCACCACGGCCAGCGGTACTCATATCCATATGAGGATATTCTTTACAGGCGTTGAAGAAGTTCATGTTGTCCTTCATTTTTTCGGTGATCTTACCATGGAGGTCACCGGACCAAACGATCCCAACGTGAACGCTGATATCCCAGACTTTGAGGATTCAGTGCGATTAAAGCAGTCAATACAGCGGCAATTTGAAGAAATGGGAGCGTCGCGGCTCTACCTCGAGTTGAGCTTTCCAAGCCATCGATGCCGCATTTCGTGTACCAGTTAATCCAGCGTCCTATAGAAGAGCGAGCTGAAACCAGAATCTTCGAGACTGTGGTAACAGAATGTCCATGAGAAAGAAATAATATGGCATTCAAGCGTCGGTAATGGTCTTTATCCTTAGTCTTATGCATCTTTTAAGTGATACGACGTCGCTCAGCGCGGTCAGGTAAATTTAGAATCATGGGAACTCGGTAACGGTTGCGGGTTTGTATGTTTGGCTACTGATCAGATCGCTCAAACGGTACCGAGTTCCCTTCTTTTTACACACCAGTGATCTACATTTAGGAACAGCTATTTAGCGCCTTTATATTTCGATTTCGAATTTTCAACGATCTCTCAGACTTGCTTGCTTTCTGACTCTACCCATTGCATAAAAACTTGATATCCTGTAGCTAAAAATGCCGCACCAACGAACATACCCAGTATTCCTCCAGACATGACCCCACCTACAGCGCCAATGAGTATTATAGGCATTGGTACATCCAACCCTCTTCCAAGAATAATCGGTTTTAGGAAATTATCGATAAAGCTTGCAGCAATAATTAATACTGTGAAGATAGCATTGTGTGCTGTTCCACTATCTCCTGACCACAAGACTGCAACAGCGACCAGAGCCACTACGGTCACAGGGAGCTGAACGATAGCAAAAACTAAGGCGATTAATGTAAACAGAGAAGCCGCTGGAACGCCTGCTAACGCTACGATAGCACCAAATATCATTGCTGTTAAAAATGCGATTCCAATAATGCCAACAGCGACCTGCCTTAGAGTTGCTGTTGTTAATTTATGCAGTGAGGGTCCTTTGATCGGATCTGTAAAACTTATAAAAATCTTACGTATTGATGCTGATGCGGGTTCAGCCCAAGCTAACATTATCCCAGCAATGATCACAGCACCTATCAAGACAAATACGCTCTTAGCTGCGCCCGCCGCACTATCGAATACCCAACCGAAAATGCTTTTTATTTGAGGCTGATGCTTGTCTATGAAAACAGGCAGATTGACAGCGGCTTCATCCCAGGCTGCATATACTTTTTCCCCGACTAATGGCCATTCTTTTACGCTGTCAGTTGGCTTCGACACGGCTAGTGTGCCATTTCGATAAGAATCGAGAGCTTCTAACGTTTTAGACGCAAATGAGTTACCAACCATTGCGGTAGGCGTTCCAAGTACAAGCACGCCAATCACAGCGACTAAAGTAGCCGATCGGCTAGATCTTAAGCCCAGTTTACGTTCAATAGCCAACTTAAGAGGGTAAAGTGCAATAGCCAATACCAGAGCCCAAAGTAAAATAGGTAAAAAGGGTAAAAACGCCCACCAACAGACAATAACAATAAGCGTAATTGCTGCGAATCGTATCAATGAAGTACTAAATGCTTTCACTAATACCTTTTCTAAGTTCTCATTTGAATTATTCAAGTCTTTCCTCCTTTTCTATTCCTAGAACTAATTAAACGGTTTGTCTGCGTATGGACTTCGGCTAACACGTGATCTGAACCAGTAGTTAGACTGGACGCTTCATTAAACGAAATTGTGATTTTCAGCGTTAACTTGGCGTGGATGCCCAACAACTGTGCCTTCTTGTCCAATTGTAATCAACCTATATCACCTCAGCTTTTATCCGGTTTCCAATTTTTTATTGGTTCAACATATTCTCACTGGCTTCACGATTGTCATACTCCTGACTGAAACGCAATGGCGTTGATACTCTGTCGCCTACCTGCACATAAGGACATTTCACATGAAAATACTAGTATCGCGGAGCTTTTTTAAAGTTATTGTAGTGGTACGGTGAATTTGGCCACCTGATTAGAGGTGTTAAGATACACCTCATAAAATGACAGGTGAAACTATGACCAAGTGTATCAGACGTACTTTCAGTGCGGAGTTCAAACTCGAAGCAGCGCAACTTGTTCTCGACCAAAACTATACAGTTGTTGAAGCTGCAAAAGCCATGGGTGTGGGTAAATCGACAATGGATAGTGGGTAAGGCACCTCAAGTAAGAAATAAGAGGAATGACTCCTCAAGCCTCTCCAATGACACCAGAGCAAATTGAGATACGGGATCTGAAGAAGAAACTTACACGCCTTGAAGAACACAATAAAATATTAAAAAGGCTACTGCTCTCTTGATGTCGGATTCACTGAACAACTCTCGATGTATCACGGCCAACTCAGGTCCCATCAATATAATGGTGGTCTAACCCCTAATGAGTCTGAACGACGGTATTGGGCAAACTCTAAAACCGTGGCCAATTTTAGTTGACCACTACATAAATGGCTCTGCCCCGAAATGTTTTAGTTTTAGTCGAACCATCCCCCAACATGCCGAGCCGCATTTTTCCCTTAGAATATCTCATCTGAAATGCCCTCTAGTTTGTATAAACCAACTTGAACGGAGGGCTAAATGTACATCTCTGAAGTCTGGAAAATCGTTTTCTCATACTTCTCGAGTATTACACAAACTGTTTCAAAAACTCTTCAAGTGCTTTACCAGGATCATCAATTTCTGAATTAATCATATTGATTCCCCATTGTTCAAGCACTGCTTCCTGAACAGGATTTGGACGTGGAGAGAAGACGTAGGACTTAGGCTGAGCTCCTCCACAGTAGTTACCTTTCCATAGCTTCGATAGTTTATAGAATAAAAGTCTTATGTTGATATCAGATAAACTGTAACCAATGAAAAGAACCGTTTTTCCGAGCACATCAGCCCTAAGTTTGAGGTCTAAAGGTGATTCGAACTCTAGTCGTTCGAAGTAACTCGATTCATCAAGAACTATTGATTCATCGTCATCAAAGTCTCCATGAAACTTAATGACTTGTGTCTGGTCTTTTTTCACCTCAATCATGTCCGATACAGACGCTATTTTTATAAACTCTTTACCGTAATGTTTTAGCGACGCCTCTATCCATCTGTCGTAGTTTGTCGTATAGATAAGAGGGAAATTTGCTTTGGCAATATATTCATGAATCTTGGATGCTTCCAGTGCCACATTTGCAGAGTTCCATTCGGTGTCCATCCAGCTAC
This sequence comes from Vibrio vulnificus CMCP6, assembly GCF_000039765.1. Classification (NCBI taxonomy): domain Bacteria; kingdom Pseudomonadati; phylum Pseudomonadota; class Gammaproteobacteria; order Vibrionales; family Vibrionaceae; genus Vibrio; species Vibrio vulnificus. The sequence continues at coordinate 746,066 of NC_004460.2, read as the reverse complement.
GCAGGGGACCGATTCTGCCTTTTTGGATTCGATAATATTCGACTAGCGCAAGATCATCTCCAAATGTTTTATAAATATCAGGATCATAGCCTAACTCTTCGGAAATATGGTTGATAAGTTCAGACCATGAAGGAAGACCAAGGTTCATTGATACACCAGCCCCAACGAATAAAATGACATTCCCTCTCTTGTAAGCTGCTAGTAGCTCTCCATTTATCACTAATGTTTCCCTTTCTGCAATAACTCTTTGAACTGGTCAAAAACTAACTTTCCCATATAAATATCATTTTTTTGTCAACCGTTTATAAAAATGTTGAGTTTTCTACTTCTGGGGTGAAAATGCAACCCCATTGAAAGTTACGCTCTAGCTTAGTTTCGGAGCGGCTTTTTTGCGTAATTCGGACAGAAAACCAAACCGCCCGAAATTAAACAATTCTTATATACCTAAACAACTTGAAGTTGCAGGTAGGCGGCAAATGAGTGAACCCCATGAGCATAGGTACGCTATGTGATTGGGCCGGGCTGGCGTGCCAGTGAACGAATGCAGCCAACACCGCTGCAGCTTCAAGTAGGAAGGGTATACAACATACTGAGTTTCAGGCATACCAAGCCCTGTAAGCTTGTTCAGCGCTTTAATCATGGCGTAAGTTTCACCAACCGGAGCATTGTAGTTTCTCAAGCTTAACTTCCCACCTAGCAACTGCTTCACTCGATACATGGCTGTTTCTGAGAGTTAATGCTTGTGATAACCATACCGCTTTCTCCACTTCTTGTAGGAGCCATAGAGCTTTTGGCAACCCACCGCCAAATTGCGAGGGTGTCCTTACTCCCAGAAGGCTGCCCCTTCTCTTGGTGAGATAAGCGGAACAGTTCGCTTAATCCATATGGCATCTTGGCAATTCCTTGTGTCGTAAGCACCATCTTCAGACTACATGCTTCCCATTAGTTCCATGGCTCTTAACCTTCCATTCACCTTCGCCATAAACCTTGAGACTAGTGGCATCAATGGTCAGATGCTGTATCGTACCTCTGGTTTTAGTTTTAAATGAAATCTCAACCTGCTTGGCTCGACGGCTTATACATGTGTCATGCGGACAAACAAGCGGTATGTTAGCCAGCTGAATACTGAGTCTAGAATACCTTGCAGCGGTCTCAATGGCATAGAGAAAACGCGTTTTACCATCAGTGCAGTATTAATTTCTAGGTCGCTGAATCGACGAGGCCTGCCGCGCTTGTTCTGTTTGCTTTTTGAGCTAACCATTTGATGTTGGCAGCTTCGTTGAGAATCTTTTCTGCCATCATCAGTAAGTCCTCTCCGGGGGGGGGCATGCCCAGTAGGCGCTTACCTTTACCTACATAGAGCGGTAAGCCTAATTCTTCTTCTAATTCTTTGATGTTACGACTAACACCAGAGTGAGAGGTATAAAGTGCATTTGCGACTCACTAGGCAAATTGAGAGACGGTTTTTGGGGTGAGCCACAGATGTCTCTTAGCTTGGATTTCGTCTAGTACGGGATCATGATTGGACAACTCCACTTCCACCAATTGCTGGTTATCTAAGCTGTAGGCTTCCAATCGAACCATGTTCCCTAGCGCTAATTTTCGCGCTACTGCCACGGGGATGGCATCTGGCCGATGTTGTGTATTCACAGCAAAATCGTGAGGCCGGCAGTAGATTCTCTTGGCTTGCTTTCCATGGGTTGAAACAACGTCGCTCGGAGTAAAAGAAAGGCCGTTGGAATCTTCGAGATACAGTCGATTGGATGAACCGACAAATTGGTAAACAAACTCGGTACGTGGTGTTCGGTAGATTTCTTCAGGCGTGCCAATTTGCTCGATTTGTCCCTTGTTCATCACGACGATGTGATCAGCAACTTCCAGCGCTTCCTCTTGATCGTGAGTCACAAATAAGCTTGTTATGTGCAGTTCATCATGCAGTTTTCGTAGCCATCGGCGCAGCTCCTTGCGTACTTTGGCATCCAGTGCCCCAAAGGGTTCATCCAGTAGCAACACTTGTGGCTCTATGGCTAACGCTCTTGCTAAGGCTACCCGTTGACGTTGACCTCCAGACAGTTGCGCTGGATAACGATCAGCCAACCAATCCAACTGCACCAGTTGCAGCAGTCGGTTTACTTTCTGTTTAATTGTGGCTTCATTAGGACGACGGGCTTTAGGTTTAGCACGTAGGCCAAAGGCCACATTTTCAAAAATAGTCATGTGGCGGAACAGCGCGTAGTGTTGAAACACAAACCCGACTTGACGTTCACGGATGTCTAACCCAGACACATCACGATTTTGGATCGCAACGGTCCCGGAATCAGGGCGCTCTAAACCCGCGATCACCCGCAAAAGGCTCGTTTTACCACAACCGGAAGGGCCAAGCAGTGCCACGAGTCCCCCGCTGGGAAACTCAATACTGACATTGTTTAATGCGGTGAATTGTCCAAAATGTTTGCACAGCCCTGAAACTTGGATGCTCATAATGATGCCTATTGAATTCGGTTATTTTTCTTGGTGCAAATTGCGTTGCAAAATTTCTTTAATGATCAGGGTGACGATTGCCAATAACGCCAATAGAGAAGCGCAGGCAAATGCCGCCGTATATTGATATTCGTTGTAGACCACTTCAACATGGAGCGGTAGTGTGTTGGTGAGCCCGCGGATATGCCCAGATATGACAGACACCGCGCCGAAGTCGCCCATTGCTCGGGCGTTACACAAAATGACGCCATAGAGTAATGCCCACTTAATGTTGGGTAATGTGATGCGGTAGAAAATATGCCAGCCGGACGCGCCTAATACTCTGGCAGCTTCCTCTTCATCGGTTCCTTGTGACTGCATTAGCGGGATCAGTTCACGGGCAATAAATGGAAATGTGACAAAAACCGTTGCCAACACGATACCAGGAACCGAGAACGCAATTTGAATGTCATACTGCGTCAGTGTTTCACCAAACCAGCCTTCACTGCCAAACAGCAGAATGAAAATAAGACCAGCAATGACAGGGCTGACGGAAAACGGGAGATCAATTAACGTCATCAATAAGCGTTTACCGATGAACTCAAACTTTGTTACTGACCAAGCGGCTGCCAGACCGAAAATCAGGTTTAAAGGCACAGCTATAGCGGCAACGAGTAGGGTCAGTTTGATCGCGCTCAGGGCATCGGGTTCAGTAATCGAGGCTAGATACACATGCCATCCAGAACGAAATGCTTCATAGAGCACCATCAAAAGAGGAAGAATGAGAGTAAAAACCACAAAGACTAATGCAATTGCGGTTAAGGTTTTTCTCACCCAAGCACGTTCAGTCGTTGCAGACGGATGTACTGTCATAGTTGGCCGAGGTGAGATCAGACTTAGAGCCGTGCTGTTGTTCATGCCATTACTCCTTGATGTTTTCTCTCACGCAGTTCCAGCCAGCCTTGTAAAGTGTTAATCACAAAAAGAATGACCAGAGAAAAAGCCAGCATGGCACAAGCGATTGCTGTCGCACCAGGATAGTCGAACTGCTCTAGTTTGGTGACAATCAGTAGCGGGGTAATTTCAGAAACAAACGGTAAGTTACCTGCGATAAAAATCACTGAACCGTACTCACCCACACCGCGAGCAAACGCTAAGGCAAAACCTGTCAGAAGTGACGGCAGTAGATGCGGAATAATCACACGGCGGATGGTATACCAACGGCTCGCTCCCAAAGCAGCAGCGGCTTCCTCCAGCCCTTGCTCAAAATCTTCCAAAATCGGCTGCACCGTTCTGACGACAAACGGAAAACCGATAAATATCAGTGCTAGTGTGATCCCCAGCGGGGTGTAAGCCACTTTGATTCCGGCTTGCAATAAAGGACCGCCAATAGGACCGTTTGGGCCGTAAATAGCGACTAATGCAATGCCCGCTACCGCTGTCGGTAAAGCAAATGGAAGATCAATCAACGCGTCAACAATTCGTTTGCCACGAAAAGAGTAACGTACTAGCACCCATGCGACTAAAGAGCCAAATATTAAATTGATCAATGCAGCCACAAAAGCCGCACCAAAGGTGAGCTGATAAGAAGCAACGACTTGCGGATGTGTCACGACGGCCCAAAATTGTGACCAACTGAGTGTCATGGTTTTACCCACGAGTGCCGCCATGGGTAGTAAAACGATCAATCCGAGATAGAACAGGGTGTAACCCAGACTCAATGAGAGTCCGGGGATCACTGAATATTGTTTGAATCCTTTCATTTATTTTTGACTCGGTTGGTAAATTTCATCAAACACACCACCGTCATTGAAATGCGTTTGTTGTGCTTTTTGCCAACCACCAAACTCGTCATCAATCGTGATCAGATGGACATCGGGAAAGAGAGCTAGGTCGTTTTTCTCGGCATATTTTGGGCTTACTGGACGGTAGAAATGTTTCGCGGCCAATTTTTGTGCTTCAGGGCTATAAAGGTATTCAAGATAAGCTTGGGCTTCTTTGGCTACACCATGTTGATCAGCATTTTTGTCAACGACCGTAACTGGGGGCTGAGCTAGGATACTGATAGAAGGTACGACGATTTCAAATTCACTGGCACCTTGCAGCTTCTCTGTGGCCAGTAAAGCTTCGTTTTCCCATGCGAGCAGAACATCACCAATACCATTACGAACAAAGGTGTTTGTTGAGCCTCTCGCGCCTGAGTCAAGAACCGGAACATGCTTGTACAAGTCTCCGACAAATTGGCGAATGTTTGCTTCATCTCCATGATACTGTTTAGCCGCATAAGCCCACGCGGCCAAGTAGTTCCAACGTGCACCACCGGAGGTTTTGGGGTTAGGAGTAATTACTTCAACGCCAGGCTTGATCAAGTCTCCCCAGTCTCGAATGTTTTTGGGGTTGCCTTTGCGTACCAGAAAGACAATAGTCGAAGTATAAGGTGCGCTAGCATGAGGGAACTGGTTTTGCCAATCGGTATTGAAGAGTTGCGTACGAGCTTGTACCGCATCAATATCGTAGGCTAGAGCCAGCGTTAAAACATCTGCTTTTAGTCCATCAATCACCGCTCGAGCTTGTTTACCTGATCCTCCATGTGATTGACGGATCTGAACATCAATTCCCGTTTTTTCTTTGTAGTCTTGGCTGAAACTTTCATTAAACTCACGATAAAACTCTCGAGTTGGATCATAGGAGACATTGAGTAAGGTCTTGGTCTCTGCCAACAATTGCCCGCTAAAACCAGCCAATGCGGCGATCAGAGTGATTCCGACTATTTTTTTCATAATGATTCCTTTTAGATTGAGTCCTTATCTCAATTACAAAAAGAATGCCACTTTTTAAGTTATTGATTTAAATAGTTAAGTTTTATTTTGTTTTGTTAAATTCTATTTTTCATAACAAAAACCACTAAATACAGTGGTTTTTCATTGAATAAATGGACGATATTCATCTATCTGCTTGTGTGATGTAAATGAGGCTATCAAGGAGCACCTTTACTTTGGGATAGGGGCCATGTCCAGACTCAATATTAATGTGCCCGGCATATCCAGCGTTGTGAAACAGCATTCCCCACTTTAATGACAACTCGTGTGCGTCCTTATAATCCATCCACGGATCATTCTGGGAAGCAACGATGAGACCAGTAATTCCTAGCGGCTTATCTGGTAGAGCGGCTGAAATGGTTGGGGAAGTCGGAAAATCGTTGATGTGTCCATCTTCCGTGAAGCGAAGGGGAGAGGCTGGCGCAACAAGTAAAGCCGTATTCACCATGTGCCTCTGCTGTTTTATTGCCAGTACAGCAGCAAGGCAACCAAAACTGTGAGCAACAATGGTCACGGGGTGTGTTTGCTGGGCAAGATACTCGCTGATGTGTGTAGACCAATTGAAAAGTGCGGGTTGGTGATAGTCAATGGCCTTGAGACGCTGCGCATTAGGATATTGCTTTTCAATCCATGTTTGCCAGTGGCCTCTCGGATTGCCTTTGTAACCAGGGACGATGAGAATGTTACCTTTCATAGTCATTTCCATATTGTCTTTGAGGTGGAGCAGTCCCTAATCAGATCTTGTGCCATTTCTACTGTTGGCAAGTAATTTCCCAATAAATTATTGATAAATAGAAATTAGTTTTATTGAGTTGAATCTTTAATATAATCTTTTATTTGATTTGGTAATTAAAAATTATTTATATATAACATTTATTCCATTTAATCTCGCTGATAATCTCTGAAATCGATGGAATGCTCACCATGATTATTGGATACAACAAAGGCTTAAAACGTGCGATACGTGAAGTTGGATTGGTCGCACAAACTGACTCAACTGCATTAATTCTTGGCGAAACAGGCTCGGGAAAGGAACTCATAGCGCGTTATATTCATCAACACTCCTCAAGAGCTAACAATAGCTTCATTCGTGTAAACTGTGGTGCTATTCCGTCGGAGCTGATTGATTCAGAGCTTTTTGGTCATGAAAAAGGAAGCTTTACTGGGGCCTCATCGAAAAAAAAAGGTTGGTTTGAAAGAGCTAACGGTGGAACCCTTTTTTTAGACGAAATTGGAGAATTGAGCCTAGCGGCACAGGTTCGTTTACTTAGGGTGCTTCAAGAAGGGACTCTAACGCGTGTTGGTGGAGAACAAGAGATCAATGTGAATGCCCGTATCGTTGCCGCAACTCATCGAAATCTAGAAGAATCTGTTAAAGGCGGTATCTTTCGTGAAGATCTTTGGTTTCGAATTAATGTTTTTCCTATTCGTTTACCAGCGTTGCGAGACAGAATAGAAGACATTGCTGATTTAGCAGAGTACTTTGCCCAGAAAGCATCCAATAAACTAGGACTTCCCTTGGCCTTACCCACAGAGTCACAAATTAGTTACCTGAAAAAATACGAGTGGCCAGGTAACGTGCGGGAACTTCAGGTCATCATTGAAAGAGCGGCAATACTGGGTCAAGGTGCATTTTTGGCGATTGAAGAATCGCTCGTTCTTCCTCAGGCATCTATAGACAATAATGGTAAGGTTGCTAATCAGGTAAGAGAGCCAATACGTACAAATGGAGTTTTTCTGACTTTAAATGAAGCGTTAAAGCTGCACATTACTAAAGCGTTAGTTCATTGTCATGGCCGAGTTGAAGGGCCATTTGGGGCGGCACAACTGCTGGCAATTAATCCGAATACTCTTCGCTCAAAAATGAAAACTCTGGGAATTAGCAAAACGAATTACTTTAAGTAGATATTGGTTCTGTGGAGTAACGTAAATAGTACAACTTATATGCAACTTGGTTGTCTTGTCTTGAACAGTTTCACGGCTTGCAATCGCCCAACACTTTACTAGACCAAGGCATGCCGATCATTCAAGCTGCTGAGCAGTTTAAAGTGAAATCTCCAACGATTGAAAAATGAGTACATCAATTTTTGAATGGCAATACAACGCTTGGGAGGATGGCACTTATGAAACCGTTCAAAAGCTAATACAATGGCGAAGACATCTATGCGTTATATGATGAACCTTTAGCGTTATGATCGTAAGTGTCGCATTGTTGGGATGAACCTTTTAAATTTGGTTGTATGAATATTATGGCGTTCATACATGACGTGTAAGGAGTTATGAGATTTTGAGTTTTCTCGGCACTAAACCGCACCAGCAGTGTTGGACACCTCACGAAGTGACTTTCGATACTGAAAGTTATCCGAATTTTCTAAATTCAGGTTATTACTCTAAATAACTTTTGACCCTTTTCTTGTTTGAGTAAATAAACATTTACACACTTAATATTAGTTTGGTATATCAGAACTAATGACACGATGCAGAGTTGCGAGACTGATTATTTCCGTGGTTCATCCCTGAAACACATACAAAAATCACATAGCTTGTCGATATGGCTTGAGTTGCTTATAAGGAGAGAGCAAGATTGGCTTTAGAAAAAGTTAATAATTCGCCAAGAACTTAATATGACGGTGAAAGAGGCTTTTGACAATAGCAAACGTCCTTACGACTCAAGGCGTATCCAAAAAGAACTGGCGGAACACGGTGACAGCTATAATGTTAAAACCATTGCAGCTAGCATGAAGCGCCAGGATTTAACGCCGAAAGCGGCACGCAAGTTTAAGTGTACAACGGACAAGCAAACATAAAATGCCTGTTGCTCCGAACATGCTGCGCTGGCTCAGAATTTTAACGCAGAGGCTCCGAATGACCGCTACACTGATCTTTGATGCACTATCAATGGCTTTGTTTCGTCGTGGATTCTTGGAGTAGATTATCGTTCACCGAGATCGAGGTTCCCAGTATTGTTCAAAAGACTGTCGAGATCTTATAACTGCTTATAATTTTGAGCAAAGTATGAGCAGATAAACATTACTGTTGACGACCAATGAATCGACAAAGGAGCCCAGATGAGATGGTTCTGTCTTTGCTCGCCGACTGACACTAAACTTTATATTTGCACTCTTCTACCAAAACGACGCAATCTTTCACAATTCTGTTGCCGAATTCCGTAAGTTTTCCTGATTTCTCTAAGACTTCAACCGTCTGATAAAACTTGTCGGTGAATGGCAGTTCGTTATTGGCTTCATTATAGTGGCTGCTGATCTGATGTGTCTCAAGATGAACGTCTGGATTTTTTAGTAATTGGTTGAAACCGTAAATGGTCCTTGCCAAGACAAACATCGCGTGGAACACCCCACTAATCGGTCGCTCATCTTTCCTAAAAGGTGTGTAAAAAAGACCATCGTCGTCTGTAATAATCGGGTCATGATGCCAAAGTTGATACAATAGGTTGTGCGCGGATTCGTGGATAATATGTTCTGCCAAACGGCTCCAGTGTTCAGAGGATTTATCAAGATAGCGAATATTGAACATGCCCAGCATACTGAGATAACTACCAGCATTAACACAAGGAGAACTCATGATGTGTATTTGAGAGACGACCGTTTTTATTTCGTCATATAGCTCAGGACAGGAACATTCGATGTAGTTTAAACACTTTTCCACTTCAGCCCGTGTGTAGCGAAACTGAGATTCGCTAGGAACAGTGATCCCTTGATTACGTTTCTTAAGATGCTCGCCATAGCACTCCAAGTGATCATCAGCGATTAAGTTTTCTAAAACCTCATTCGTAAACTGATGATATCTATGCCCATACAAAACAATCTCTATCTTGTTTTCATTGACCGGACTCAATTCCGACAGCAAGTGTGTAAAAAGAAGTTCAGGCTTCCAATGCTCACTCTCAATATTTCTGATCATGTATTCATGATATAAAAAAGCTTGTGGCATATTTTGACGAAACGACACTTGTTTTCGACCTAAGACCTCTTTGAGATCGCTTTCTTTAACGTCAAAGAAGCCATGTATATAAATTAAACTCTCTGCTAATTCTTCTAGATTGCATTTAATGATCCAATCCGCTCTCTCGGCACTTGGCTTTGCCCAATTTGCAGTTGTTATTTCCATTTATTTGAAGGCCTGTGGGTAATGAGTTGTGTAGTAGTGGACCAATTCTTCGTCTTTTGTTTTTAAAACCGCCACACTCTCTTTTGAAAACACAATAAAAGTGAGTGATAAGACAATAAGAACGCCCATAAACATCACCAGACTATTAATATCCAGTTGTGTGTTATCAATGAGGTAGCTAAACGTAAAACTGCCTAATGGTATGCTCAAGATACAAAGCGTAAAGATCGCAGATTCTATCCTAGCCTTATAGTTTGCAGGTACGGCATGACCTCTAAGTGAGCTAAAAGGAATACCTTTGATGGTGAGTCCCATCCCTGAGCTGAAGAGTGCAAACGCTTTTATGTATGTGTGTTCAAATGCAGCGAAAGCCACTACCCCGACACCAATTAAAAGTCCACCTAAAAGAACTTGGTGATATCGGTTCATAAACGAAGCCGCTCTCATCGCCATCGTCCCTCCAGCTATCATTCCAACTGCGATCGCAGACTCAAACAGCACAACATAACCAATGTTGTTATTGAGACTCTGTTGGACATAGATTGGTATAACAATTGAAATTAGTGGGGTTAGAATGAAATTGCCGACCATCGCTGAAAAACAAAACATCACTTCAGGTTTTAATGTGCTTAAACTTCGAAAACCTTGAGTAAGCTGGGAAACTCTTTTCCCAGAAACCTCTCCCTGCTCAGGCGAAACACTAGGAAGACGCACCGATAAAATTAGGACGAGAGACAGTAAATAGAGTGCTGTTGTGACAAACAAAGATACTTCTATACCAATCGCATAAATGACCCCACCACCAATAATGACACCTATTATCACTTGCAAAGAGTTCAACGTTGCAGCCAAACCAATGGCCTTTGTTAACCTGTCTTGACTCACTAAAAGGGGGATTACGGCATTAGGGGCTGCTGAGATTGCACTATTGAATATGGAGAGTATTGAAACGAGTAAGATACAAATGAGCAAGGAGCTATTGAAGGACAACAGTAGCGTTGCCGCCACCGCAGAGCCGATGCTCGAAATCAGTATGATGGTTTTCTTTGAGTAGATGTCTAGGAAATAACCTGAAACCGGCAAAAATAGAATATTAGCAATCCACATAATGGCCACTAAAAGTCCAACACTTTCTGCTTGGCCAAATGACTGCACTAAAGCCCATATCACGATAATCGTCGTACTTCGAAAAGCAACGATGGAGGCTAAGTGAGAAAAAATATACAAGTAGTAGTTCATCAAATAACCTCCAAAACTTCTTTCGATTAGTTCTCTACCACTTTAAGAACAGGAGAACCTTTCTTTTTTACAGAAAAAAGTTTTGATTTATCTAGCTTTTTCATGATGTCTTTCCTCTTTCTACGTTGATTGGATTACAATCTTTCGATTGTTAAGTAATTGTTAGCTGCAATATCGTTATACCGAGTTTTCAAACTTCAGTGCAAGTTGGTTCGTACAAAAAATAATCAACAGTAGACATTTAGCCCAAAAACGTCCCACTTTGGTGATATTTCTATTTTTAAAATAAATGAAATGGAATCAGATAAAATAAGAAAAGAAGAAGCACATCGACAAGGTTAAAAGATGACTATAGCTGGCACTTCTTTTCAAGTAGAACAGGGGTAGTTTGTTCTACCTAGTTTTTCGTTCACAAAAAATAACGTTCAAAGAACACTATATTTAATTTTCTCGGAAATAAAGCGCTAATTAACATTGACAGTAAATGCAAGAAATATTCATTTACACATAAAAACAAATGCTTACGTTGTATAATTGTACTTTGTAGCTCGTCGCAGCAATTTGATATTTATATGATTATCAGCGACATAAGTTTCAGTTCACAGCCCATTCGCACATATTAAGTCAAGTTAAATCCACCCTGTAAATGTATAAATGACAAAACATTAGCCGCACGGATTGTTTCCTTGAAAATATTTATTGCACTCTCACTCCTTGTTTTTTCTTTTTCCACTTACTCATCAGATCACCTTCGATTGGCCACTTACAACTCGAAGTTTTTATCGGCCTACATGAACAAAGTTAGGGTCATCAACTATCAAGAAACGGTCCCTAGACTCAATGCAGACATTATTGCCCTTCAAGAGGTCAGGGATCGCTACGCTTTAGAGCGCTTTTCCCACCTGATCAATGCAACATCATCATCGACGATGAAAGCACAGATGACATGAACTTGGCTTTTGCGATTCAAAAAGGCCTCGATTTCCGCTTGGCCTCAGGCAACATCTCAAATGCAGATGAAAATATCGATTTTGCTTTTCCAAAATCAAATAGTCATTTTATTGATTAACCAACAAAAGTCTTGGAAGTGTGTTAGCATGGTTGCTTACCCTACCGCTTAGTAGGGACTTCTTTTCTTTTCCGAACTCACATCTCGGCACTCCTTAGTAGCCCCCTAAGCCTTACTGCAGGCTTTAATTATGTCAATTTCAACTAGAAAGTTAAGAAACATCTTTCAATTAACTAGAACCGAACATATAAAAAACGACCATAGCCCAACTCGTCCGGAACCTTGGACGCCTCTTTGTCATAAAGTTAATCCGACGACGCCCACTGCAATTATTTACTGTGAAGGTAACTTTGGTAAAACCGACGGAAAAACAGCGAACGGTTTGGTAAGACACTCTCCCAATTATCGAATTTTGTCGGTGATTGATAGTGAACTTTCAGGCTCTAACTCTGGAGAAATACTTGACGGTAAAAAAAACACCATTCCCATCTTTTCAGACCTAGAAGAAGCCCTGCGTCACACAGACATCGCTCCTAGCTACTTTATTTTTGGAATTGCACCATCAAATGGCTTACTTTCTGACACCGAAAGAGACATCCTTCTAAAAGCTATGTCTTGTCATATAAACATCATTATTGGATTACATGAATTTCTAACCGAAGACCCTGTTTTTATTGAAGCCAGTCTCAAATACAACGTCCATATCGTTGATGTTCGCAAACCCAAGAACAACGAAAATATGCAATCATTTAGTGGAAAAATACACCAAGTCAAATGCCCTAGAATTGCGGTAATGGGGACAGACTGCGCTTTAGGAAAAAGAACAACTGCGACTATTTTAACCAACGAGTTAAGAAACAAAGGGCTGAATGTCGTTATGATAGCAACGGGGCAGACTGGCATTATGCAAGGCGCTCCCTACGGTGTTGCGCTAGACGCCGTCTCTTCTTTTTTCTGTGCTGGTGAGTTGGAAGCGGTCATTGTGAAGGCCTATGAGAATGAAAACCCCGATATCATCATCATCGAAGGCCAAGGGGCATTGAGTCACCAAGCCTTTTCTACCAGCTCTCATATATTACGAGGCTGCTGTCCAACGGCTGTTATTTTGCAGCACGCCCCGAAACGGGCGTATCGCGTTGATTTCCCAGAACTGCCAATCCCGTCAGTAGCCTATGAAATCAATCTTATTCAGGCCTTCTCAGACACCACTGTGATAGGATTAACACTGAATCACGAAGGGTTGTCTTCCGATGAAATACTATCAGCAATCAGTGCTTATTCTGCTGAGTTGGGCCTACCGGTGACAGACCCATTGTCTCAACCTAAAGAACATCTGTTACAAATGATCTTCTCAGCCTATCCTTTGCTAGAAAATACTAGAGCAGAACTAAGGTGAGGTACCCAAAGCTAGATCTCGATTGTTTTAAAATTCATCATAATACTCAGTATCTCATTGAACGACTGGCTTTAAAAAATGTGTCAGTCACACCTGTGACAAAATCCTGTTTAGGCCATCCCATCATTGCTCAGCTTCTCATTGATGCTGGTGCAAGTACACTAGCAGACTCCAGAATCGAAAATATCCAAAGAATGGTCCATTCTGGGATTACGGTACCCAAAATGCTCATTCGTACCCCAATGCTGAGCCAAACAGCGAAGGTTGTAGAGTATTGTGATATCAGTTTGAACACTGAAATCCAAGTTATTCAGCAACTCTCCCGCGTTGCAAAACAAGTGAATTCCAAACACGGCGTGATAATCATGGTTGAGCTTGGGGATTTAAGAGAAGGAGTGATGCCAAGTCGTCTCATTGGTTTTATTAGTGAAATCATATCTTTACCTAATATAATCATAAAAGGCATTGGGGCGAATCTTACCTGTCGCTACGGCATCACACCGGATGACAAAAAAATGAGACTTCTGTCTGATCTCGCTGATGGTATCGAAGCCGTATTTGGTATCAACCTTGAGATTATTTCCGGAGGCAACTCCTCTTCCATCAATTGGGTTCTGGCTCATCAAGGGAGAACTCGCATCAACAACTTGCGACTAGGGGAAGCCATTTTTCTCGGTTGTGTGCCTAATGAGCAACAACCGCTCGGAGGTCTCCACACAGATGCGGTCACATTAACTGCTGAAGTGATCGAAGCCAAAATTAAACCATCTCTGCCCTGGGGTAATCGAGGCGTAAATGCATTTGGTGAGAAGGAAGCACTCCAAGACCGAGGATCCGTTGCACAGGCGATTCTTGCCCTAGGCCGTCAAGATGTTTGTGTTCAGGGGCTGCACCCACCTGACGACATGAGTATTGTGTCATCGAGTAGCGATCATCTGATCATTGAAACAGCCGAAGAGTCTCTAATTGTTGGAAATAAAGTGCCATTTAAACTCGATTACAGTGCATTTTTATCCGCGATGTCTTCAAGTTCAGTGCATAAAGTGTTTAACCATCGTTGCCTAAGAAAAGGCTTATGAGGGACACGGTCTCTGGATTCCGTCTAGAAGGGTATACGTAGCAGATGTTCATTTAACATGTATACAATACCGTCAAATCGCTCCCAAATAAAAGCGAAAGAGGACTCCAATACGGTAGATTGCCTCAATACCATCTTTTTACTTAAGGTCATGAACTCATTCTAAGCGGACTAAATGAATAATACTTTCATAATGTCTTGAGCGATATGCTGTTACTCGACTTCTCCATATAGACTCAATGGGAGAAGAGCTTTATCTCAGATTTACACCACAAGGTGATAACAAAACGCTCCTTATCAAGTAAACAAAAACAATGTGTTTTGCCCCTTTCCAAACAAGCTAAAGTGGTGAAAAACACGCAGGTAACTGGACGAAAAAAATCTTATCTCTCCCCTAGGTTAAGGAACGTAGGGAGATTTGCTCCCGTTACGATTTGGTTTAGTAAAAGACAAGCGACAAGAGGTTTTATGATGTTGGTAAATTTTAGTTGTAAAAATCATGCAAGTGTCACAATGTTTGGGGACGTGGCCCAAGAAATGATAAAAATGATGGGACATAGCGGAGCTATACCAGGCGCAATTCTCGCACCAAACATTCCAGAAGCGTTGAAGCAGCTCAAAAGCGAACTGAAACAAGAAAACATACGACGCCTTAATCTTGTTGAAACACAAGAAGAAAATGAACACTCAGAACATTCCGTCTCGATTATTGTTCGAGCCTATCCATTACTTAACTTATTAAATTCGGCAATAGCGGGGGAGTGTGACGTTATGTGGGACACACTTTGATGCACATAACGACGCCTCCTCCCATACCTTTATTTAAAGGGGGACAGTAACTCGGTTGTGTGTGTATTCGTCACGATAGAGCTTAAGTCCTCTTCTGTTTTTCTCTAGCCGCGAAATACCGTAAACAGAGGAAACCAATTAAAGCCGAAGTAATGGACGCGATGAAGATACCCAATTTCGCAGCATTTATTTGGTCTGGGTTATACGCTAGTTCCGAGATGAATAGTGCCATAGTAAAACCAATACCAGCCAACATACCTCCCCCAAATACCATTCCCCAATTCAAATTTTCAGGCAATTTCGCGATCCCTAGCCAGACAGCAATCCAACTAAACAAGACAATACCGATAGGTTTACCAAAAACAAAACCCACAAAAACAGCCAGCGTAATAGGAGACGTTAGGTTTACACTGGTCAATGAAACTCCCGCGTTAGCAAGAGCAAACAACGGTAAAACAACAAACCCGACCCAAGGATGAAGCAACATTTCCAGCCGCTCTACAGGTGAAAGCGTTTCTCGTGCAGCCGCCGCTGCGGTTTTTAAGATCTCTCCTTCTCTCTTGTCACCACTCCATTGTTGACTAGGTGAAGATGGCACTAAAGCCTCCATAATGATAAAAAGATGCTGCCTACTCATCCATTTATTCGTGGGGGTTAGTAAGCCGAGAATCACTCCTGTAATTGTTGGATGAACACCAGACATATCGATAACCAACCATATTGCTCCGCCGACAATAGAAAAGAGTACAAGACTACGGACCCCTAAGAAAGCCATCGCACGGACAAGCATAAAGCCCAACAACGCATAGGATAACACCAGCCAGTCAACCGCTTCTCCGTAACCAATAGCGACAACAAAGATCGCACCGATATCATCCACCACGGCCATTGATAACATGAATATCCGCAAACTGCTTGGAATGCTTCGCCCTAAGAGTGCAAGACATCCGATCACAAAGGCGGTATCCGTTGCCATGACCGTCCCCCAACCATGCTGACCGGATTCACCGTACTGTAGAAGTAAGTAAAAAAGAGGCGGGGTCGACATGCCTCCAAGAGCAGCAGCAATGGAAAGGAGAGCTAATTGGGGATTGCGAAGTTCACCTAGCACTAACTCACGCTTAAGCTCCAAGGCAATAAGAAAGAAAAATAGGGTCATTCCGGCATCATTGACCCATTTGTGTAATGAACGCTCAAAAACTAAATCACCAACCGTCATCCCTAGCGAAATCTGCCAAAAACGAGCAAACTCCTCACTTAAATGTGAATTAGCCAATAAAACAGCTAAGAGCGTTGAAATAAACAGTACAATTCCAGCGGCAGATTCAATATGAATAAAACGGTATATAGGACGAGATAACCAATCAATGTACTCTATTGGTAGCCGGGTCAGATTAATGGCTGCTCTCTTCTTTCTTTTAGTCATTGCTTTTCAGCCGTGCCATTTAAGCTGCCTTCAACACCATTAAGAAACTTGAATAATTCACTATTGGTAGACAAAACCAGTGTTGTGTTTTCTGCCAGGACAGTTGAGTAAGACTGCATCGTTCGTGTGAACTCATACAGACGTGTTGCTTCAGGGTTTTTATTGTAAGCTGACGCATAAATTTCAGCAGCTTTCGCATCGGCTTGCCCTCGAATCTCTTCTACCTCTCGATAGGCCTCAGATTGAATCATATTCAAATCTCTGATCCGGTCACCTCGGATCCTTGCTGCTTCCCCATTGCCTTCCGACAAAAAACGTTCTGCAATTTGACGACGTTCACTGACCATTCGCTCGTAAATTTTGGGACGAACACTCTCATTGTAGTTAATACGTTTGAAACGAATATCGAGCAGTTCAATACCAAAAATTTTTATTTTTTCTGCCGCTGCTAAGAATATTTCTTGTTCTACTAATTGACGACCTTTTTGAATAGGCACGAGAGCGCCAATTTTTAACGCTCTTTCAGCCTCGCTCAGTAAGGGGTCTCGCAACGGTTTTCGATTTTTGTTTGTTCGGATTATTTCTATCAGTTCATGTTTTGCCACTGCATTTCGCGTTTCACTACCCAAAATATCGTCCAGCCGTGATTGTGCACTGCGCTCATCTTTGAGACGTAAGAAGTATTGAAGCGGATCGATAATTCGCCACCGAGCAAATAGGTCTACAGAAATATACAGTTTGTCTTTTGTTGGCATATCAGAAGGTCGTCCATCCCACTCCAAGACACGTTTATCGATCATGTTTATTTCTTGAATGTAGGGTATTTTTATCTTCAATCCTGCATTCACAATAGGCGTCCCGATAGGCTTGCCAAACTGAGTGATAACGACCTGTTGAACTTCATTAACCGTGTACAATGCATTGTATAGGCTAAGAGACACACCCAAAATCAATGCGATTACAAGCCCTACGTTAATCGGTTTCATTTTGCATCTCCTTGTATTTTATTGAGATCAAGCAGGGGCAAAATACTGTTGGTTCGCTCATCAATGATAATCTTGGTGTGAATATTCGGTAAGACGACCTGCATTGTTTCAAGATAGATTCTTCGCAAAGTCACTTCAGGTGCTTTAACGTACTCAAGCAGTAAAGCATTGAAACGAGCCGTATCCCCCTCTGCCTCATTAATGCGTTTTAAGCGATAACCATCAGCTTCTCTGATTCGCTGATCTTTTTCTCCTAGCGCTAAAGGGATCACTTTGTTGTAATCTCTACGAGCTTCGTTAATCAGTTTCTCTTTTTCTTGTTGAGCTTGATTTACTTCATTGAACGACGCTTGGACAGGTTGAGGTGGGTTGATGTTTTTCAACTGAACTTGGTCAATTCTGATCCCTAAGACATATTTCGTAGAGAGCGCTTGCATTTTTGATAGAGCTTCGGACTCAATTTCTTGCCGACCTATGGTGATCACTTCATCCACAGTCCTATCTCCTACCACTTCGCGCATCACAGATTCAGAAACATATCGAAGGGTCTCACTAGGCTCACGGACTTCGAATAGAAAATGGATGGGTTCAGAGATTCTATACTGCACCACCCACTCGACAAGAGCGGCATTTAAATCACCAGTCACCATTTGCATTTCTTGATGCCGAGAGTTGACTCGCGGATTTTGGTGAGGGTCACTTGCCCCTGGAGTAATAAACCCAAACTCTTGTTTGAGCTGTCTCTTCACAGGCACTATTTTTACGGCATCGATACCAAGTGGCATCTTTAAATGAAGCCCTGCAGGTACACTATGAACATATTTCCCAAACCGCTGTATCACCGCAACAGAATCGCTCGGCACTGTGTAAAAGACGCTCCAGGAAATGGATGTTAGAAGGAAGACGATAAGAGGAATAAATAAACTTGAACACCTTCCGTTTGGAAGCCTTTTCTTAAAATGATGAAAGAGAGTGTAGAAAGCTTCACCAAAATTAGGAGGATCTTGTTTTCCGCCCCCCCAGGGGTTTCGCGAAAGATGAATACGTTGGCTCATGAGCATGCCCTCCGGCTGTAGGGGGAACATTTTTAACCCACTCGGTTTATGCATTGAGGGATAGCCCGAAGTAACAAGGCCATATTTCGTGTCATGTTCCAAAGCTTCTCTAAACGTTTTGTCCAGGAGTGCAACTAGATGCTTTAACAAAGAACTACACGTTTAAAAGAGAGGAACAATTGCTTTTAAACGCCTGTTTTTCATCAAGTCATCCGCTTTCAAGATCTACTCTTACCTACCAAGATAAAAATGGAATCCAATAGGATAAATGTGAAAAAGCCACTTTTAGTAGTAGCGCTGAACGTTTTTCAAGAAAAATCGGAAGAAATACAAAAGAACCCTTCAATATAAGGTCACTAAGCAGGCGAAAAATATGCCTGTTAAGCACAAATATACTGAATAAATTCAGTATATTTGGCGAAAACAGTGAACAACATATTCACTGTTTTACTCTGCTAAAATTCAGTTAACTAGATAGTGATAGAATCAAGATCTAACTCTGGGAACATGTCCATCACCATTTCAACTAGAACTTCATCTGAAACAGTAAACAGTTCTGCCACTGGACGATGATACTTGTCGACATAGTGAGAAATCACTTCCGCGGTAGATTGCTCATCCAAACCTTGACTGTTTAATGTAATGCCTATAACGGGTACACCTGCAAACAGCTCTATTAGCTCTATTTCTGTATCCAAATCAGGCATAAAATATTGCTCACTACCACTCAAGTAGACTCTCGTTGGAGAGTGTTGAAGGATTACAGCATGTGGTTGCGAGCCACGGATAATCGATGCACTAGTACAAAAACAGGGGTGGCTTAATGCACCTTGCCCTTCAATCACAATGACATCAGGTCCTTCTTCTTCGTATGCTTCAACAACAATGGCTTCTAACTCTCCAACGCAATACTGTGAAGGTATGGCTTCAAGTGCGATCCCATAGCGTGCTCCTTGGATCAACCCCGTTTGCCCTGTGGCGATCATGACGACATTTAAACCGTATCTTTCGAGGACTTTCGTCAACGCCAATGCAGTGGTACGTTTGCCAATAGCACAATCCGTACCCATGACTAAAATCCTTGGGCAAAGAACTGTTTGGAGACGGTTCGCAAACAGCTGAAGTTCATCTATTGGCCTTGGTTTGATAACATCAATAATCCGAACATGATTCTTTTTGGCCGCTTCCATAAACTCTGGGTCGTCCGTTAAAAATTCATGTAGGCCAATCACAATGTTCATCCCCAATCTCATTGCGGTGAGGATTAGCTGTCTTTCTTCAAGAGATAAACGCCCACTCTCAGGAGAAAGGCCGTAAATAAAGTATTCCGGAATCCAATCAGAAACCGCGATCGCTTGACTTAAACTAGAACAAATAGGAACGCCATTGTCATGCCCATAGAGATAAGCTCCACTATCTTGGCCTGCTTTGGTACTGTCGATAACAGATACGATCTTGAACCGATTCGACTCACGTACTAGCCCGTTAGTTGTTTTACCTTTAGACTCACCAAAGAAGCCCTCGCAGTAGACAACCGCAGTCTCCCTTTGTTGCCTCAATAAATTGGGTTTAGGTAACGCTCTACTTCTTGGTAAAGAGTACAAGTTTTCTACGTTGCTCAGTTTTGAGCTCATTTTACGTGTTGGGTGTAACATGATTTACCTAACTTCGTTAGGCTTAGAAGGGCACGATGGGGAGGATAGTCAATCCAGAATCAACAAAATGTCCCACTAAGCTGTGGGGGTTCACGAACTAGCCTACCATAGTTTTCGATACTTAATACTTAATTTGTACATTTCTTGCTCAATATTGTTTTTTTTAAGAACTTCCGACCATTTTCAATGCGTGGAGGCACGCCAAACTTCATTACGCTCACTCAAGATCTTACGAGAATCGTTCATCGGGATCATGCTAATAAAATAGGTCATTGTGGGCGGCAGTTGATTAATCTGGCGCATCTACTCCATATCCAAAAACTGGTCTCATATTTCGATATCGAGTAAGAATCGAGGGTGACTCTGTGTAAATATTGCGCACCTGATAGGTTGGTAGCAAAGTTAAAACACTCGGCATCAGGGGACCAATCGAGGCAGATATGTTTAGCCAGTCCACAGCCACATCGAACCAATACTTAGCTAGATATCAGTATCTTCTGAAATTTTGAGCGCATCTTCGATTTCTACCCCTAGATAACGGATGGTGTTATCGAGCTTAACGTGCCCTAACAGCAATTGTACCGCTCTAATATTCTTTGTCTTCGCATAGATAGGTGTGGCCTTAGTCCTGCGCATAGAGTAAGTACCATAATGAGTAGAATCCAAGCCAAGCGTACTTGCCCATCGTTTAATAATGCTGGCGTAATAGGAATAACTCATTGGTACTCCTTCACGCCTGGGACTAGGAATTAAAAGTCTTGGGGTGATAACTGACTCACAAATAACCATTGACTGAGTGCGTGCTGGGTTTTGGATGTGATTTCAAATTGCACATCTCGCGATGTTTTACTTTGAGTCAGTAAAACTCTCGTCATAATGATGCCAGAAGAGGATACATCACAAACCCGCAATCTGAGTAAATCACACGAACGTAACTTACAGTCTATGGCAAGGTTTAATAGTGCCAACTCCATAAGGTTACCTTCAATTTCTAAATGCGTTCGAATCCGCCAGATATCTTCAAGCTTAAAGGGCTTCTTCTGTCCTAATATCCGTTTCTTTGTATTAACAGTCACCATACATCACCTCCATGGTTACTTACTTGAGTGACCTATTAATTTTAGAAACCGTGATTTCAGATAATTTTTTCTAATGATGCGTAGCAAGTTTGAAAAGGTATAGAGTATTTGAACTAATAGACTTTGGGGCAAAAATAGCTTAGAAGTTATGTCCGTTTAAATTTAGTGTCACATAGCAATTTTGCATGTAAGCATTATTATTGGCGTTCTCCCTCCGGTCGGTTCATTCCGTTGCTACGCTCCTCCCTCGATAACTTGATCCATGTTCATCGAGCAAGCTCGATGTGGCTCTAAGTTCCTGCGGACAATCACCCAGCGCCTTCGTTACTGCGTAGCTGCGCCTCGTACCTCCTCACGTAAAACCTTTCACTGACTTCGATTAAGTTCGAGTAAGGGCTCGGTGTCTTATGTGCCGATTTTCCTTTCAACTCGCATCATTTGATGGCGCTCGCAGGCTGTAAACCATCCTCACCCAGAACCCTCTTTGCAAGGTAGGGCGAAGCCGCTGAGCGCCCTTGCAAAGAAGAACCCTGTTTGAGGAATGGGGCAGCCAAGCGGCTCCATAAAAGTGATACTCAAACAGAAGGAAACTCCTTATGGCACAACGACACTCAACCCCAACTCTCTCTAAATCGAAGGTCAGCGACCAGCGTTTCGCCGCTGGGCACGAAAGCTCACCAAAAAATGATATCTCTTGTCATTTTCTTCAGCAGTTACCGGCTTATCTTGACCCATCAAAGGTGGTCAGTGTGGTCGTTCGTGGGGAGCACTTTGGTTCATGGGATACGCCGCGTGAGCAGTGGGAGGCGGGCTTTCAAGTCATGGCTATTGAGTCAAATGGTAATGAGAAACACGTTAAGAACTTTCTATCCTCACAGCTTTCAATATCTGCAATTAAACAAGAGTGTGGCGCAATTGCAAAAGCACTTTCCGCCACATTAATAGATACCACCATTAATTTTAATGTTGAGGCTTAAGCTATGAAATATCTATCAGATTACACCCAACAACCACAAACCGATTTATTTGATGAGCTAGGCGCGTTCTTCGCGTTTTCTAATAATCAGTTCGATTCAGCTAAGAAAAAAGGCGTTGAGTATGTCTCTCTCGGCATGGGAATGATTGTGCCTAAGAATAACGCTAAAAAATTGATTGAGCGTTTAGATGAAATTCAAAAAGAAGGGATTAAGCAAGACATTGCCGAAAATGGCAAGGAGACAATTATTCGTCGTGAACTCTCTAATCACGAGTGTTTTTATACCAATGATATTACCGACTGTGTAGAAAATCTCGAAGAGTATGGTTATTCATACGACGACATTTATCAAGTGTATAGACAGTGGTGAACGTACTACGAATAAACCAGAAATAAAAATCCTTAACGCTCAGCAAAAATTCGCTAAGGCATGTTCAATTATAAACTATAGGAAACTTAAAAATGAACGCATTAAAGAATACTCTAAATCAAAAAGATTTAAAAGCGCAAAATTATGTGTGTACGGCTGTTCCGTTTGAGCTTGGAAAAACGGTAATGACACAAGGTGTAGCTGATATAATAGAAAATAACAGTGGTTCACAGGGTAGTTTGTTTATTGCACTTACTCGCCATAAAAATGGTGACTGGGGCTCTATCTGTATTGATGATAAAATAACGAACGATGAAGCTACCAAAACAGGTGAACGTGTTTTATCTAAATATAAGTTATGTGGTGAGCGTATTTGGGTCATTACAGAAAGAGATAGAAGTGTTACCACGGTTTTGCTGCCTAGTGAATATTAATCTCTTAAAATATACGATAGAATAGAGTCCTGACGGACTCCATTTTTTGCTTATGAAAAAAACATGCTTACTATTGCTTATTTTTCCTAGTGCGGTTTCGGCCTTTTGTTTTGAAGAGGCCGGACAGCATTATAACGTATCACCTGATTTACTTAGAGCTATTGCGCAAGTAGAAAGCAGTCTTAGATCCAACGCTTACAACGAAAACAAAAATCAAAATGGTGAAATAATAAGTCGTGATTATGGATTGATGCAAATTAATTCGTCTTGGTTTCCTAAACTTGCTGAATTTAATGTCGATGAGTCCAATGTTTACGAGCCGTGTTTTAATGTATCGCTTGGTGCTTGGGTATTAGCGTCTAACTTTGCTAGTCATGGTTATAACTGGAACAGTGTCGGTGCGTATAATGCAGGATTTTCTAAACGCACCGAGAGCGCCCGAAGAATATACATCCAAAAAGTTCAAGCCGTTTATTTTTCTCCAAACTTCAAATAACACACCTTGCACCATTGTGGTGCAATTGACATCTTCCTGATCTCCTTTCCAAGCCTGGCACATGTTGCTTGTTCTCTCCGATTCAATCGCCACCGATCGGCTTTTAGCTTCGCACTGGCTGCAACCCCTCCGCTCAAGATGGTTAACCGATGAGTGATCATTGTTAGCGTCGTAGGGTCTTTGAGTAGGAACCACACCCCACGGCGGATTGATTTTCAATCCGAATGGTTGTCTGTAGAAAAGATAAAGACTTTAAAAACAATGAGATAGTTTGCTTTGGTGCTTAGTCTTGAATGGTGAAAAAATTTTCAAATTTTCCACTAAAATTAATCATTTTTATCAATTGAATTCTATGTAGTTTAATTGACATGTCATTTATCCTTTTAATGGTAAGGGATACAAGCTGATTCAATGATTTTTAATTTAAAGTTCATTGAATTTTTATTTATCCCTTTTGTGGTATGCCTTCAAGCTCTAGAGGTTGAATTTGATTCATTGAAAATCCATTGATAGTGTAATGAATTTCAATGATGGAAAATGGTGGAAAATATGAGTCGTGCTTACCCATTACAGAGCTCATTACGAGGTCAATTAAAGCAAGATTTCATCAAATTCAGAGACAGAGAAAACCTTTCGGATGCCGAAGCTACTCGGCAGCTTTTGACTTTGGCTTTACGGATCAAGCTGAATGATAGTGATGAAGGCCGTCCTTCAAACAGAGAGCTGATGGAGGAGATTTATCGGGTTGTTCGCCAGTCCTCTGCGATAGGGGATGTTATTCATGGTCAGACATTTAATGGTGAGAAGTTATTTAAAGATCAAAAAGAGTCTCAACCCGTTAGGCGCCAAGTTAAAGCCGATATTGATAATCAGGTGGATTCATTTCTTGAAGGCAAAAAAAAAGGGTAGCCTAATGGCTACCCTTTTTTATCGTTCTAACTCTCTGTCTAAATCTAGATGTTTGTCTACGTCTTGAGCTTTATTTAAGTCAATATCTTGTTGAGGTGAATGTTCTTTATGATCAAAGTGCTCTAATTCTTTACTCTCTCGCTCATTATGTATAGACGAAATAACATCTTTATGGTCACTATTAGGCTGTTTCAACACACTATCATCAATGGCAATATTGAGGTTGATGTCTTTATCCTGTCCTTCAAATTTATGAATGCACTCAGTGATTTGCTTGAGCATATCTTCTTCGGTAACAAAGTTAATATTAGGAGAAGAGAATTTTTTAATGATCTTCTCCATGTTGTTTGAGTTGATATCTAAGTTTTGATTGGTCAACACAATAATGACATTTTGTCGTATTTCGTCAGGCGTTATATTTTGAATGTCATTTTTATGATTGACATTGATGATGTCATATTGGCCGTGAGTATGCTCATTTATTATGAACGACTGCTCAATGCCCGTACTAATAATCGTTGTGTTTAAATCCTGTCCTTGGTTAAAGAGAGTCATTTGCTTCGATTTGGTCCCTAATACTCTTGGGTTCACATCCATATCACTGTCTTTATTAGCATCATGGTCAAGATAGGTAATTTCAATCGCTCGTGTTTCTCCTTTCTGGTTGTGAATGTTTGCAATCATAGCAGGGTGGAACGCTTTATCTTCTGACGAGTAAACTGCGGGATGGAAACGAACGTTGTCGTTCTCAGCGTTTTTAACACCTAACTTATGGAGGTATTGCTCAGCTAATGTTCCTTTTAGCTCTTGGCTTTCTTGTAAATAATCTTTCGATCGTTGTTCAAATTGAGCAATGTGTTTTGGTGTTGTATTCATAAGCTTGTCGTGATCCTTGTTAATTGCAACTTGATAGTGTTCAGGATTATTTAAGAGGTGATGAGCCTCGTTCATCGCCTCTTTGTAACTGAGGTCTTTATGACTCATCATTAGATTAATCAGCGAGCCTTTTTCTCCTGTTGTGTAATCTTTGAAATAACCGCGATAGTCCCCCGTTAAACTGACTTTAATGGCGGACTTGCCCGTACCAAACGTTAAATAGTCTCGATCGGATTTCGATTTGTTAGGCGCTCCTAATAGGTGGATGGCGAGGCTTTCTGTGTATTTTGGTAACTCAGAGTTGATGTGCTCTCTGAATTTGTCGTAATCGAAATCGCCATTTTTGTTTTGATAACGAACGTCTTCATGAGGAAGCGCGTTGCCATTAAAATACGTGGTCGATTGAGGGGCGATGTGCTTAACGGTTTCAATCGCACTGGCTTTGTTGACCTCTTTGGATAACCAGCTCTTCATCATCTGTTTGGGGTTATCGGTGTAGAGTCTGACGTGTTCACTTGCCCTTGTTAAATCGATATAAGCACGTCTTAGGTTAGTTAGAGCACCTTTCCCTTTGATAGAGGTAATGACGTTTTGGTACGTGGCACCTTGCGCCATATCTGCGGTTCGGGTATAGGCGTAATCCCAATGGCCATCCTTAATTTTTTCGGGATCGATCGTGAGTGATTGTCCATTTTTGGATTGGGCAATCACGGCGTTATTGTCGGCTTGAACAATGTGGTGCACGACGTTGGCCTTAATGCCGCGAGTTTTGTCTGTAAAGCGGGTGATGATCTTATCGCCTGTTGATAACGGTTTATGCGAAACCGAAAACAGAGCAGTAAACTTATGATCGCGATGCCTTGGTAAAAAGGCGCTTTCTTTCCCTGTCTCGTGGCTCTTTACCACGACCACACCATGTTCAGAATCGACTTTGGTGATGGTTCCGTATTGCCCTGGCTTGGTACTGAGCACAAGCCCTTTTTGGTACGGCATCATCGTTTTGAGCTCTTCGCCACTGGCGCCGATAGAACGAAGTCTTGGCACAATGACATTTTCTTTGCCTAACTCGTTCTTTTTTATTAAGCCGTGGCGAATGTGTTCAGTGATGGCATCTCGCTCGTTGTTCGTGTAAGCAATGATAAGCGTATTTTCGCGCGTTTCTTGAGTACGTGATAGGTAATCTTGTGCGACTTCATAAGGAAGCTTCTCAGTCGCGATTTGCTGCGCTTTTCGAGGGTCTTGAGGGTTATCGGTAAGTGTTGAAATGACATGTTGCGTTTTTCCTTGTTTATCCGCGCCTTGTTGACTGAGTTTGTCGAGCGCACTGTCGGGTTGTTTATCGAGAATGTTGTGCACTGCACCTAATGTTGCTTTGTTGCGCTGACGAATGATGTCGGTCATTTGCTCTGACTCGATGATCTGCGCGGTATCGATGATGCCTTTTGTCATGGCCAGCTCGAACGGCTTACCCGCATTCAGAGACAGTAGCTGCTCTTTATCACCTAATAACACAGCTTTAGATTGGCTTTGCAGTACCAAGTCAGTGAGCTCCTTCGCTTGTTTATTGCTGACCATCGAACTCTCATCCAGAAAGAATAAGGTGTTTTTATAGTCTTCTGGTGAGGCACGGCCCTGGCGAATATCGGTGAGTAAGCTCTCCAGTGTTTGCGCTTTGACACCTTTACTTTCCAATTCCCCGACAGCTGAGTGAGTGGGGGCAAGACCAATAATTTGATCAGGTTGGTTTTTTCCCGCTTGGGCGATGAGTTCGATGTTGGTTTCGAGCATTGTGGACTTACCCGTACCGGCTAAACCTTGTATGGCCACAAAGCTGTCTTTTGTGGTGGAGATCAGATGAATTGAATTTTTTTGACCATGAGTGAGACAAGATTGAGCCTCAAGGTAGGAATGTACCTGTTTTGAGGTGGCAAAAGGGGAGTGTTGCCCCTTACCTTGTTCAATATTACTAAGGATATGCTTCTCGGTTTCGATGGCTGCCTCTGTCGTCCAACGTGTACCGTCACTGTATTCTGCAGAAAGGGTGTCACTGCGCTCCGCCAGCTCGGCCTCAATGTGCGCTTTGGTGATGGGGCTATTGGTTTCCTCAAAAGCAAAACGTACCGCTTCAATCACTAGCTCTTTTTGAGTAAATCCGGCCTCTTTTTCTGACAGGTGGTTTAGGGCGAAATCGACTGCTTTCTGTGAAACAGGCGCGTGTTGCTCTTTCGCGAGTACACCAATGGCGTGTTCAATATCGTGTCTGAGGGTAGACTCTGTGGCTTCAGAGAGATAGCGATCATTGATGTGCTGAGTGTGCAGGACTCGTTCGATGGCTGAGGGGCGAACTTCTGCTTTTTCTAGAGCTTGTTGCGCTTTCTCAGGATGGTCTGTGAAAATGTCTAAGCGAGCACTGCTCTCTGTTAGGTCATTGAGTAATGCTTTAGAGAGCGTAAAGGCTTTTCCCGACAGTAAGGTATGTTCTCTGGGCTCAAAGTGATTAGCTGAGTGAGCATAGTCATACGTGAGTGGCGCGTCTTTCAATTTATCTAGAGGGAGCGTACTTGATTGTCCTTGTTGATTGGTTAGCGTTAATGAGTTTTTAGTGATGGACGTGACAAGGTAATGGTGTCCAGCTTCGAGCTGAGAAGGAAAGTGCTTATTTGTGGCCAGAATACGTTCACCTTGAGAGATCTCAAGGGCGTCTGGTTTGTACAATTGCATGTTCATAGATTGAAACGCTTTAGACGAAGGGTCAAAAGTGCTTGCTTTACCGTCCGTTTTGCTCAAAACCTCTAGGGTGTTAGAGGCTTTATCGACACTGGCGATCACGAAGTCGTGAGGTTTTCCCTTATCCCATTGTCTGAGGGTCATACCGGATTGGTAATGCTTTGCAAATTGTTGTTGTGGCTTTGAAAGGTAATGAGGTTGCTGGGTGAAGACAGTGACACTGGTGCGTGAGAGTTGGCCATCGTTCTTCAAAGCGGCGCGTATCTCATTGGTTAATCGCCGTTGTTCGACTCCAGAGGTTGCCAATACTTGAGCATTGGTTTTGTCGGGCAAGTCGGCGTAAGTGAGAGCGATGTTGTGATCCTCTCGATTATGCAGTCGCACGACGCTATCCGCTTGTTTGCTGTTGACCCAGGTGTGCGTCGTGACATTTCCTTTACTGTAAAGGTCGATAGCGCTGTGCGCTTTCATGCCTTGGCGGTTTGAGACACGGTTAAGTAAGATAACTTTACTGTTGCTGTTACCGGCTTTTTCACTGAGTGAGAGCAGTTCATTCGCACTCATTTTGTTTGCGTTATCGACTAAAATAATGTCCTTGTTGGTCAGCGGGTGCTTAGAATCAAGTAGACCTTGTAAGGTATGACGCTGATCGTCTTGAAATAAATGCTTAACCCAAGTGACAAAGGTGTGGCTTTCTCGGGGGATGTTTTGTTGATTATGGCGGTGGTGTTGGGTGTTTTGAGAGACAAGCTGTACTCGCTTACCACTGTGGTTGCCTGCGTTAAGTAGGTTTTGCGCGATTTGCTCGGAAGAACCAAATACGTTGACCACGTGAAACTGTTTGGTTGAGCCATAAAGGTCGGCCACTTTTTGGCGATTATCTTGGGCAATATTGAGACGGTTTAGGGTCGGTTCATCGATATTAGTGCGCATGTTATGAGTCCGTCCCTTAGTGATGTCCATGAGTGCTTTTTCGTTTTTCAGCATCGTTTGGGAGGTGTAGTGTCCTTTCTCAGCCAGTGGTACAAGCTGGCCGTTTTTTATCCACTCGTCGGCGACTTGCTTTAAATCAATCGCATTGGCTTGCTGTGTTCCTTTAGTAAAGTCTGAGGCCGCGACCTCAATCACTTTCTCAAGGCTCAATGAGGTTGAGTACTGCCCCAAGTGCGTCATTGCATGTGAAAACGCTTCATGGGCTTGCTGCATGGCATGGCCGCCTTTTTGAGGCATTGCTTGGCTTTGTTTGACCAAAAGGGCAGGGTCAAAACCTTCACCTTTTACGGTTTGTTGCCATTTGTGGTTTAAGGTCGAATCGCTGTGGTAAGTTTTTCTCTGTCGGGTATCAAGGGCTGCGGTGTCTCTACTTGCTTGGGTATCATGGCCAAACTCCATTACCTGTTGGTCAATTTGCTGTTTGCGTGTTGAGAACGCTTTATGTAATGACTCCGGGACGCCATCGATATCAAATTGAGCGTTACCGAGTCCTTTTGTTTGGAAACCCAATTCTTCGGATTCTCTGGCGAACTGGCTTTGGTAAAGGGCAGTGTAATACTTCTGAAAGTTATAGATGCGCTCGCCACTGCCATTAATGACGCCGCCTTTCTGTTTTAAGTTAGACGCGAGTGTACGTAAGTTGCCTTCCTGATCTCGGGTCATATTGGCAGCGAGGGCATGGGAGTGAACTTGTGGATCGTTGTTGCGACTGGTTTTATGACGAACGACCGCAAAAATCATGGACTGAGTATTGTGAAACTCGCGTTCGCCAGCTTCGTTGGTGTGCGTGGCCTGAGCTACGTCCTTCTCTAACTCTGAGAGGGCAAATTTCACCGCGTTGTTGTGCGCTTCAATCAGACGTGAATCCCCACCGACCAATGCGAGTATACTGGCGTTTTTAGGAGCAGAAAAAGTGAGATCGAATCCACTTTTATGGTCTTCTCGCTTGCCCTTAATGGTTTCATCATTGAGTGTGCCAGAAAGGATAGTCTCTAAGGTTTTTTGTTCTACAGGTTTACCAAGCAATCCTGCTTCTTGTGCTAATTTTCCATGCCAAAAGGTGTTTTCACCTTGTTGTTTTTCCTTGAGGTAATAGTTGTCGCTAGCGTCTTTTTCGAGAGAGGTGTCCGGTAGGTCTTGGGTGTTTTCTTCGTTTAAGTAGTATTGAGCAGCGTTAGAGGGAGATCTTAAAGGGCTGATTGACATCATTGTGGTGTTTCCTTTACGGGAACCACCAAGAGTAGGGGCGCTTAGAAACCAAGTTCACAAAGAGATAAAGGAAAGGACAAGAGCAAGCTCTTGCCCTTTGACCTTATCTTACTTCGTAGGCAAGTTTAATGCTTAAGTCATTTTGCTGATCTTTGTATCGGATATCGCAGAGCGAACCGGTATAAAGTGCAGTGAGAATGACCGCCGTGATGCAGACCACGACTAAGGCTGCGAGAGCCGTTTTTTTAGGCATAACTTGCCTCCTATGAAGTAAGAGGCTATTATCAAGTTGCTTATACATGGTAAAGGCCTCGTTTGAATTTATAGTTCATTCGGGGCTTTTTCATATCCATGTTTTGGCTAACGCTTCGACATGGGTATGTCTAAGCGCCCAGGAGCATTGTAACAAAATGCAGAGGGATGGCTACTCTGGTGATTGTTTAAGGGGAGAAGGTTAATTACAACGTTCGGCAAGGATAGGATTGGCATTGCCTTGTTGTTGTTTTATTCGTTGAGCTCGCTGACACTCCACTTTCGTTGTTGGGTATTGTTTGTCCCAAGCTTGCATTAACTGCCTTTGCGCTTTACTCATCGAGTATCGAGGGTAGAGCGCTTCAAAATATAAGTATGTGCGAGCAATCGCGCCACGTGCCTGCTCAGGCGGCTGCACTTTCCTACCATCAATAGGCACATCGCATTGACCAAAGCTGGACCTTGCATGGGGCAGCAATGTGAAGTTGTAGTTTTGCCTTGCCGCATTGACACTGCCAATTGCAGGG
Source organism: Vibrio vulnificus CMCP6 (assembly GCF_000039765.1). NCBI lineage: Bacteria > Pseudomonadati > Pseudomonadota > Gammaproteobacteria > Vibrionales > Vibrionaceae > Vibrio > Vibrio vulnificus. The sequence continues at coordinate 715,178 of NC_004460.2, read as the reverse complement.
TAGAGGTTATACAGAACCGATGGCATCAGATGCTACTCGGTATTGACCTTTTCTGCCCACTTACGGCCTTTAAAGGCTTTTGCTTTCCTATTGACGCATTGGGCGTGTCCTTCGTGCTATTCAATAAAGGTTTGGCCAAAGTTTTCAGCGGGTACAACGTGCTCGGCTTCCCAGCGTTTCAATCGATTTTTGTATTGAGTTGTCTTAAACCCACCAGGGAGCGAGACGTCTTTTTTCGCGTTAAATGTGGCATCGGAATAGAGCGTTTTACGCAGCTCTGTGGTGGTGTACACATGCTGTTGCACGATCTTCTTGGCGGTGTTGAAAGAGGTAATGCTGGTATTGCCGAGTGGTTCTGCCACACAGGCTCCCGAGACGATAACCAGTAAACACATTCCGAAGATATGTCTTGTCGTCATACGTTGTTTTCACTCTTAAAGTGTATCTTTTCCCCAAAGGGCTTCCCAAGCTTGTTACTCTTCAATTTGCTCAATGCGATCTCGAATTTTTTTCAGCTCGCTTTGCTCTTTTGTGGGCTTTTTCCTTGAATAACCTGGCTCAGGCCTGCTTTTGAAAGGGGTGAAGGTCTTGGGTGTCTGTTATTGTTTAATCCTTGTTAGCAGTAAAGGAAACCTAGTCGTAAACTTCTCCTATTTCGGCTTCTTGAGAAATGGCGGCTTCTTCAATATTGCGCTGAGCTTCCTCTTGATAGGCTTGCTCCTGTTTGAGTTGTGGATATTGGTTGACCAGCTCGCTCACTGTCTCGCTTTTTATCGCTTGTTGAATGTGAACGGTTTCTGCTTTCATCTGCTCTTCGTTTTCAAAGTTCGTCTCTTGAGCATCCGTTAGCTTATGACGATCTTCTTCGTTCAGGTATAAGCCAGGCGCAACACATTCATGGTAAATTGCCTGTTCATATACTTTGCTCATTGCGGATGAAAGTACAATGGTGCGTTTATCAAACGCTGGACAAATGTCACTCATTTTGTCGAATTCTAGGTCGAGCCTAGTGATAAGATCAATGCCAGGAGAGCGCAGATAACATTGCAGGTCATCTAAGGCTTGGATTTCACTAGCAGATACGACAGGGCGTGTAATGGTTTGGTGGCCAAGAGAGACACCGTCACGCAAGGTATTTGCGCCGTAAGAGACATTTTCTTTTGAGACATCGACTTCTTGTTCACCCAAGTCTTTAGCAGAGATACGCGCCATAGGCTCAGACGGGGCTCGAAAGAAGAAGCGTGTGTTAAGTAAATCAAACATCTCTTCAGCGGCATTCTTACCATAGGTTTTGACGAGCTGCGCATACGACTGGATACCAATCAGATAGCATCCCCCAAACTTACGAACTTCGGCAATGATAGAGCCCAGCTCAGGCAACTTATGCAAGCTTGGCATTTCATCCATAATGACCCAGATACGACGTTCTTCGTCTTCTTTCAGTCCTAAAATGGCATTGGAAGCAATGGCTAACCACATCGATATCAGTGGTCTTAGTGAAGCATGTTGCTGCGCATTACTGGAGAGAAACAAAAAGCCTTTTTGGTTATCGTCTTGAACCCAGTTTGTGATTGAAAACTTTTGTCTGAGCTTATCAGGGCGCTCTTGGTGATTAAGACCATCCAAAAAGCGCAGGCTTTTGATGTAAGTGGCCAATACCGATTTGATGGAAATCGCGGTTTTCTTAATGTCCGTTGAGACAAGAGAAGCGGACTCTGTACCTTCTAAGAAGTTGCCAAGTGTTTCCAGCTCAGAAGTTAAGATCAAACTGAGTAATCGCTCAGTGGTGCAAGGTTTGTTATCTTGACTCATGCGATAAGCGGTAGAGGAAAAGATTGTTCTGGCAGAATCGACCCAGAACGGGTCGCCTTCACCATGTTGAGGGATTAATGCGGCGGCCATGTTTTCAAAATCCGGCGCCTCGATGGCATCACTCCATACATCCCAGTTAGCGCAGCGTTTATCAAAGGGGTTGAGGAGAACGTCGGTCGCTGGGTTGTAGAATTTACTAGTAAAGGTGCATCCCTTATCGTAGATGATGGCTTTATCGCCCTGAGCGCGTATCCAACGCACCAGTTTGCGGATCATGATGGATTTTCCCGCCCCTGTGGTGCCATCAATGAGTAAGTGCTGAACTTCGAAGTACTGCTTTAAAAGCGCATGACCATCGATTTTAAAACTCGATATTGACCCATCCCCATAGCCTCGTTTCTTCTTGGCTTTTGCTCGTGCTTTGAGCTTTTTGGTGATGGCTTCTGGCGGGGCTAAGCGAAAGCCTCGGATATGAATATCTTCACTCTGTTTTTCGCCTTGCTCTTTAAAAAAGCGTAAGGCGATCATGAAGATGGCCATGCCTATCACTAAAGCAATCAGAAAGTAGATTTGAACGTTGTGCCAAATGGTGGCGTGGATATCGAGGAGAACAGAGTTTTGCAGTTGATAGGCGAGGGTGTCGGTGTAGCGCTCACCTTCCCAAATGGTGGTGACAGGGCTATCGAGAGGCTTCCCTAGCTTTGCATATAGAACATTACGGAAGTAATAAAATTCGCCCCACAAAGCATTAGGAGGGGAATTTAGGTGCGTCAGTAACAAAGTGAGCGCAACTACGCCCCAACCAATGAATTTCACAAGTTTATTGTTCACTTGAAAGAACATGGTAATGGCGTGAAAGGTCACTTGTCCTCCACGAGTAAAGTGGTTGCTTTTCTTGCGTGTAGGCGTGTGCATAAATGCTCCTTTTTAGTAAAAAGAGAGTAAGGTGGAGTAGTTTAAATTCAGGTAAATAAGATATGAATGAGTAAAGCACTAACAAAGAAAGGGGGGCTTTCGAGCTAGAAAGCCCCAAGGGTAAAATTCAGTCTATGAAGGTTCTGGACAAAAACGCGTTAGGTATATCGCTCTAACGCGCCTTACTCAGATAAGAAAAAGTAACTTAAAATCTCAAATATTTGTTAAAATTGGCTCACCTTGCATCCCATTTTCTTTTGAGTTCGATAAAGCGTTCATCATCACCTAACTCACTATTAGCTTCTATCATTTGCTCTAAATAGTCCCCAATGCCGTAAGGCCATTTGTTAACATCATCAGGTAATACAATGTTCAGGAGTAACAATAGATCATTAGGATATTTTTTAAGTACGTTGTCATCATTCAGGTAGATGTGGTTAGCACGTTCGAATTTCGTTAAGAACGGAGTGATTAGGTTTACAATTTCAGGGAAGTGTTCTTCCGACCAAAATGCGATATCACAAAGGCGTTCTGATACAGCGGGGGATTTAGCAGCAAGCTGTTTTGGCCAAACATTTGAGATAAGTTCTCTGAATGCTAGTAACCAATGCTCTTTGTCTTCACTCTCTCCATGCCTAGCTTGCCATAATATTCCACACCTAAAGCCATCACTTGCTTTAATTAATACTTCTTTTAATTCAAGATCAGATACCCACCTTTTATCCTCATCCTTAATTTTCCAAGCTGAGAAAATTAATCCCACAATAGCATCCTGATGACCTCGGGTTTCAACTTCTCCTGAATATGCCAATTCCAGAATACTTGGCTTCAAAATGGTGAATAGTTCTTTCCCGCGAACTTCTCCCCATAAAACACCAGCCCAAAATGCCTGACGATCTTCTCTGGAAGAAGAGTTTAAGGTAGAAAGCAAGTTACGTTGAGTCCAGTCAGGATCAACCCAAAAGCACCAACTTAAACTGCGGCTAAGTATAACCATTGCGTAACGATGTAAATCATTAGGTAAAGCTAATAATTGGTTGAGTAATAACAATAAATCCCCAGTGAAGCACTCTCCAGATTCAAAAGTACGGCCATACTGTGATTTCAGTATGGCACTGGTTAAGTTTCCAGTTGGTGAGTTTATTGACTCCATGGCCCAATCAGGAGCTTTACTACCTCGTATTATTGAAGATTCACCGTTAGCAGGTTGTATCGACATTGCATCAACTAATTTAAACGCTAATTTATAGTATGTAGCATAATAATTACCAGCAAGTACGCTAGTAGACTGCTCAAACCAGCTTGATACTGAACGAAGTATTTTTGCCAAGTCATTACTGGTAAAACCAGACAAACGCTCTGCAATTAACACCATAAATCGGGGTTTATCATTCTTACGGGCTTCAGCATAAAGGAAAGTATCCCAAGCCCAGTCCACAATGTTTCCCTTTTTTGCCGAACAAGTTAAAGCGCTGAAAGCTCGAATCGGTTTTTCTTGTGATAAACCTAGAAATGGGTCTTCATCAATCAAAAAATCAGCTTGTCTACCAGATAATTCATATGCTCTTTCAAGGATTGAGTCTATTGGTTCATCTGCTAACAAAGAATAGTCTGTATTTTTGGTTACAATACCGCCGCGAACTTCAAAAGAGCACGCTGCATCTTTTGCATGCTCAGGCTTCCATTCCGGCGCATCATCTCTTAGCCTATCAACTAACTTATCCGTTGCTATTGTTAACTCACAACCATTTTGTTTAAGCCAAGTTACTCTATCCAGAATATTTCTCGCTTTCTGTTCCTTAAATCTACTTTCATCTTTGGTTTTCCAAAGTTTAGGTCCTTGCAATATTCTATTTTCTATTGTGGAACGGCGACATTGGTCGAGTTCTTTCCATCTAGCTACGAAAGCTAGAAGCAAGTCTCTAGCATGATAACTATCCCAAAATGCTTCGTCTGAAAGTTGATTTAAAGTAGTAATAATACTTTCATTAGGCACAAGATTGGTTTTCCCTAACGCCCAAATCTTTAACCTTGCAAAGATAGTACTGTCATCGCATGGCCACCTTGAAAGCTCCTTCCGAGCAGCATCAAGGTCAATCAAAACTAATTTCTCTAAGTAAGAAACAAACAGCAATACCCATGCAGATAGACCGTAAGTTCGACTATACGAATCCTCTGTTTTCTTCTCGGGTGTTAACGAACAACTCAGGCTCAGGCCATATCCTCCTATTTCTTTTTCTAGTTCAACAGCAAGCTCTAGATTACGTCTCAGGACTTCAACGGTACGAATTATCCACTCATCAGGAATTTCTAGCCTTCTTGGTAGTTCTGAGTAATGGACATCTAAATGAATTAAGTCTTTTAAACTAATCTGCTCCCAGTTGATCTCATTCGGGGTGCGGAAAGGCGGCGAGACCTTGATGAATGGTTTCGTTACCTTTTCAAATTGCCGTAATTTTCTGGGACACCAGCCATTATTCTTTATTGCTCTTTCCAGAGTAAACCAATCGCGGTGTCCTCCTTTATCAGTTTGTTCAAAGCCATCCAAAACATAGCTCCATGCCTCATTGAGTGTACTATCCATATCTTTAGAACGACGCTCACATTCTGACTTAAGTACAAACTGAACCCAAGGATGAAGACATTGCTGCTTCGTAACCCACCAGATTACTTCTGGCTGTTCCGCCACTCTGCTCAACCAATATGTTAATGCGTTGAGCCTTTGAGGCAGGGTTGAAAACTGAGGGGAACTGGAATCATCCCCTCTAAATCTTATAGAACGTTGGTCTTGTGTTCCTTTAATGTCTTGTGAGTTAAACTCAAAAGCATCCCATGCTCCTGTGGGAACTTCACGTTTGTTATAAAAGTCATTAGGGTCAACATGCTGTGGTGTATGATCCGAATCCAGAGAGTAAAAGTGAAATGGGTCTACCATCTCAGTTAGGTTTTCTGCACCGGATAAATTTTTACGAGGAGTTTCATATCTCAATTCAGGATCAAACACATGAAGCCAAGTGGCAGGAGCTAGTATTTCACTATTAGCAAACTTTTTGGCTCCTTCGGTTGTAGAAACAATATGTGCAATCTGACCGCGTTCAAAGGGCAGTAAGAGGTGAGGCCCCATTCCAGCTTTTGTGATTATTCCTTGATACCATGCATCCGGATCAGAAGCCCGCTCGGCCCAAGATTCCAAAGTGTTCCAAAGCGCGATATGTCCATTTGTATCGTCATACGCAATCGCTTTTACCCCTTTATGGTGCCACTTTGAGCTAGCGTAACTTTCATCACCAGATTGAAATGCGTATATATCGTTGAGATGGCTTGAGCTTTTATTGAGTGCTTCTAACAAATACTGAATTGGCGGATCGTCCGCAGAATAACCGACAAAAACTACGACATATTTTTCCAATATCCCTTTGACAAATGAGGTAGCCCAACCATTAGCCAAGTAAGCATCACCAAATTCAGAACTTGAGAGGACAAAGCCGTTGCTTGCAGCACCTGTACCATCCTCGTTTACTTTGCCATGAAGGTATACCGTGCCATTAAAATCAATTGGATGATTAAGATCAGGCAGTCTTGGGGGCATAAAGGTATTTATATCTGGTTTGCAAAGATCAAATAAGCGATCAAAGTTAGTTGTTACCAAACGTACGATACCATCGTTCGTTGTAGCTAGTTTAAGCATCGTTTGATGTGCGCTTAGGTCAACTTCTCCCTCAGGTGTGAGAGCCTTAGCTACTGATTTATATATATCTCTCGTTAAGAACTCTCGCTCCAGCAAACCAAATATTCTATCAGCCGAAACTACCCCTTCCACGCCAGTACTAGCGGTTATTTCTTTAGCAGCCTCTATAAGCTTCAAGGCAGGGCTGCTGGTTTCTACACCAAGCTCAGATGTTACAGATGAAGCTAGCCCAAAAAAGTCGGCAAATCCCGCTTTTGCTCTTGAAACACCTGCACCACAAAAAAATACCACCCGACCTTGGTCTCTGGCTAATAAGAGTTCATCAGGTATTGAAGGTCCATTTTCGAGGAATCGCATCATGTTTCCTTTTGTGTTTAAAGTTCTAACTTTTAGGTGTTGTGACTTAAGCGATAATTAATCGCATCAATAGCGGTGTCAGTGCTCCTATTGGTAATAGCGGCATTAAGAACACTAATATGATTACAATATCATATTTAGCTTAGAAAGCTCTGACGAAATGCCCTTTGTTCGGATAAGAAAAATTAAGTCAAATGGCTGTTTGTAAACTCGAGGAGCAGAAGTAAGGCAGCGCATTTTGGGGCACTTCTGAGTTACGAAGTGCCAACTGTGAAAGTTCTGGATAATACTGAGTTACAGCATCTTCTAAATTAGTTAATCGTGGATTGCCTTTGGTGTAGCAAAGTTGTAACTCATGTGTATCGGCGGGACAAGCAGGAACAAAGACAAGCGTTTCTTATTTACCCAAAGAATTCTAATCACCGCAAAGTTACATTGATAAACAACTCAACAAATAGTGGTATCTCTTATTATTCGCATCGCACATGTAGTGTTTACCAGTCTTCACAGACACAGTATATTGATAGGGAGGATTGTTTTACCAAACAATGCCCCCATGTAATACATGGACTTAACTACATGAGGGTGACATATGACGGTAAGACGGGATTTCAGTGTGTTTTTGGACAACTTGAAGATCAAGAACAAGAACAAAATTTCGAGTCGCTATGAAAGCATCACGAAGAACCTCAATGAACAGTTTCGAGGTTTGGAAAACGACAAGACAAGTTACAGTCTTCAGGCTGGATCGTATGGTCGTTACTCTGGAATCCAAGGTATTTCTGACCTTGATATGCTCTACATACTCCCACCTAGCACTTGGCCTACCTACCGCAAAGACCCATCAAAGGCACTAGACCACGCCAAAGATGCTATCAAGAAGACATACAAGACAAGTAAGGTAAAAAAAGACCGCAACGTGGTGGTAGTTGAGATGCAGGACTTTACCTTTGAGGTGGTGCCCGTATTCGAATGGCAGGGAGTTTTCAAATATCCTGACACATATAACGGCGGCTTATGGCGCAAGTGTAACACTCGTGCTGAATTACAAGCATTTAGGGAGTTGAACACCGAGCGTAAAGACAACCTACGTAAGCTTGCGAAAATGATTCGTGCTTGGAAGGCCAGAAACGATATTCAGATGAGTGGCTTTCTGATTGATACTCTCTGCTACAACTTCTTCAAAGATAACACCGATTACGACAAAGCTAGTTTCGGTAGCTTTGACAAGATGGTGCGAGATTTTTTCCAATACCTCACCAAAGAGCCAGAGAAAACGTACTACTACGCATTTGGCAGTAACTCCCAAGTCGGTATAAAGAAAGCATTCCAAGCTGATGCGCAGATAGCGCTGGAAAATGCCATTGAAGCCATAGAAGCCAGAGAGAGCGGCTATGAGGATAAGTGCAACCAGCGATATAAGGCTATTTTTGGCACTAAGTTTCCTAATCGTGAAGCCAAACAAGCGGCGGCGGTTAATGAGCAGTTTATCGAGGAACTGTTCGATCTGGATATTACCAACCAAATTATCATTGATTGTGAGGTTAAAAGCGACCTGATGACCAGAATGTTGTCATCAATAAAATTTGTTGGGGAGCGAATTCAGCATCAACGGAAACTGCACTTCTTTGTAAAACAAACCGACATCGGAGAAGATTATGAGGTGAAGTGGAAGGTGCGTAACCGTGGGGATGAGGCTGACAAGCTGAGGAATCACCGTGGTGAAATCATGGATGATGACGGTAGCAAAACTCGTATCGAGACCGCTAATTTCTATGGCGATCATACGGTTGAGTGTTACGCTATCCGCAACAATACGGTGATAGCACGACATGAAATCACCGTCCCAATCGAATAGGAACAATAGTTTATGACGGAACAGACGATTAAGAAGCAAGTGGCTAGAGAGTATTACAACGTACTCTACAGCGCCAAGCTTCATTTTGCGTCATTCGATATCTGCGAAAAGCTTCCTACGATTATTAGCGTAGTTTCGCTGTCTTTTGGTGTGCTTGGTTTGGCATTTGCAGAGTTCAACAGCAAGGCTTTAGCGGCTCTGTTGCTTATTATCGGTATTATCGGGATCGTCCTTAAGCCAAGAGAGCTTCAGAAAGAGCAGTATGAAGCGACAGGGATTAGCTTGACTGATATCAGCAAGAAACTAGAGCGCATTTACTGCGAAGTTGACATACAAGATACCAACTCTGTTGCCAAAGCAAGAGCTGACCTAGCTCAAGTGCAGGCTGATCATCGAGCTGTTGACACCATGTCTCCTGTGTTGCTGTCCTCATGGTATGCCCATTACAAAGTCTTTTCTGAGCACAATAGCGACTGGATGAGCACTGAACTTGCTCTCGGCTTTAATGACAAAGTTCCTCTAAGCCTGCGTGCTGTGGTCATTGGTGCCATAGTAGCTGCCTTGCTATGGCTAAACCCATTTTGTATCACAAGCAAGACTTGGGCATGGGTTTCTGAGCCTTGTGTGGGATGCTGGCAAGAACAACCCGCACCGGAATCACAATCAGCTTTAGTCAAAGATGCCACACCAGAACCAAATCCGGATAGTGAAGCGACTAAATAACAACATGGGGGACACGCAATGTGTCCTTTTTGCAATGTCATGAGCGCCAATGCCGGAATTGCCCTAAGCGGATAATGGGTTTGATGTCGCTCTTCATTCATAAATAACATCGTTTTCGCCGTTTCAATGTTCACATAGATGGCGATAGCGAAACCAACTCAGCTAAACACATCATGAGTTAATCCCTCGGTCATTGCCCAGCCAATAGATACCTAGTAAGGCCTTGGATTTGTCGATACATTTCGATTAGGAAAAGTAGTTCGTTCCTCTATTTGCTTCCTGCTAATGACAAGTCTATCTAAAACATATAGGGGCACAGGCTTTTCAGGAGAAAAGCCTGTAACAGCTCCTATCTCTCAGCAGTCTGTTTTCTCAGACAACCTCAGAGCGTCTTCTAGCTCAACGCCGAGGTATCGAATTGTGTTATCAAGCTTCGAGTGTCCAAGTAAGATCTGTACAGCCCTGATGTTTTTCGTTCTGGCATAGATTAAAGTGGCTTTGGTGCGACGCATGGAGTGAGTACCGTAATAGTCAGCATTCAATCCAAGCTTTACAGCCCAGCTCCTGATAATTGAACGATAGAATGAGTAGCTGATGGGTTGCCCAGAGCGTCTGCTACTCGGAAATAGAAAACTGCTTGCCTCTAGGGATGCTGCAAAAATCCATCGGCTAATACTTTGCTGTGTTCTTGGTGTTATCTCATAGTGGACATCGGTGCCCGTTTTTTGCTGGATGCACTGAACCCTGTCATAGATAACTCCTTGCGAAGACACATCGTAAACGTGTAGCTTTAGCAAATCACTCGCTCTTAACTTGCTATCTATAGCTAAGTTCAGTAGCGCGAGCTGCATTAAATCGTTTTCAATCTCCAGCCTAGTTCTGATCCGCCAGATTTCTTCAAGCTTAAATGGCCTTTTTATGCCACTGCATTTTCCAGAAGAAAACTTTCTCATGATGACCTCCTCTCAGTGTTTTTGGTCAACATGAAGTTTGGCAGTCACATTTAGTAGGGTTCAGGAAGATCTGAAACGTTGGTGGATAAAAACGTTTTATAGACGCCTGTGGGCATTTGTCTATTTCTGCTAAAAACTCTTCATAATTAATTGGCTTCATGTCATTGTTCGCCGAATGCAGCTTTTCGAGGTTGTAATACCTCATGTAGGCTGAGACATCCTCCTTCATATGCTCTCTGGTTGGTGCACTTTAAACAACCAGTCGTGCTTTAAACTTCCGAAGAACCGCTCGACCACGGCATTATCCCAGCAAGCACCGACATCTCCAATGCTCGCCCACATGCCATAACCCTGTAGTTGTTTGCGATATTGTCTGCTCGGATACTGGGAGCCCCTATCGCTGTGTAACACAAGCCCCTTTGCTGGTCGCCTCAGGTTACGTGTATTTGTCAATATCTTGCTAAATTAGTCTTTCATGAATAACTATGAATGCGAGAAGTCTCTTAACTTGTAGTTCAGCTCATCTGGCGCAGATCTAACCGGTACATCATCGTCAGTTGGAAATAGTAAGAATCTCAAATAAATAAAAACACCCGTAATACTTGTTAATTTCAAAAGGTAACATTTTATAAATGATCGTGTAACAACGTGATAACCAGGGGTATTATCTCTGTGTTCTTGATTTGAGTTGCATATCGTGACCAAACTCTGAACATAATATTATTTTTGAGGATTTGAATATGAACGGAAAACTAAGAACTGCTTTGGCGCTAAAACTTCAGAAGCAAGATATCTCTAACCAACCTCCAAGACTCGTACGATCAAATGCTGCCTTTGAATCGAATCCAGTCCCGTCAATACCACACAAAAAAGAGTCTCGCTAACTAGCTTGCTCCCCCACTCAATAAGGCACTCAAGAAAGTGTATCAGTTAAGGAGTCAACTGAGAAAAGGAATTGTCTATGAATAATATACAAAACAGTCTCTATGACTTATACGATATTAAAGGTGTGAGTCTTTCAAAAGAATACAAAGATTGCATCGAGAAGTATTTAGTATCTGATTTGTCATTCACTTCTGAGATGATGAATGGGTTGGCTCGAACTATTTTTCAAAATAAAAAGATGATGGCTTACTACCTTTTGCACAACGCGATAGATGAAGCTAAAGGTGCAGCAAGGTTGCGAATGATCGCAGAGCGGTATGCTGATGATGAATTAAGGCAGCGTATGTTGCGTCATTATAATGATGAAATGAACCACTCTACGCTGTTTGCCAGTCTTATTCCTTTAACTGGGTACGAGACAGAAACACATGAACATGAAGTTCAATTTGAGTTAGACAAAGTCATGAACTTTGACGATGACCTTAAGACATTCCTGTTTCGGGTTCACTCTATTGAAATACGTTCATGGCGTTTACTTGTACTACATTTGGCCATCATTGATGAGTCGGACGATGATTACATGAAACAAATGCGTCCAACGATTCAAAAAATCTTAGAAGATGAAATGCAGCATGTGTGTTACACCGCACAATATGTAAGTTGTTGGTTACATGCTGAGCCACACCTAAGTAAAGTCTTTATCGAATGTATAACCCACACGAACAAAGAAACATGGGACGACCTTTCTTCGATGGCTTTGTTCATGCGTGACCATATTCAAGATTTTCTTTTGGGATCGGTAGCTTAAATGACCGACTTGCTTCGACTTTTAACATCGCGGAGTGCATTCGCGATGTTGGTGATTATTGCTATCGCGTCAGTAATAGCGAATACCGGATGGCGAGTCGTTATGAATAACTTTGCCGTCGATACTGTTGGTATGACTGGTGCTGGTGTGGGTGTATTGCAGAGTGTTAGGGAAATCCCTGGTTTACTCTCATTCACCGTATTGTTCCTGTTGTTCATTGTCTCTGAACAAAGAGTCGCGGTACTGTCGGTTGCAACATTAGGGCTAGGTGTTGCAGCAACCGGCTTTTTGCCTTCGATTTATGGCTTCTATTTCAGTACGACTATTATGTCTATTGGTTTCCATTACCTAGAAGCGGTAGACAAATCACTGTCAACACAATTGTTAGCTACCGAAAGTTTTAGTGAATCAATGGGAAAGATTCGCTCCACCGCATCTTTCTTCTCGATGGTGACTTTTTTAGGCATTATGGTCGCTAGCTATCTTTTTGATGTTTCCGATAAGGCAATTTTCTTTACTTGTGGGGCAATATGTTTCTTGCTGGCGGTCTATTTGGTCACGTTTCAAGAAACTCATACAGAGGTTAAGCAACGCATCAAACTGCTTATACGACGCGAGTACACGACGTATTACATTCTGACGTTTTTGAGTGGGGCAAGAAGGCAAATCTTTGTCGCATTTGCTGGCTTACTAATGGTTACCAAGTTTCACTATACGATCGCGATGATGGCCGCTTTATTTATGATATCTAGTTTAGCAACGACTGTTGCTCTACCTTATGTCGGACGCTTTATTGACCGTGTAGGAGAAAGGCAAGGTTTGATCATTGAGTATACAACGTTAATGTTGGTGTTCTTATCTTACGCATTTGTAGATGATCATTATGCGGCAGCCGGACTATACGTTGTCGACAGTATCACTTTTAGTTTTGCGATAGCCCTAAATACTTATTTTAAAAAAACAATTAGGGAAGATGAAGTGGCTTCAACTGCGAGCTTGTCATTCACCATTAACCATATTGCAGCGGTGTTCCTACCGTTTTTGTTGGGAATCATTTGGATGTCTGGTTATCAATGGGTGTTTGTTGTAGGAGCAGTGATCGCTTTGACCAGCCTCTTGGTGTCGTTGACCATAGGCACGAAACTGCATCAGCGGTTTAATGGGTTTGATGAGTTACAGAAACAGTAGTAGATGCTAAAAGATCGACTAAATTTGCCAGTTGAAACCATCACATTTTTTATGCACTTTTGAAAACATGTATTTCCCATTCGTTTGATACGAAACACGCTTTGGGGCAAATATGGTTTAGGGTACTCTCCGGCTTTTTGGTGGTTTTTATGTGTAGCTTCGGCACACCTGGACATAGTCGATTCGGTTACGGATTGTACTATCTGCATTATGGTGGGCTGGGCAGCTTCGGCTAGCCGTATCCTTGGAAGCGGTAGAACTAACCCTGTTCAGTTCACCACCCGAAGATTAGTCCCTTTGAGTGGTGATTATATGTATCATTCCAAGGAGGTCAGTATGACTAATCTAACTATCCTTTCCAAAAACATTCGTGTACTCGACAACTTGTACTCGCTGAATGATCTACATAAAGCGAGTGGTGGCCATCAAAAACACAAGCCTGTTCAATTTCTTCGCAATCAGCAAACCCAAGAACTGATTAATGAAATAGACCAAAGCAGGAATTGTTGCTTTCGTGAAAAATCCCAAAGTGCGAATTCACACTTTGCCGTAAATACCAAGCGTGGCGGTTGTAATTCTGGTACCTGGGTATGCAAAGAACTGGTCTACTCATACGCAATGTGGATTAGCCCCAAGTTCCATCTCAAGGTGATTCGTGCCTTTGAGAACATAAGTAACCATCAAACACCGCCACTACCGTCTCCAATACCCTCGTCTGACTTCTCACTGAATGATCTCATCTACGAACTCGCCCAAGTCAAAAACGTCACCACCCAGAATATCCACTTTCATTACAACTCGGTCTTCAACACCAACGCTTGGTCACAAGAGCAAGGCTTCGAGCATGCGCTAGCAAAAAGAATATTAAAACAGGATTTAGCCAATGAGTTACGTACTCAGTCACCTCAATTGCAGCGACTTAAACAACAAGCCAAACAACACGGCTTAACGCTAATAGATGAGCAAGAATACCAAGGATTTCAAGGCCGGATGCGGATGCAACAGCAGCAGATTGATAGGCTAGCCGATGATGTTATGGCCTTAAGCCGAAACCACAACGCTCTGATGAATCAGGTGTTGTGAAGCGTGGAAAGAAATCACTGCGTGACACCGCAAGCGTCACGCAGTAAGCAGGGGCTGAAGAGGGTATTCGTTGCATGGAAGACAAAACACCGACATAGCTAGGCGGTTTTCTGTATTCAACTAATAACGTCAATAGGTATGATTTATGGGGGGCTTACTCGGACAACGATTCCTGTAGTGAATACGGGTATAGGCCCACTTTTATCGATAGAGAAAGCGGTAGGTGCAATCTCTATTGTCCAGTTTTTCTCGTTACTTTCGCATGCAAATAACCCAAAATATTGCTCAGATATAAATAAAGCTTCTTGAATGCTCTTAGGGTTATCTGAGGCTGGAACGGATGTGTGTGCTGAAGAATATAAAAAGGATGTTGAATTTTTATACAGCACCCATGTATTGGTGCCTGAGTCATAAAAGAATTCCCCTTGGATATTTCTTAAACGATGCAATCTCCCTTTGCAATATCGGTGTGCGTAGATAAGAGGCTTCATTAAATGCTCTGTGTCTAGCGGACTTGTAAATGCTAGGTAGCGTATATCGTTTTCCCAATAGATGTTTGCATTACTCTGAATCTTTTGAGTTACTGAATGAAAAGTATTACGAAAGAGAAACACTTCTTGATCCCCACTGATCGGTACTTCAAGTCCCAATAAGGTTGGAGTTAGTGTCGCTTTAAGGTAATCATAGGCTGAGCTAAAATCATTAGCAGTGTGTGAAACGCACGCATTTAATGAGAAGCAACTTAATATAACTGCGAATGTCTTTTTCATAACAGGCTCTCCATGAATAAACTTAGATTCTGCGCGCATTGCTACTTATAGTGTATGCCTGTATAAATAAACAGTGATGGTTATCCATTGCTTTTGGAATGGGTATCATATAACTGATATCCCTCATGAGGGGGCCGGTCCGTATCCATTTTGGGTGGCGAGATAATCTTATCGTCTACCGTTTTCTTAAGGTCTGCATTCGGATTAGTGGTTGAAGTGACGTTCTGCTCAGCTTCGTTTTGCATCTGTCCTCCGGCCACTAACGCATTGCCTTTCACGTTACGGTAAATGTCATTGTCATACAGCTCGTTACTTCCTTGGTAGTTAATCATATCGATCGTTACCTCCTCGATCTTACCTTTCGCTCTTTCTGAGCCACTGTTGACCCCGGCTTTCTGCTCACTAGTCGAGGTTGGCATGTTCCCCAGGTTGCGAGGTTGGTACATATCAGCCAGAGCCTCGATATCACTCTTGGAGGTGGATACCCCGAAAGCTTTCTGGAATTGGTTTGTACGTGTGTAGTCATCAAATTCTCTACGCGCATCTTTCAAATCTTCTGGCTTAGTGGCGTTCATTAGGCGCGTGATTTCTCCTTTATCATCAAACTTCGACTCTAGGTATTTTTGGAAACCTGTTACCGCACTGGCACTAAAGTTGACCGAGTTTGTATCAAGGCGAGATTGAATGTTCTGCAAGCTATCCACTTCCGCATTCGATTCGCTGACCGATGCTGCGCTGCTTTGCAGACGTTGATGGCTAAGCGCAAAGTCATGGGCGTATTGCTCCACCGCGCTGCGGTTATCTTTGGTATCAAGCGTGCGACCTGCTCGCTCCATTGAGGTCGCGCCTTCACTGTATTGCTGCGTCGCTTGTTCAAGAGCTTGTTTCTGCTCAGCGCTCATGTTGCTGTACGCCTCACGTTGGTCGGTGCTCCATTGAACGCCGGCACTGGCGCCACTGCCAAGCACAGTTTGACCTGGCGTACCGATGGTGACACCTGCATTGGCTGAAATGGCATACGCTCTGGCTTGGTTATGTGACCAGCCCATCGTCTGTGAGATGTTATCGATGGCGGACTCCATCTTCGAGTAAGATTGGCTGATTTGACCTTCGGTAGCGGTGCTATGGCCATCCCCATACGAGAGGCTGCGTGTCCAGTTATCGTTCCAGCGGTCGCTTTGCTGCATGCTGTTGGAGAAGAAATCGGTGAAGGTATTCATACTCTGCTTTTGCGCGGTCAAGGCACTGGAGTATTGATCGTGAATGCTGTTTTGTAGCATGCTTGAGGTTTGGGCTGACCACACGGGCCTTGAGATGGCTTCTTGTGCGTTATAGAGCTTGCTTCCATCATCATTTTGTAGAGTGGTGATGGAAGCGCCATCTGGTTGTTGAATGGTCGCCATGCCGGTTCTTAACAGTATGTTGTCATCAAACTTATTGGCACTGGTGTTATTGAAACTGTGGTTTTGCATCTGCAAATTGCCAAAGTCCATATTACCGGTTGAGCTTGCCGCGCTGACCCGGGCGTTGGTGCTGTTAATCATTCCTGCCAACTGGTAGTTCATGGCTTGCGCCGCTGCAACGCCGCCTTGCAGCACTTTTCCGGCCAAGACCGGAATGGTCATCATGAGAAAGCCTGCCATGTAGCCAAAGCGTGAGTGGAGCTCATCAAGGGCATTCGCATTAGAAAGGGAGAGGCCATTCATAGGGTCGGCGGTGGCGTTTGATGAGAGTTCCAATGGCCAAACCATCAGGACATTTAAAATCGCGAACAGTGGAGGCCAGGTCGCTAAATACGCAAAGGTCTTGATGTAGTTGACCAAGACCATTTTAGTGAGTGCTGGAATGAGCGCGGCGGCGGCAATCATAAAGCTTAAGCAACTGAACAGGAAAAACAGCATGGTATGCATCATGGGAATGAACTCACGTGCTTGCATGCCAAGTGTTGCCCACATCGAGGTTTGCTGCATTTTGTTG
Source organism: Vibrio vulnificus CMCP6 (assembly GCF_000039765.1). Taxonomy (NCBI): domain Bacteria; kingdom Pseudomonadati; phylum Pseudomonadota; class Gammaproteobacteria; order Vibrionales; family Vibrionaceae; genus Vibrio; species Vibrio vulnificus. The sequence continues at coordinate 698,161 of NC_004460.2, read as the reverse complement.
GAGGTGTAGGCGTAATTCATGGCACTGGCATTCGGGTTGAGCGCATGAATGCTGCGGCGCATCGCATTTATCGTCATATTTTGTCGAAGCACGTCCACGGCGTTATTGCTGATGCCAATAAAGTCCTGATAACTATTTTGCAGCGCACTGCGAACGTGAGGGGCATAGGTCGCCGCTTTGGCTCCATGAAGATACGTGCCAATCAGATCAAGCTCCTCTGCGGACGCGACGCCGAATTGGCTTTTTAAGTCCGGATAGATTTCTCGGCAGGTTTTAAAGTCCTGACTCATGCCGTTTATCATGACGCCGCGAAGGGGGCTCATTGATTGCCCATCTAGAAAACCAAAAATATCAGGGGCGCTCAGTAAGGCTTGCCAGGTGTATTTACGATTGATTTCGATGTCCCCAATAATGCAGTTTTTGAAAAAGTCATTCCAAGTTCGGCGCACTTCAATATCTCTTAAATCCGCTTGTCTGGATAACTGATACAACTCTGATCCAAACATCATGCCTGCCCGACCGTAACGTTTATCGTCGGTGGTCATAAAAATGGTTTCAACGGCTTCGGTTACACCCATCATCAGGGTGCTGAAAAACCAAGTGGGGACGGCGACAAGATAAGGCACATTGTCCACGGAATAGATGCCGCTTGGTTCGGTTTTGTCGATGATTTGGACGCGTGCGGTTTGTTGCAGCAGCATCGACGGGACAAGGGTAAAGATAATCGCCCAAACATAAATATGTTTGGTGTTGCGTGTGGTAAAAAAAAGCACCATGGTCATAATCGCCCCAATCATTAAGGCGATGGAGGTCATGGAGGCAAAACTAGCCGATTGAAAAAACGCGGCGATGGCGTTGAGTGCGCGTTGAAGCGTCTCGCCTTGGGTGTAAACGTAGTATTCGAGAGTCATGAGTTACTCCCCGAAAGTTAAGTTTTGTTGGAGTTGTTCGTTGAGTTTTTGCCAGGCTTTTTGATCATTGCTTTTATGCGCTTGGATAAGCTGCTCTTGTTCGAGCAGTTGTCTGGTGGCTTTGTCGGCCAACCCATCGGTGAAGTGTTTCGCTCTGTCGATATCGCGGGTAATAAGTGCAATGTCTTTGTGGTTGACTTGCGTGTTCGCCAGTGAGGTCTGTACAATGTTCAGCATATTCGCTAAGTAGCGATTGAGTAACTCAATGGCAATGAGTCGTGAGTAAGCAGCAAAGTTTGGGTAACGGTTAGCGCGTGTCGCACTGATGAAAATGGCTTGTATAGGGGTCTCGGTGTACTCAAGAAATGACTTTTGGGTGCTCGTTAATGCGCTGTCGTTGGCAATAGCCGTATAAAGCTGCTCCAAAAGGGTTCGAATGCGCTCTTGAAGCCCCTTTGATGAGGCTAACGTTAAAGTCGCTTGGTTTGGGTTTAAACACTGCTTACGGTCAGTGTTATCACATCGGTAATAAGACACTTCGCCCCCTTCGAGTAACGCTTGAACTAAGTTATTGTTGTCGGCCAGCAAGCTTGCGTAATAACGAGGTTGACCACTGGCGTCATAGATGTACGTACCCGATAAGCTCATGAGAAATTCCGCGAGCGGCGTATCACTGGAAAGAAAGCTGTTTTTTAGCGTGGCTGACCACACGATGTTGTGATTGGTCTGGGTTAGGTCTTCCAGTGTGGGGTTGTTTCGTGCATTGGCCAGTTGGGCATTTGCCTGACCGCCTACACCACACTCTTGCTGCGCGGAGACCCAATCCGAGAAGGCATTGTTATGTGTACCCATGGTTGCGCAGATGTGCTTTTTCGTTTGAGGGTTGTCAAATGCGCCCGCAAGGCCACTCACGGCTGCTTGCGCGGTTTCACATGAGTTGATGGATTGGTTGAGCCATTTATCGGCAATGTTTTGTAAGTTGTCTCGGATTTGCTTGATTTGAGGCGCCCAGGTTTGCAGCGCTAAATCGACGGCAAATGGCACCGCATTTGAGACGACCGCTTGGCCAAACTGAACCAGTTGGTCTGAGTTGATGTGACTGAATCCCCCCATAAAGGCATCGATACCGCCACACCCCATACTGACTGATGGGACGGTCGCAGAGATCAATTGAGCGTTTTGTATCGGGGACCGAACATACAAAGAGCCGCCATTATAGTAGTTGGCAGCTTGGCCTTTGTAAGCGTTTGGGTTAGACACGTTAGTGTGATAGCCCAAATCGCTAAAAAAATTATCCAGAGAGCCACTGACACCAGCGGCTTGTACTTGATAGGAGAGCATCAAGTACAAGGCAAGATATTTCATTAGGTGGAGTGTTTTTCCCACAGTTATTGTGGATAAAGAGGCATTCATATTTCGACTTCCTTATTTATGGAAATGGTCGTCAAATAACCTTGTTCACGTTTCACATATGAGACTGATAAGGTAATAAATTAAGTATCAAATTTTCTCTTGGTAGTCAGGGCAAAATGGAGTAGATGAGAGAGGTCGGGGCGGACAGAGGGGCTAGGTTTACTGTTTGCCCTTGGTTATGGCTGCTTGTTATTGCGATGATCTTGCTTAGTGCATTTTACTCGAAGTAACAGGATTACTGCATCGCTTCCAATATGGTTTTATCACTCAATATGCCCTTAACGCTTTGTTCTAGTTCGTCGTAAGTCACATCTCCAATCGATACTTTGACAAACTTTCGGCTGTTGACGTTGATTAAAAACGTCGCTGGCACCGTGATGTTTCTTGGGTTCTCAAAGAACAGTTGGCTGAGTTCCGGTGTGGCCGGAATAGGAACGGGATACTCCGTGATCGGTCGGTTATCGAGTGAGAAAACGTAAGTTTGTAGTTGCGCTTGCTGAGTAAAGGTCTTGAACTTAGCGGCAAACTTGTGGCAGTAAGGGCAGTCACTGCGATAGAAAAAGACCATCGCATACTGATCTTGCATGACGGCATAAGTGGGCGAGGCCGTGGTTATGAATAAAAGGCAAAAGAGCGCACGTTTGAGCATAGTTTTTCTTCCTGTGTGGCGTTAAAAGTCAGGGGATTGGTAATTGGTCGCGACGTTATAGAACCGTCCCAACAAATCGTTTTGTGAAATAAACCCGTAAGCGAGGGGTTTAAACTCTGAGGTGGTTGGATTGACCAAGATCAGGGCTGGGGTAAACGGCACGACAACTTTGTCATTATTGAGGCGATTTTGACGGATGTTGTCGATAAACACGCCGTCATTACTCACGCCGAGCAGTTCAAGCTTGTACCTATCGGCAAATTGCTGCATTGAGGGAGCCAGACTCTGAGTGAGCGGATCGTCACCTTCATAGACAAAGAAAAAGCCCCAACCTTCGTTTTTCATCTTCTCCACCATATCGATTTTCTTTTGGCGCTCTTGTTGGTGATAGGTACTTCTCGCGGCTTGCTCCACAGGGCGATCTTTGACGTAGGAGTACTCTGGATACTTGAGTAGCAGTTTTTTAAACGTCATGCCTGTTTGGGCCGTCTTCTCACCAATGAAGTGATTGAGCTGCATCAGTTTGAGATATTTCTGTTCATCATCGGGGTGAATGGTGGCATCCGCCTTTACCTCCTCATAAGTCTGATGAAACCACTGCATCTGCTGAGTGGCGCTCATCACGGTAGTCTTCGTATTTGAAGGTAGGGGTGTGGGCACTGGTTTTGGTGAGGATGGAAGGTCTTTGGGCTCGTTATACCATTTCCAGCCTTTCGGGGGGGAAGGGTTGGCAAAACTTATCTGGGTGTTACTTAACGCCCAGGTAAACAGTGTCAGTAGCCATGCTAATTTTGTCTTATGTCGGTATTTCATCATCGCTTCCTTTACGTATGGACTATTGCCCATACGCACTTTGCAGGCGGTTTTGGATTTCGGTGGCGGAAGGAAGGTTTGTGTTATCGTGCATATCCTCATAGAAATCAGAAAAGTCGATGTGCTCGAAGTTGATTTGCTGAAGCTGCTCAGGGGTGATAGGTTCGCATAACGGATCTTTTGCTGAGCCTAAACTGATACCAAGTTGACCTTTTACGCCTTGCTCTTGAACGATGCGAGCGAGCTTACTGTCGTAGACGCAATACCCCTTCTTTTTGCGAGTGCAAACCCCTAAGACTTTATTGGCGCAATACTCCCCTAATGCAATCGTGATACCTTTCTCTTTGGCTTGTCCGAGGGCTTCCTCTTCTTCATTGCATTTATCAAGGCCAATACCCGTTCCCCAGCCCCCATCTTTACAGCAGTCGGCAACCCCAAAGGCTTTGTCAGTACATTGCATGCCTTTTCCCGTAAAGATTAAAGGTGGATCGCCTAATCCTTCTGCGGCTTCTGAGATAGCTGCCAGCCCGGCCGCTGATTCATTAAAGTCCTGGGATTGAGTGGGTGTGCCGTCATAACAATCGCCATCAAGGCAAAAGGTGGTGTCGAGGCATTGTAAATGGGTGGTGCTGCAATTTTTTTCAGGGCATGACTTTTGAAGCTCTTGCTCAATACACACGCCATTTTGCATCAGGCTGCAACGGCTTGAGGTCGTCTCACAATCACTGGCAAGAGTCGAGCAGGTATTCGGTCGGTCGCATTGGTGGTTAACTTGATATTTCCAACAATCGAGTGTGGTTGGAATGCCATTAATTATGCGAGTTTCTCGACCTTCAATGCATTGCTGGCTGGTGACCGTGCACGAGTTCATTAGAGTGCATTGTGTTCGCCAGGTCATGGTGTTCTTGATGCAGTTACCACCGGAGAGGGTGAATCCATTTGAGCAGCTTAATGTGGCTTTGATAGTCTGTTGGACAGGGCCGCAGATTTCATATCTTCTGCTCCAGTTGGTTCCTTGACACGATCCCCAGCTTGTCGAGCTTTTGAGTGCTCCCATACGATAGCCTTGGCTAGGAAGAACCCGCTGACCATTCCATGTGTAGCTTGTTCCTCCAGAAGCGCAGTTACTGTTGCCACCTCTTTGAGACACCATATTGTTCCCATCGTAACGGCACTGCTCGATGGTGCGTACACAATTGACCCCTTGCCTTGTCCAGCCCGCTGGGCAACTGTAGGTGACATTGCCAGTAACAACAGTCGCAACGGGTACTTTTGTACAAGGGACGTTGTTGTTCGTTGGGCGATGACACTGCTTAGGAATGCGTTCGATGATGCATTGGGAGCCACTCTCGCAATCCACATAGGTATTAGAGATGCCATGGGTAATTTCATACGCATTTTCCTGACCCAATAGTGCATACTGGTAAGTGGGGGTGGATTTTACGTCTGGTCGGCCTTTATCAAAGTTTTCTTGCATGGCGCCTGCGGTGTCGTTGGAATAGAAATCTGCGGTTTTTTGGGTATTAATAGTGCTGTCATTGAGCCCTTTTTGTGGCGGATTATTCACTTGGCTGACACACTCTGCCCCGTCACAATAATCCGCGATATTAAGATTGCCATTGGCTTTATTGGGAATGCCTTGTTGAGCATTTTGCGCCCAACCCAAGTTGTCTTGATACTGTTTCTCTTGCTCAGCAATAGTCAGATTGGAGGCAATGGCATGAGCGTTGAGCAACCACGACAAACACACGACTATGATGACTTTCATCGTTTTATTCTTTGAAGTACTTGGCGAACAACGTCGGGATTATCTCCGTTGGCAAGGTGCTCCAATGCGTTTGGAAGAGACACGTTGCCTTTTACGATGTCGTAATCACTTTCACTGCAAGGCTGCTTGGGTAAGCAGCGCCCAGGCTTTACTGCAACAAACGTGGGCACTTCTAGAATGTTGAAGGTCTGAAACCACTCTGGACTGATAGCGAAGCCGCTGTTTATCGGTTTCTTTTCGTTTGTTTGTAACAGGGATTGAATGTTATTGACGGTGGTCATGAAGCCGTCAGGTAAAACCCCTCGAATAACCAAAGGTACTTGCCAAATCTCACTCTGCTTTAGCAGCGCTTGAAGGCTGCTCTTTGGCATGGTGAGAGAGACAAAGATCATTACACCCGCGGGGGCTGCGTTAGGGTTTTCTGTCGGCGTGGGGATGTCGATAATGTCTTGTAGTGAGCTCGGGTCAAGCTTCTCCTGCCACTGCATCGCTTGCTGCCTAGCATGCTCAATAAATTCATGGCTGGCTTGTTGTTGTGTCTCAATGGCCTGTTGGGCTTGCTCTGAGGGCTGTAGCGAAGATGTTTGTTGTTCAAGCTTAGCGAGCGCTTTGAGCTCGTTTTGAGTATAACCGATGTTTGCCAGAGCAAAATGACTATAAAACAGGGTCAATAACCCGATTAAACATGATCGCATGTATATCATGGGATTTCCTTAAATTTGGGTTCCCCCTATAGGCGTATCGCGTAAGTAAGCAAGAACCGCTGTGTTTTCCCATTGAGGGGGGAATTGTTGTCGCATTTGCCATAAATCGTAAGGTGTCCAACCTTGTCGCGGGGGAGGGAAGCAGGCAAGTTGATGGCCGTCAGGGTGCTGAAGTTTCATTAGGCTGAATTTATGTTTAAGGAGGAGTTTTCGGGCTTGTTCGCAATCTGTATCAGTGATGAAGTTCATTGTGCTCCTCTACGTTAAAGTGCATCCCTTTAATGCATTCGTAGGGCAGGCTTTAAAACCGCCCTGTTTTATCTTCTTGTGAGTAAGAAGGGGTGAATACATACTCTAACTCTTGGTTGAGAAGCTGAGTAACGTCGTTTAGTGTTGGCTCGCCTTCAACAATTTTAAAATTAACGATATCGATGTCAGTGTTTTGAGATGCCGCATTGACTTCCTCGGTAATCAATAGAATCATGGTTAACCTTTTTGTAGTGATGTTATCCACGCTTGACGTGGTACTCCTTTTGTCTCAACAAGAGCTTCGCTCGTTATCGCAGCCAAAAGCGAGCGTTATTCAATAAGAGAGAGTGCCCAAGCTAGTGTGCTTAATTGGTTATCGATGCACTGCATTTCTTGCATAAGATCATGAGCACCAATGGCTTTTCCGTTGAGACAGATGGACACATATTTCTATACCAGTTCGCTTTGCTCAGGGTGCGTGAGCTTCCCGTGAGCGATTGCCTCAAATCGAAGCTCTTTTGATGAAGTGATGTACTGTGACGCCTGACCAGCGGCGACGAACGTTAAAATGATTGCGGTAACACTAACGCTTTTAGAAGTGCTTTTATCCAGCTTGGTAACGCCATGAGAGATTCCTTGCTATAGAAATACGCAGTTACGTTTACGCCATTGGACATAACCAAAGTTATCCCCAGTAGTCGGGTTATCGTGTCCCATTTCCCATATAGCTGTTGTAGTGGTGTAAGGGTGGCACCATCCTGCATCGGGGATCGGGGCGCTCATCTGATAGCGGTAACGAGATTTGGGTAAAATAGGCGTTGGGTATTGATAACAAATTGCGCCATCTTCCCCGAGTGTTTCCCACACAATGCCTTGCCTGTGCAGTTTGTAATTCAACCTTTCCATGATGAGTGTACCCGCTTGGACTGGTGTATCTCGGTAGTTGGTATTGCCTGTTAACGGATAGGCGCTGCCTTGAGAGCCTAAACACCAAAATAAAGCGTCAAAAGGTAATACTGAGTTAGTGGTGGTCGCAATGGCTTCGGGGACACAGGCGAGCTGCGCGATGGGGTTGCCAAATAAAATGGCTTCAGGGTTTAAGATGAAAGAAAGTTCATCATCATCCCAAAGCGGATCGAGCTCCGTTAAATACGCGACATCAAAGGCATCAGTTGCCATACAGGCCGTAGATTGCATTAATTGCAACCAATAGATTACCGGGTACTTGTACCAATGAGCATGATAAACCCCCCCGTCGCTGCTGGCTGATTCCCTTGCTGTCGTGCGACCTCCTAACTTTTGCATGTTTGCGCCACTTAACTCCATTCCCATATTGACCATGCAGTAAGGTACTCTCGTAACATCGGTCAATGCATACGGCTCCCAGTAGCCAATGTTCAAGCCAATCTGTACGAAAATAGGGGGAGGTTTGGGGCAGTATGAGATAGGCATCGTCGGGTTGCGAGTGTCAGGATAATTTGAGGGAATGACAGGCACAGAGCCTACGGTCATCGGAAACATGCAACTCCAGCAAATATCACTGATAGGGTTAATAAAGTGCCCTGAGCACGTTGCTTTTGCTTGAGCAATAGAGCTTGAAAGTAAGGTTCCTAATAGCATCAATATTAAGCCGAGACGGTTTATCATGGTTTGGGCTCCTCGTTGCTGACGTCAAACTCCGTCACTTTCCAGTGAATACCCGATTGCTCAACCAAGCTTGGTACTGCTTTAATGTGCATCTTTTGGGATAAATCCCCTTGTTGGTCAAAGTAAATGCGACTGTTGAGATGCTCTGAGGCTTGATTGGGGCTACCTCCTGTCAGTATCCATTTGATGGGTTTATTGGATTGAAAGGTCTGAGCAAAGGCCAATTGCTGCTCATCGCGTGCATCAAAGAAGATCAAAACATGGGAGTACTCAAATTGGTTTGGGGGACGACTGTGCTCTGGCCAAGTGGTTGTATCGAAGGGATTAATGCGTGTCCCTGCTTTCGCAAAGACTTGGCCCTTGGCATCGGTTAAGTCCTTAGCCAGCGTTAAACTAGGGTCAACCAAAAACGTGTCGGGGGTGGTGGTAGTGGTGAGTGAGAGCGGTGGCGGGGTCTCAACACTCTCAGCGACTCTTTGAGCAAACTCTTGCTGCATATCCGCCAGTTTGCCCGATTGTTCAAACCCCTTTAAACGCTGCTCTATCCAGACCAGCATATCGATTTCACCGATAGGGAAAGTCGCCCCGATACGACCTAAATCTTTGGCTCCAACATGGGGCTGAAATAAGAGCGCTACGCCCCAGAGGGCGAGCGCCGTCATTTTTTTCATGGTCATTCCTTGTCTTGGTAGTGTTCGATGATGGCCCTTTGTATCTGAGGGGTCACATCCACTGCCCCGCCGACGACAGCCGCACTGACTAACGCAATGGTGTTGTGCTGCGCGTTATACGCCTCGATTTCTTCGTGCATAATGCCGGCAAACTGCGTTAATCGCTTGGTTTGCTCTTCAAGACTCATCTCTTTTTTAATGAGCGCTTGGTGGTAGGCATTGAGGGTGCTTTTGACATCAACACTGACGAAAGTGGGCGAGGGTTGACTGAGAAAGGTGTGAGCCGTCAGCGTCGAAAGAGCGCTGATGCTCACCATCATCGCAATCATTGACAATGGCTGCTTCATGCGGCCTCCTTAGCTTTGAGCGCGTGTTCAAATTCGGCAATTTCCTTACCGTAAAAGTGCTCCGCGGTGGCGTTAATGGCCTCCATGAGCGGCATGCCTTTATTCATCAGGTTTTCGCAGAACTCAAACTCATGAGGTTCGGTGCTTAAACAGGCGCGTGAAAAAGGGTCAGAAAACATGCGGTGATACGAGGTATGCCCACCGGCTTTGACGCGAACACAGCTGTAACCTGCGTCACTGGCTCGCGGAAAACTTTTAATGATCCGCTCTTCCATCTCACTGAACGCTTTCGGGTTGTCGGTTAAGAACTTATCGAAGCCGTCACCTTGTCTCAGTACCATATGGATATCGCTGTTATCGTAACTGGCCCGGGCTTCTTCATTGGCAAAAAAGTCGATAATGCCTTGAGTAACGGTGCAAAATGAGCCACCAAACTTACGCGCTGTGCGATAACCGGTATTGATGAAGGTTCGGGTCTGAGCGTTAGCGCCACTCATCAAGCTCCAGGCTTCTTCAATGATGCACATCTTAGGCGTAGAGCGAGAGCCAGACAGGTACATCTGTTGGTTGATAGAGACAATCAGTGCAAAAATGACGGGACGCAGAACGTCTTCGTTGAAACCATCGAGCTCTAAGGTGGTGATGTCGATGGTTGGGTCGAGCATGGACGGTTTATTAAAGGTGTCGCCATAAATACCGTTGCTGCAATATTTGTTCAACTGCACGGCGATATCATGGATACGGCGATCATCGTTATACTCTTTTGACAGCTCGAACAAGGCCGTTTGAACATCGTCCACCAAGGTTTTGGTGTGTTTTCGCTCCCAAGCGCGAATGATGGCATCACCAAGGACCGCCATCTGGTAGCTTTCTAGCTCTTGATAAGGCGAGGCGATAGTGGCGAACAGCGCGGTAATGTTACTGAGTGCTTCTTTGATGGGATCTACGTTTTCATGTTGCCCATCGTCGTTGACAAATTGCAGGGTTTCTTTGGCTTGTTTTGCGCTGTCCATCACTTTACCAAGGTGAGTGAATGGATTGAGGTAGATGTTTCGGTGATCGAGGTAGGAGCCTCCGAGCATAAGCGTGAGCTTTTTGTAACTGGCGCCTTTATCTAAAATCCAACATTTACCCCCATACGCATAAACCGACTTGGCCATGCTTTGCACGAAGAAGCTTTTTCCTGCGCCAGAGCCGCCTGAACATCACGACGCTGATGAGTTTGATTGGTAAACAGAGTTAAATTGAGCACCATTGAGCTGATGGTAAACTCTTTGTCACTGAGTCCTTTTTGCAACCCTTTACGCTCTTCCAGTTCATCTTTGGCCGTTGGCATAATCATAGCCAGAGACGAGCCGACCGTTTTGGTGAGGTCTGAAATCTTGCGGTTATTGTCATGCTCAAAGTTTCCCGTTACTTCTTGACGAAAGTTTAAAGTCAGGACGTGGGGACACGTGACATGCCTGGCGATATTGCGGATCGATGCAAAACACTCAGGTAGCGCGTAGAGCCGAAAGTCGCTTGGGGTTCGGGCGAGTCCCATACAGACCGTTCGTGTGCGTGTCTCTATACCCTCATGGTTAGTGTGACGAGTGGCGATATGGTTGCGATGAATAAGCAGCTCAGTATCACTCGACATCACTTGTTGATTGATGGGGTCATAACGGTTGTAGGGGCGCTTGATAGGGCGCGCTTGCATCGCATCAAAGTTTAAGATGTCGCCAGTAAAGGTAATAAGCCCCTCTGGTGTCAGCCTTTGAGTATCAATGCCAAGCTGGGTGAAGGCCGTTTCAATGGTTGCTCGTAAGTCGCACAGCGATTCATCGTCTTTTGTCGTGGTGGAGACAAAGAAATACGCTTCGTAATCACGGAGATCAAAATGGTGACGCTGTTTGTGGAAAAATCCTTGTGTGGCTGCGAATTGCGAATATTGCGCCTCTTTGGCGGCGAGGGTTTCGCAAATGCCTCCACGCTTGCTCATGAGCGCTTGATTGGCCTCAATATAATGCGCCACTTTGTTGTGGCCAAGAAGCGACAGTTGGTAATCCCATTTATCCCCTTGAGGAAATTCGCACACTAACTTATTGAGGGAATGAATGAGCTCATCGTTAGCACCGCCTAAGATGTTGAGCTTAAACCCAATGCCATGGGCCGCTCGATTTAGGAAAATCTTGGTGTTATTGTCGAAGGTGCGATAAGGGAGCTCATGATGGAAATGATTTTGATGCTTTTTGACGTCTTGATAAAATGCCCCCAACGTACCCGTTTTGGGCTTTGAAAAAAAGTTTCTGAACATAATCAGTCCTTCCAAATGGCGCGCACTGGGCTACCTGTCCAACGGCTGTCATCGAGGATGACATAGATATCTGTGGTATCAATGTAATGACCGTTTTTATCAATAAAAGGAAAAACGGTGACTTTTTTCACTACATCATTCGTTCGTGTTGGCTCACCTTGTCGTGTGCGTCTCGGTAAGGTCATAAAATCTGTTGGAACACGATGAGTTTGTTCAGTGGAAGTTTGGTTTTCTGAGCTGGCGTAGAGTTCTATATTTCGACGGGCTTCGTCCATGGTGGTGCAGCCTGGTACGCCGCCAACTTTCGTGCAGCTATAATCTTCGCCGAGACCTGCTGCGCAGCCTGTTAAGAGCAGTGCAGCAAAGAGCATTGATGAGAATTTAAACATACTCATATTCCTTTATTTGCGGCCAAATGGAGTTGGGGGAACCTCAATGCCTTGTGTAGACAACTCTTTCGCCAATGGATTAAGGGGGGCATTAGTGATCACATCGAGGATTTGATTCGATTGACTCGACATGCTTTGCTCTGCCAATTGCTGGCGTTCGTACTCTTCGGCCATAAGAGGATCCAGCGGGAATCCTTCTAAGAAGACAATATTGACAACGGCACCTGGGTTGATTTCCACGATGGGGTGATAGAGCTCTGCAAGACCAATGTAGTAATCGGAGAGTTTTTCTCCCACACTTGAGGTAGCATTGCCGAGTAAGTTCAACGCTGCATCTTGGCTGTTGATGCTTGAGGTTGTACCGAATGCTGAGGTGGAGGTGGTTTGTGAGAGCGCTTGACCTGTCTCGCCGATGCCATTCAAAATACCGGCAATCCCCGCCATTTGAACAATCTCACCATTTTTTAAGATGGTGGTGCCACGTATGCCGTTGCGTCCAAAGTTAAACGCCGTTCCTTTGATGGCGACGTCTAAGATATGCCCTTCGTCTTGGATACAGCTCAAGCGGTTAGTGCGGATAATGCCGCGGCTTGACGATATCTCACCGTAGGATGAACCTGTAATGGTGCAGTTGCTGAGCTTGGATTTTTCCCCATTGGGTAAGATACCTTCATGAATGGTTTGAAAGACCACGGGGGTCGTGTCTCCTTGGCCAAGCACTCCGGCATTGGTGTCAGCGCCTCCTGTCACCACTGCGGTGACAAAGGTTCCAGTTGGCACATAGTTCTCAGTGGTGCGGTGATAGGTTGTTTCATCGCTTTCCCAAAAGAAATTAAAGCTATCAAACTCATTGCGATTGAAAGGGATTTGCTCTGAGGGCTGATATTGCATCTGCGCCATATCGGGGTTGTTGTTAGAGGAGGCAATAGGTCTAGGCGGAAGCTTGTGCTGTCCAAATGTTTCTGAGCTATTCATCGGCCTTTGGGTGTGGATGGTGCTGTATGGTTCGGTATTGACTAACTCCGAAGTGTTATGTTCGAGTTCATCAATACGGGATTGAAGCTGCGCTTCTTTATTTCGAAACTCTTCACGTACTTGTTCCTCAACTAAGCGAGCGGTCTTCTCTTTTGCTTGCTCGATTTTACGCTCGGTCTCTTCTTTATGAGTGCGCATAGATTTGGTCAAATCCGCTATTTGCTTTTCTAGGGCAGACAGCGTTTTTTGCTGTAGGGAGAGCGCCGATTGGTTGTCTGTTTCGACAAAATCTTGCTCAATGATGGCACCAAATTCGACAGGTTCTTGATGGCTTTCTTTTTGTGTAGGGGGAGGCGGCCTAGTGTATTTATACAATGCTAGTGCGGCAAGGAGCAGGGCAGAGACGGCGATAATGGTGACGGTGTTGTTTCTTGATGCGGTGCGCTGATTAATCTCGCCACCTTGCTCAAAGTCGCCATCTGTGTCACTAAAAAGGCGTTTTCTCCAGTTATCGAGCATGATTCACTCCTCCTCCTGTCACTACATACAAGTGCGTGGTTTGATTTGGGCCGAGTTCAAATGTATCCAGCGCCGCGCTTCGAGCGGCGTAACTGTAGAACTGTGTGGTTGTGAGTGTGACGGTGTCACTGGATTTGTTCTTCACCTCGTAAATGATGCCCGAATAATCCCGGCCCACGAACACGGTTTGCGGAGTGACGGGCAGTAAGGAGTCCTTCTTAGGCAGGGTATTAGGGTCTACCGGATGAAGGCTAAATCCTGAAATCGGTGTGCCTTTTTCTTTCCATGTCATCATGGCTTTGGTGAAGTTAGCGATGGCCGCTGGGTAATCAAAGCCGCGCTCAAATACGGAAGGTTGAGATAGGTGACGGTCGGTTGGTGTAAACGCAGTGACGATGCCTGGCGTGGCTTTTGGGGTAATGAACAGTGCGAAAAGACGCCCTTTTTGAGTGAGAACGTGGGCGGTAAAAGGGAGCGCAACATTCAGCTTTAGAGACACCGAGCCCGTTTTATCTTTTTGGATACCGTTAGTGGTACAAAAACCGTGAGGGCAGGTGATGTTAAGGATTTTATCGTCTTCGACCACGAGGCGGTTGATGTTCACAGACGATAAACTCACGGGAATGGTGTCGCCGTCCGCAAAGGGAAACGTGGCCTTTTGTACATTGCTTGCTAATGCGAAAGGGCTAAGAGTGGCGATAAGCACGCTCATTAGCCATGATAATGGTTTCATTCTTTTGCTCCTTGTTTCTTGATGCCAATGAGTTCAATCACGCCGTTGCTGTAATCCATTTGAACGGTGTAGGTTACAAGCTCTGATGGCAGTGTGCGATCGCCAACGGTTTTAGTAAGGTGGCCCGTCTGTTTGAACTGCCTATTTTCAATCGAAATTTCAGTTCGCCCAGGCAGGGCGTCAAAGCGACTGGTCGTGTTGTACTTTTTAAGATGCTCGGCATCTTTGACTAGGACCGGTTGAATCGTTGACCAGTTTTCTGTAGGCACATAGTCGAGCAAGAGGCCGTATTGTCTAAAGACATTCGCAGGTGTCACGTTGAGCTTGAGCTTTAAAAAGTATTCGCCCATAAGCTGAAGGTAAGGCGCATCAATGGCCGTATCTGAAATCGTAAATGCTTGTGAAATCGTAGGGGGAACGAGAGTTCGACTCTTTTCCGATAAGGTTTTCGCCAAGCTAAGACCTAAGACCACGTTCACGAGCATTGATGCCGCAAACCCAAAGACGAGGAGAAAGTTCAGTAACTTACTCAGTGCAAGTAAGTTACCTTGGTGTTGGTTATCCATAAATGTGCCCCTCTTAAGAGAGCCAGTAACGCTTTTGCGCTGCGGGAGTGTGTTTGAAGACACTGTGATTGAGTGAGGTGTTCCCCCACCAGTAGAGGGTTAAGGCGATGATGTTTTCACCGTACTGAACTTTGATATACCGAAGTCCTATAAACCAAATGGCTGCAAAGATAAGGCCTATCAAGTATTTACCGGCTAAGAAGAAGAGCACAAAGAGAAGAAACCCGGGCAAGACTTCGTCTCGGGGTAAACCTGATATGCGCTTGCCTTTGCTGAGGTGTTTTGGGATAGCAAAAAAAAGCTGTTGGTTGTCCATACATCACCGCCCGACTTTTAAGCTAGGCCAACCAGTGGCTTAATGACTTCCCAGAAAATCATACCGCCAGCAAAACCGCCAATGGCGGCGAACCAGTTACGTGTCGTGAAACCGAGAACCGCGGCGCCGAGAGCACCTGCGGTTAGCATGGCCATTTCTGCCGCTGAATCGTCACCTGCGGTTGATTTGATGGTGGCTTTACCACCTGCAAACAAGTCAGTGGCAAAGGATGGGGTAGCGAAGCAGAGTACTAATAAGGTGGCGAGCAATAGAAAAAGAAGGTGGTAGGTATGTTTTTGATTAATAAGAGGCATAAATGGCTTCCTTATTTGAGTTGAAATAAAAAAGACTCAACGCTGGAAGACGTGGAGCCATTTGGGGATTAAAAAGTGATGAGATTAAGCGGCTAAATGATCGCGTACCCACTTAAGGCCTCGGTTGCGACTGATGTGCAGTTTCCAATTCGAAGTACTCAAGGGCTGTCTCTTTTTGAGTTTTTTACAATAGGTTTTGCGCTGCTTGGCATCCATAACCGCCGAATTGACGAGATGGGGTTTATAAGGCTTGTGGGTATATGTTTGTTCTTTAACAAGAACGCAGTGGGGCAGAACGACTGGAAAATGAATGGGGTCAGGGCTATCAACAAGTGCGGCAAAGGTTAATCGATTATCAATGCGTCCAATAGGTTTGGCCGCAATGAAAGTACCTTGTTGGTCAAGCGTTTTGCCAATCAGTTCCATGGGTTCGTCCTTGTAATATCCATAGACGATGATCATAGGCACTCCTTGTAGTAGGGCATTGTTGTGTAGACTGTAAAATTCACACAACAATGGAGCCCCTTACAGAGCTCGTGCTACAAACTGGCTTGTGAGTTTGTGTAGTCAAACTCAACCTTTAAGGTTTAAGTTAAAGGCTTAGGTGATATTCCCAATTAACTCCCTCAGACCGAGTGATGATGCTTGCATTGATACTCAGAATACTGGCATTGGTCTGCGCCTCACCTAACAGGCGCCTGAATTTGGTTAGGTTATTTAAGCTGTCCTGCGCCCATCTGTGGCGCTTTCAGCAGAAAGAGCAGCCGACTCTTTTAGTTATGTATTGGATTCAAAAGTAAACGCGAATGACGCTTTGTTTTCAATCATTCCAATATCAATGCAATCACTATGCGTGAAAAATGAAAGTGCAAGCAATGTATGAAAATACCGAAATCGCACAATGGTATTTGTTTGGGATTTTAAATATCGGGCCAAAGCATCACGTGATTCTTATAGTGCTTGGCTTACCTATTTGTGGTCTTTGTTGTCCCTTTTGATTCGCCAGTTTAGAGCTAACCAACAGAACTTGGTGTAAACGCGCGGGTTATGCTTTTGCCTAACTTCGATATAGGGCTGAAGGTGAGTGAACAAGAAGAACACAGTATTGCCATGTGCCATAAAGAAACTGGGTTACACCTGCCATTGAGAGCCTCTAAAAACGGAAAAGGAGTGCTGAATGGCACTCCTCTTGTGGGATTTGATTGCCACTACAGGTATGTTGCGTGCAGTATAGTGGTAAGTAATAAGATTTTACCATGCCTCTTCTTTATGCTCACTTAAGCATAGTGATGAGTATGTGTCTTTTTGGAATTATGACTTTGGGACTGTTTATTAGTTGGTCTAGTGCTCGTATGGATATTTAGTGGCGGCAAAAATGGCGGCGCCCATTGAAAAACAACGTAAAAGAGAGTGCTTATTCGCCATATTTTACCTTGTTTTATACATGTATATTCCATTAAGTATTTGTTTTTAAAAGGTTGTTTTGGTTGCGCTTGAGGTTATACGGCATGTCTTCAAAGAGCGCGATGGACAAGCACTCTGGCGGCGTCGCAGGCTACCGAGCAGCGGAAGGAAAAACCGTACTATTGCCTTACCGTGGCAGTGTTCACGGCACCATTCAAGACATCCTTGGCGGCGTGCGTTCAACTTGTACTTATGTAGGCGCAGCCGAGCTTCGCGAGCTAACAAAACGCACCACGTTCATCCGCGTTCTTGAGCAAGAGAACAACGTGTTTGGTAAAGAGAAGTAAGCCGACACTTCGAAAATCACAAACTATCTAGAGCCGCTTTTGCGGCTCTTTTTTTTCCAAAATTTGGTAAGTGGCGACAAAATATGGATTTGTGAGCGTATTATAAGTGATGGTTTTGTCTTCCTAGGATATCGGATTATCCGGAAATGTGCTCCTAAAGGAAACACATAAGTCGTTCCCACGATACCAAGGGTTAAACTGATGCGTTAGTAAAAGAGCTTTCAGGGTATTTCGTAGCAGCCATTAGTTAGCCGAACCTTTGATAGTCTTCCAGAACCCTCCCGAGAGTAAGATGAAAAGGACTTTGTTGCCGAAATCAGTGTTTTGCATCCGACATATTCTGACGCAGCTAGCGGTAAAATTATCATAAACGATATGAGTATGATTTCTATCAAAAAACTCTAATATAAATCTGGCGTAAATCACGCAATGTATAGCGTCTTTGTGATAGTTTTTGCTATTCGACGCACGAGATGCAGTATACAAATGAGCTTAAAATGAAAAAAAAGTCATCTCTGAATGAATCTCTGAACTTGGCCCTTGAGATCCTTAAACGCATTCCCAAGTCTAGGTATATCACGGTTAAAGAGCTGCATAGTCAGTTGGCTGAGGTAGGCATTGAACGCGATATCCGAACTTTACAGAGGATCATGGAAACCTTATCAGAGCAGTTTAACCTTGACCGCAATGACAAAAGCAAACCTTATGGATATAAGCTGACCCAAGCCAACGCGGTACTCAGTCTGCCGACCCTCTCGGCCCAGGAGTCCCTGCTGTTTCACTTGGCTCGGGAATACCTGGCGGGCCTTTTGCCGAGCAAAGTGTTGGCTGCCATGAGCGGGTTCTTTTATGAGGCGGACTACCAGCTTAATCCGGCCTCACCTAACAAAAAAGAGCGAAACTGGCTGAAGAAGGTTAGAGTTGTAAGTGAAAACCAGCCTCTGCTCGCCCCGCATCTGGACGAAGAAGTACTCAGGATCATCAGCCAGGGTCTGTACGAAGACCGGTGGTTGAGCCTTGAATACACCAACAGCAAAAACGAACCGAAAAAAGCGACCGTTATGCCACTTGGTATCGCGCAGCAGGGTAACAGACTTTACCTAGTCTGTCGTTTCGAAGGTTACACGAATGAGCGAACTTTGGCCATCCATCGGGTGAGCATCGCGCACTTGTCCACCTTCATCTTTGACCGCCCGGTGGATTTTGACCTGGCAAAATACGATGCGGATGGAAGGTTTGGCTTTGGCGAAGGTCAGCAGTGTCGACTGCAGTTCTGTATCACCAAGTCAGATGGTTACTTTCTGCGCGAAACACCGCTGTCAAAGGACCAGCAAGTCGTTGAGCGTGATGATTCGCTGCACATTAGCGCGAGTGTGATTGATTCGCTTTACCTGAAAAAGTGGCTAAACAGCTTCGGCGACAATATTTGGGATATCGAGCTCCAGCCGATGGCATCGGTCTCCTGATACTCAACAACAAAGTAAAAACCTGTGTAAGGGAACAATAATGGAAATTACGTTAGAGCTACTATTTTGGACATTGGTTGGCTGTGCTGGCTTGGTTGTGCTACTTCAAGCTATCTCGATCAACAAAAAGCATCAGATGCAGCAATGGGCACTCGATGAATCTGAGCGGGTAAATGCCAGGTTTGATCAGCACTGTGCGCAAATGGACAGGCAAGCTGGTGAGCTAAGCCAACATCTCAGCGATAAAACGGACCAGTTGCTCAGTGTGATGAAAACCGCTGCTGGTGACACAATCCAGCACGTTACTGCTGAAGTTAGCCAGCAGGGAGAACAAGTGATAGCGCGCCTGTCCGCTGCGGAGAAGGAAGTGGTAAGCGGGCTGACTCAGCTCTCTTCACAGCTTGCCGAGACTGAGGCTGAGCTAAAAGGTGCAGCGCTGGCGCTGGATCAAAAGTTACAGGAGCAGCACACCAGCACGGGGGCCAACTTGTCTGCGATACAAGCGAGAACCGATGGACTGATCGCGCAGCAGGCAGCAGAGCAGCAAAGGCAGATCGCGGCTCTACATGCATTGAGCCAGGAGCAGCACCAGGAAAGCCGTCATCTACACTCTGAGTTGGCACGCACCCAAGCGGAATGTGCCCAGTCACTGACAAAAAAACAGAGCGAAGAGTTTATCCACGTGCAGAAGCTGGTGGGCCAGTCCCACAGCAGCCTGAAAGCCTTGTTGCAAACGCTTCATCAACTGGATGATAAGCGTGATTTCACTGCCAAGCAGGCCGGTATTGCCCAGCTTGAACAGTTAACCACCCAGATCCAGCAGTTACGGGTCGATAACCTGGTGAGCCTGACCAATGAACTGGCCAGGCATCAGGATCTGACGATTGACACGGACGATTTCGTCAAGCGGCTAGGCGATTGCAAAGTGACCCAGATCGAGGACAAGCACTCCGGTCAGGTGACGCAGATTTACTATAAAAACGGCAAAAAGCGCAGCAGTGATACCTTTGCCGGTACCCAGCTCAAATACCAGATGACGTTTAATGAGGACGGAAAACCGGCGCGGGGTTGTGAATTCGACCAGGCCGGAAACCTGGTGTTCGAATACCTGTATGACGATGCCGGTGAAATAAGCAAGCGCATTGAGACGGTCTATGACCCGAAAGGCAACGAAAAACAAAAACTAGAAACAGCGTACTAATTATTGGGGACAACACATGTACTTATCCGAACTGAATATTGGCGAGAAGAAGAATTTCCTGGAACTGGCGAAATATGCCATGGGGTTGGACGGTGAGCAGAAGGCCGAAGAGCAGATGATTTATCAGTCGTTCGTGCAGGAATGTGGTCTGACGGAGCATACCCTTACCAAGCAGGACAACATTGAGTCCGTGATCAAAGTGCTGGCAAAATCAAAAGGGAAAAGCAAACGCATCATACTGGTTGAACTGTTCGGGATCCTGTTGGCCGACGGTGAAGTGTGCATCGAGGAAGAGGCGTTTATGGGCAAGCTCAGCGACGCACTAGCGATCGACGGCTATGAAGCGAAGAAGATGCAGCGTTGGGTGAGTGCCATGAACGATATGGTGGCGGAAGGCTACGCCATGATTGATAAGGAATAATGTATGGGCTTATTTAGCGGCTTAGGAAGTTGGTGTTCAAGCAAAATTAGTGCGGCAAAAAGTAGCGTATCGAGAGCCTTTGGTGCTGTAAAGCAGGCGTGCTCTAAGGTGTGGAACGCCTTTACGGGTCAGCACTATGCCGATGAAGCGGAATCAATCATTGCCGAAACGGAAAAACGGTTTGCCGATGCCAAGCAGGTTTACGAGCAAGAAGTCAGGCAGATATCTGCCAGTATCGAGACTAAGATCAGCCGGATCAACCGTCAGAAGCAGGACATTTACGTGATTCACTTCGAGCGTTTTATCAAGGTATCAAAGCGGATGCACAACGTTACGGTTAAGGGGCAACCTTTTGAAGAGCTATTCGATGACCGCATTCTGGAGATTAAACCGCAGCGTGGTGTCAGGGCAAAATCCGAGATCATGTTGATTGATTTTAATCAGATGGGCCTGTTGGATACACTGGGCATGGTGCTGACTTTGGGCTTCTTTTCGCGTAAGAAAGCCAAAGAGTCGCTCGAGCGTGCCAAGCAGGAGCGTACGCGAGTAGGTGAAGAGATCATCAAGCTGGAGGCACAACAGAAGCAACTTAGGGTGATCGAAGAGTCAATTGATAACGTGGTGGTGTATTTCGATGAACTGGTGGTCAACTACAGCAAGTTACTGGACCGGTTCGAATACGGAATCCAGACCCAACGCATGCATCAGATGGCCGAAAACAGTGATGTGTTTGCACACAAACTCGATTTTAAGCGTTTGCCGATTGTTCACTTAGAAGAGTTTCGTGCCTTGTTTAACTTGTCGATCGTCCTGAAACAGATGGCAAGCCTAGGCTACTTGTCAGAATCGGGTGAGTTCATTGCCGCCGACAGCGAGAAAGCTAAAGCGGTGTACGAGATGTCTCAGTCACACTCTTTGTGCGCATGAGGAGGTAATTATGGCAAGCAAGCACGATTTTGAGATCGAGTCATTCTCCAGTAGCGAGCTAGTTGAGCGGCTTGAGGGCTGCTCGCCACTGCAGGCCTGCAAAGTGTTGCTCGATGTCGAATTGCACGATCAGCGAGACAGCCTAGAAGTGTTACAGAGCATTGAGGAGCAAGTAGCTGACAGTCAAGCGGGCATCGGCGAGTCACTGGTTAAGCCGATCCTGCTGAACGTGTGTGACGGCCTGGTCAGCCACCCGAAACTCAAGTTGTCAAAAAAGGGGCTTACAGCCTCCCGGTTGGTGAATGAGTTACAGAGTTTCAGTTATGATGCGTCGGCGAGCATGGCGGTCGATCATCGGCTCGATAAACAACGTCTGGACGAGCATACGCGAAAGCAGCGAGACGATAAGGGGCCATACAAAGGTAAGCGGAAGATAGTCGAAGATACCGATAAGCTCGATGACTACCTGGACAGACGTATCAAAAATAACCGGCGCATCGAAAGTGAGCTTGAAGTCAATGAACAGGGGCAGAAACGCTATTTATACCGGCGAAGCGATGCGCTCAACCAGGCGAAAAAAGAGCAGGGGAGCAACTATTCCAAAAGTGAGATTAATGTTGATCACCAAGTTCCGCTGAAACATGCTTTTGAGGAGTATGGTCAGAGTAAAGCAATTTCGCTCGATGATCTAAAAATGGCGCTCAACCAGGACGCGAATTTTAAGAATATTTCCGGAAAGCTTAACACGTCAAAAGGAGATAAATCCTGGAGTGAATACCAGCAATGGGTCGAGAACAAGCGAGGCCGGCTTGAGGATAAGCAAAGAGCGGGGACCCTATCCAAGTCGGAGCTGCAGGAGTTAAATGACCTGCCGACGAAAAAAACGCTGGATAATGCCCTGGAGGCGGAAAAAACAGCCAAGGCGGCGATCGAAAGTGATCTGAACAAAGTGGTGGCCAACAAGTTAAAAACAGATCATGGCATAGGAAAAAAGCTGGCGAAGGAAGCCTACAGTCAGGCGAAAGATGAGCTGGAAGAAAAGGGGATTGGTGAGCTCATCATTCTCATCATTAAGCCCATTTTCTTTGAGCTGCGAGACATTTTACAACATGGCGTGCTTTCCGGGCTTGAGACCGATTCCAAGTTAGATGCGATAGGTCTACGGTTTAAGAGAGCGTATCGTTACATCACGGCGAACCTGAAACACATCGGGTTTGATGTTATCAAGGACGCACTGAAAAACTTTGTAAAGTACCTGATCAATGCGGTTGTTAACCTGTTTGTTGGAATGTTAAAACGGGCGCTGAAGATCATTTCTGAAGGATTCAATGCCATGATTCAGGCGGTCAAGATCTTGTTCAGTGACAGCACTCCAGCTCAAAAAGCCGATGCGATTACCAAGTTGCTTGCCACGACCGTGGTTACCTATGTGAGTTTCACCTTTGAGCAGGTGATATCACCGTATGTCGACATGATCCCTGTGGTGGGTGAGCATCTCAAAGAGGCGACCAGCATCATGGTGTCAGGGATTGGTTCAACCTTGGTGGTTTGGCTGCTTGATCAGGCCGATATTTTTTCAACCAAGGCCGAGTTGCGCACTAAGCGGGTAAAAGAAGTTTTTGAGATGAGAATTCAGCAAATCAAAGACAACACGGATGCGTTTGAAGAGGCGTCGATAGCCAAGCTGGCCCAAGATAAACTACAGTTTCGTTCGCTGACTGAACATCTATCAAGAGCCATTGATGATGACAGTAACGTCAACTCTGACGTTGAAGTGATAGCCGATTTCATGAAAATCGATCTTAAAATCAGATCCAGCGATGATTTTATGGCCCTGCTAGAAAACAATAATACGCTGGAAATCGCATAACCCACAACGCCTCTGAATCAGAGGCGTTCTTATCCAATCTTTTTGTTTATCTCCGTAAGTAGCTGTTTAATCTCACGATTTTCTCGTCTTAGTTCAAGAATCTCCCGCTTGATATCATCATTGTTGTCACTGACCAGTTCATCAACGAACACGGCATTCGCCAGAGAGACCGCAATAAAGCCTCCGCTGACCAGGACGATGATGGTAAAGGCATTGACGCTTGCGTGCAGCAGGGGATGGGTAGTTTTATCGATAGAGTCCGGCAATGCGCCCCAGTTTTCAATGGTAAATATCTCAAAGACCGTGTTGAGTGATGTTAATGGAGTACTGAAATATTCGGGAACGCTGGAGGAAAACAGGATAAATCCAATAAGTGAAAAGAAGCACAGCAGGCAGAAAAGCAGGATCAACACCGCTTTGGAGCTTTTGATCGCCCGAGCTAATCCACTCAGAACTTGTGAACCGTTTGGAACGATCTTGAATACGCGGATAACCGAGATTAACCTGAACACTCGTAAATATATCACACTATCGATATTGGATATGGGTATGGCAACTAGGCTGACAACCAGCAAAAAAAAGTCAAACTGACAGGATGGAGACTGAAAATATTTTTTCCACGACAGCACGTGTACTCTCAAGAAAAATTCCAGCGAAAAATAGATCAAAACACAAATGTCGATGTACTGAAATATGTGGTTTTCGTACAGGTGCTGCGTAAAAAACACCAGCAGTGAACTGATCACGACATACGATGAGAGTCGATCTAAGCTTTTTAAAGATATCGATCCTTTTGATAATACAAACATAAAGTTGATTCCTGACTTAAGGCAGATATTTTATCATGAATTAGCCCCAGCTAAATAGCTGTTCCTAAATGTAGTTCATTGGTGTGTAGAAAAGAAGGGAACTCGGTATTGAGCCGAACCAGCAGTTTTGGACTCCGAATTAACTGAATACAATCACTAACGAGGTTAACCATGATAAACAAGAAAAACGTATACTCATTTTCCTGAATTTATATGACTCTAGCAGAAAAAGTGGTAGCAGTTATGGCGGCGAGGCTCCTCTCGTTAGACTAATCCCAGATCTAGGCTTGGCGTCGGGCCTTGAAGAAAGACACCAGTACCTGTCAGTAGAAAAAGATCTAGGATCTGAAGTGGCCAAGCTAAAAAGGCAATTGGCTGAGCAAGTTGAAGAGTTATATAGTAAAAAGGCCGCTACCTACTTCTCGAAAAGTCTAGATTAGATTGCTAAGAATTTATGCTCGAACACCTACTTTGCTTCAATGTTGTCCGTATGGCTAAGGTGTTTGGGGTATCTCGAATCGAGTATTATTGCTGGATATAGCACCGTCACAAGGTTCCAGCGCGAGGTTAATCGCCAAGAGCATGATACCACGGTCAAGGAGGTGTTTCTTAGTATCAAGTTTGAAGTGCGACACTTTCTACAGATGCGCATGAATATACTCCGTTGGTGTCCTATACCCAAGTCTTTTGCGTGGGCGCGTATTTAATTTGTGGGCAATTTCATTGCAGAACTTCTGTGTCACGTGTGACATAGAAGTTCGTTTTGGTAAGTATTGTCGTATCAAGCCATTGGTGTTTTCATTAGTGCCTAGCTCCCATGAGTGATATGGATTTACAAAGTAAAACAGACAGTTATGATTTTTTTTCTAGTTGCGCATAACCATGAAATTCAGTGCCGTTATCCGCAGTTATCGTCTTAAAAGGCAAGTCAGAGCGGGTCATGATTTTGCTCATTCTTACGTTGAGCGACTCGCTTGTTCTGTCGCCCATTTGCCCAATAAAAGTATAGCCAGTCATTCTGTCGACTAAAGTCACGATACAGTGCTTGGTTCCTCGGCCAACGACGGTATCAATTTCCCAATGACCAGGCTCTTTTCGATGCTCAGCATTTGCTGGTCTTTCGGTAATATGACGTTTTGCAGCTAGCCGTCCACGGCTGTCTTTTGAGTTATGCCTTTTACGCCTTTTCTTAGTGGATTGGCGTAGGTGCTTCCATAATGTTCCACCGAAAGTTTTGTCGTTCCAAACGTACTGATAAATGAGCTCGTGGCTCATTGTTGGATAGCCTCTTCCCCTCAGGTATCCGACGATTTGGTCAGGACTCCAATCCAGTCGTAGCAAGGCTTCAGGTAACCTGAAGTCAAGTTCGGTATAGCGCTTATTTCTGCGCGAGCGACTCAGCCGGTTGCGAGCCATTTGTTGGGCTCTCCACGCCTGATAGGAATACCTTTTAAAGTGTCTGTTGTATCGGGAATTGCGTTCAATTTCTCGATAGATAGTAGCTTTGTGACGACCCAGTTGTTTAGCTATTTTAGCGGTACTAATTCCTTGCTTTCTGAGTGCAGATATATCTTTCGTTCTCAGTGAGGTGCGTGTATTTCATGTTTTTTACTTCTTGGCGGGAGCAAACTTCATGATTATCGCATCTCACTGTTTTTATGTTCAGAGGTGTCGTACTTCGTACTTGAATCCAAGTTTGATAACATCGAAGGCCTATGTGATGTGAGGCGCATTTAAAAAGAACTAACTGAGAACGGTGATAGCTATAATATTAAAAGCATTGCAACCAGTATGAAGCGTCAAGATTTGACTTCGAAAGCCGCATGCAAGTTTAAGGGAATAGCGTACAGCAAGCATAAAATGCCTGTTGCTACGAATCTGCTGGGGCACACTTGTGTTGAGTACTTTTTCCATTCAATGAGAGTAGGAGCAATCAAATATGACCTGAACATTGCGCAAGGTGATGTGCGTCAAGAAATCTTCGAATATATAGAGGTTGATTATAATCGGAGGAGAAGGCACAGTGCTCTTAAGTATCTATGTCTAGTTAACTTTGAACAACAAAATGTAGCTTAATGAAGTGCTCAGTCTTTCTGGAGCAGATCACTAAGTTTTCGAAGCAGCAACACTCAGGCTCGCGAGATTTACGCCATGATTAGAGCGCTAGACAAGCTTGTTGATTACGGTATGTCTAACCATTGATATTGAGCACTTGCCCTAATCGCAGCTCTCTTTAACTCGCAAACGGTTTTTGTTATCGCGATTAGCGATGACTTGTGCGTGGTCGTCTATCGAGTCGAGTGTTTTTGCTAAGCGATCGTACATCACCACATTGACTGTTGCGGCGAGATTCATGCAGCCGTGAGTGGGGATATAAACAACATGATGTGCTTTGTCGACCACCTCTTGCGGCAGTGAACCATCTTCCGGGCCAAACAGATAAATGGCTTTTTCAGGATGGGCGAAATGCGGCAGTGCAGTGGCGCCGACCACCAACTCGACACAAACGATCTCGACATCGCCGTCAAGGCTGGCGGTGAGGTCTTCCATCTCCAGTAAATCAATCCGCTCATGACTATTTTGTGTATCGGTCTGAAACCTAGCTGCTCGGCTATAACGGGTGCCGTTGTAGCGCACCTGAGCGGCGTTATAGCAACCTGCCGCGCGCATCACTGCGCCGACATTGGTGGGGCTTTTGGGATTGTGTAGTCCAATTATGACTGTTGGCTCAGTTGTCATCGCTGTCTTTCTACTTCTGTATTGCTGTTGTTGAGCTGGGTGCTCACAAAGGGCGGGATTATCGCTCTAACGGGGCAGGAGCGCTAGTGATGAATGCACTTCAGGGGAGATTCAAGATGGAGCAATGAAAGCGTCAATGCGAATTTGCCTTCTTTCAACTGAAAGCGATACAACAGTCATTTGGTCAAGAAAGGTATTGTGATACCTCGAAAATCATACACCATTACCATTAAGAGCCGCTTTTGCGGCTCTTGTCTTAAGCATTACAAATGAAATTCGCCCATGCGCTCTGGTTGGTAAGTCACTTCGAGAATTTCGATGGTTTTTTCTGCGCCGCCGGGCATTGGCCATGTGAGCTGCTGGCCGACAGAAAGGCCAAGCAACGCGCTGCCAACTGGGGCAAAAATAGAAACGTCATCGGGGTTACGAACTTGGTCTGGGTAGACTAATGTTTTCTCCATGACTTTGTCACTGCCGACAAACGTAAAACGCACCGTTGAGTTCATGGTAACGATGTTGTCGGGCATCTGTTGTGGTGCGAGCACGTTGGCTCTATCTAACTCATTTTCCAGCTTCTCCAATTCTGGTGATAAGTTCGCCATCTTTTCAAGAAGTGCGCTAATACGATCCATGTCTAGCGTTGATACGCAGATCGATTCAGTGTTGGACATTTATTCCTCCTAAACGCAATACCGCCCCAACAAAAGTCAGGGCGGCATAGAAAAATCCAGATTGTTGTGCTTCTCAATGGGAGTAACACAAATTTGTCGTGCCATTCTAATCAATATGAATGAAGTTTTCTATGTTTCGGTTGTTTTCATACATGAAAGTGGGAGGTGGTGAGGCAAACAAATTGAGTTAACAGTGTGATACCCCCTTCCTACTTGAAGCTGTCGCGCTGTTGGCTTCGTTCCTTCTCCCCAATTACTTAGTCTGTCTATGCTCATAGGGATGAACTCACTTGCCGCCTACCTACAACTCCAAGCAGTTTGGGTATTAATAAAATTAAAGGTTTCATCGGCTGCCGTGCGATACTCTGCGCTCAGCATAACGGGTAAACAGAAACGAGAAAAAGATGAAGATTGATTTTACGGCAGGTCCTTTAGGTGAGGGTAAGCAGCGTCAACTCAGTGCTGGGTTTGAATCTCACAGTGAAACGCAATTGGCACCGCCTTACCAAAAAGAACGTTTTAATTGGACTGTGGAGGATGAGCAGGGCAACCTCATCGCTGTGTTAACGGCAGACTTACTCTGGGATTGGCTCTACATTGATGAGCTTTGGGTTGATGAGGCATGCCGAGGTACGGGAATGGGCAAAAAGCTGATGGCTCAAGCAGAGGAGTACGCGAAACAACATTCGTTATCTGGTTTGTGGCTCTGGACACAAAGTTGGCAGGCTCCACAGTTTTATCAAAGCTTGGGGTTTGAAGAATTCACGCGCTTTGATGATTTCCCAGCAGGGCATAGCCGAATTGGTTTAAGGAAGTCTTTGGCAAAGCGCTCATAAGAACCCTTACAGTTGAGTAAAAAGGCACTGACGTTAAGCTGTGAAGTGCCTTTTGCTTGGCTTAGGAAGAGAAAAACATACGGCGAAATTCACTGACTTGCTGTTGGTAGTAATTTTGCCAGTCAGATTCAGGCCATTCTGCATGGCTGGTGGCTCTTTGTTTGTTAAGGTGCGATTGCAGCTCAGCAAGGGCGGTTTGGTAGTCTTGTACTTGCTGCTGTTGCTTAGCGACCGTTTGTTCACGAGCTTGAAGATTGGCACGCTCTTCTTTGGACAGATAAGTTTGCTCCAGAGTTTGACGAATAGCGGCTTGCTCTGCATCGCTAAAATGACTTGGGATGAGCGAAATACCTCGTTCATATTTGGCACTATCGTTCACTAGTCCTAATGATTGTTCGCGGTTTTGCCACTGCTCCATCAAACGCTGAAAATTGGCTACAAATTCCTCGGGATCGCTTTGGCGAATGGATTCGGTGTCGAGACTGAAATCGTAAAGCGCGAACTCATCGGCAAACAGAATATCTGCCAACTCGCCCCAAATCTCCCTCGCTTGTGCTTTAAGTTGCGCGATTCGAGCGCTTAAGGCTTGCTGTTTGTCAAATAGCAGATCGCCTAAATGGCGTTGCCATTGTGCGTTCAATTCTGGGTATTGAGAGAGTAGCGCAAACAGTTCCGCTGAGAGATAAGGCGATAACGCCATCAATTGTTCTTCGCATCCTTTCTCTGGTTGGCATTCGAGCCAAAAGGCGTCCAGTTCAGCAATCAATTCTTGGCCTTGAGCTTGTTGGAGGATTTCCGCCAGTAACTCGCTTGAGGATGTTTTGTCGGTTTGCTTTCGCGCTGAAACGCTATTTACATTAGTGGCAACCATCGTGTCTGTTGGTTGATGATGAATGGTGTCTACACTCTGAGATGATGTGGCCTCCACTCGTTGAGCAGAAGTGGCGGCATTACTCTCGTTACCAGAGAACAGCGTGATAAAACCCATGCCCGCGGTAAGCGCGGACAGGGTGATGACAAAAACAAGGATGATGGTACGCATCATGGCTTGATCACGGTAGAAACTGGGAAGTGGTCTGAAAGGTTATAGTGTTTCCATAAGCTTTCTGCCGTTGAGCGGGGGATGTCTACATGGTTGTTGTTATCGCCTTTCACTGCGTACTCGTTACTCACCATCACGTAGTCGAGATATTCCACGTTCTCGCCACCAGAGAGAGGCTCGCCTGCAAAATTGTTGATACGAGGATCAAATGTTGATTCGGTGTAGCCTGAGTAGTGCGGTTCAATCGCGCTTAAGTTGGCGATCATCTGTTGATAGTCACTTGGGAACTTACGCTTATTGACGTTGAAGTCGCCGCTGTATACCACGGTCTCATTGGCCGGAATCTTTAATGACTGAGCGAGGGCGCGCATCTGTTTGAACTGACGCTGGCGGTAGTCGCGCGCAGTATCGGTATCGTATGACGCGGTATGTGTGGCAAACACATGATAGGCTTCACCGCCTTTAATCACTTCAGCGTAATTTACCCCTTTATCGGCAAAACAATCGGTACCTGTGCAATCAGGAAAAACAAACTGCGCCTGATTCACAATCGGATAGCGGCTGACAATGATCACGCCACCGTCATAAATGTTAAAGCCATCCTTATCCAACATTTTGGTTTGATAAGGGTACTCTTTGGCCAGTTCACGCAAAAAAGCATCGCGGCCATTGGCAAAAACCTCTTGTAATGCGAGCACATCATAGCCTTTAACATAGTCTGGGATGAGCTCAAAACGCTCACCAATATGGGATGCAATCGCAGGCAGAGCCCAGATGTTGTATGTCATGATCTTAAGATGCTGATCGTTGTCATCGGCCACCTCGTAGACCTTGCTTGGTGTGATGGTGTAGTGAAGATCGTCATAACGAGCGGTGGCGGAGGATTTAAACGCCAACTCCACTTCACGTTCCCCAAACGCCCAAGTTGGTGAGCGATGGACATTGCGGTCATCTTTAAGAGACAAATTAACGTCGGCTGCGCTAACCCCATATTGAATCGAAGAGTTGTACCAGTGCCCCCTCATTACCTGATTGAGGGAAATACTTTCGCCTTTCGGGTTAGAGACCACGGTTTCAAAGCGGTAGGTATGATTGGTTTTCACTCCTTCCCAGCGGTTAAAACTAAGAACCGATTTGGTCTCCCAAGGGCCAAGAGTTTGCACATGCTGTTGCCATTCATCACCATATTTGAGTAAGTCGCTGCCATCGTGTTTGACTTGGATGGTTAACGGTTGATCAGAGTTGTTCGTTAGGTAAACGTCGGTATCTGCCAGAGCAGGCATTGCGATTAAGCCTGTAAGGATCAGACTCCACTGCGTTATTTTCATCTTTCTTATCCATAAGTTAGGTTAGAGCGATTATTCTTATTTATAAATATTACTCACACGTTAAATATGGATGACAGAAGTGTGTTTGCGGATAAATGTTAAATAATTGTGATCTTTGTTCCTTGGCAAGACAAGCAAATCAGAAGGCCTTAAGCATGTAGTTAAGCCTTCTACTTTTCTCAAGGGGATAAGTTGAAACGGTTATGATGGCATGGCTCAACGCAGGCTCTAACCCACAATGCCGTATAAATTATTCTCCATGCCATAGAGTTCTTTAGTGCCAAGTTGGCTAAAGCCGAGTTTTTGCAATAATCCATTGGAGGCTTGGTTGTCTGGTAGCGTGACGGCCAAAATCTGCTCCAACTGATACCGTTCAAAAGCGTCTGCCAATACTGCTTTGGCGGCTTCTTCTGCATAGCCTTGGCGCCAATGTTTTTCTAAAAACGCGTAGCCGAGATCTGGGTGTTCCAACTCTGGTCGTTTTAGCACGCCACACATGCCAACGGGCGTGCCACACGCTTTGAGCACCACCATGCTTAAACCAAAGCCGTAGTGTTGGTAGCTGGCGATGGGGCCGTTGGTGAGGTATTGAATCGCATCTTCGGTGGTGCGCACGTTTTTATCAGCAATGTAGCGAATAAACGACGCTTGGTTGAGCAGTTGGATGATGAAATCGCTGTCACTAAGCTCAAAATGGCGAATAATCAAACGCTCGGTTTCACACAATAGTGCCATGCTAATCTTCCTCATTGTTTTTAAACGCGTTGGCACTGTACGCCTTATTACCAATAGAGAAAAGCAGTTTAGTTCTTACCAATCTTTGACAGAGCGGTACAAACGCCAAGTCGTTTTTCTTATACAATTTCGCTGAATGTTTTGGCGATTTTTGCTCGCTTATTATCACTGAAATAAATGGATAGACCAATGAAAGTGCGTTTTCTTCTTTTGCTCCTCGTTTTAGCGGGCTGCTCTGATATAGTTCAAAGCCACTATGATAATTACCAGCAGGCTCAAGCGGATCAACTCTTTGAAAGAGGGTGGCTGCCAGATGTTCTGCCTGTGTCGACCACGCAAATTGAGGTGGCGAATGATCTGGACAGCAACACCTCTCAAGGTTCGTTTGTCATTGCAGAGAAAGAAATGGCGCAGTTTCTTAGCCAGCTACAGCCTTTAGAGACCGCA
This sequence comes from Vibrio vulnificus CMCP6, assembly GCF_000039765.1. NCBI lineage: Bacteria > Pseudomonadati > Pseudomonadota > Gammaproteobacteria > Vibrionales > Vibrionaceae > Vibrio > Vibrio vulnificus. The sequence continues at coordinate 666,638 of NC_004460.2, read as the reverse complement.
TATCAATATCGATTTGAATCGGACAATAGTGTCTGGATTTTTACACTGGAAGAAGCGGGTAAGGTACGTTACCAACTTAGCGAATACCACAGTGAGATGAAATAACGAGAACAAGATGAATTACTTTGACAGTCCATTTTCGGGTAAGCCTATCCAAGAGCAAATTACCAATCCTAATATCATCGTTGGACGGCATAGCTACTACTCTGGCTATTATCATGGCCACGGTTTTGATGATTGCGTGCGTTACCTAAATCCAGAGCGAAATGATGTGGACAAGCTGATTATCGGTAGCTTTTGCTCAGTTGGCTCAGGCGCGGTGTTCATGATGGCAGGAAACCAAGGCCATAGAACGGATTGGGTCAGCACTTTTCCTTTCTTCTACCAACAAAATCCTAACTTTTCAGAAGCGAAAGATGGCTTTGTAAGAGCTGGGGATACGCGCATTGGTCACGATGTATGGATTGGCTCGGAAGCGATGATCATGCCAGGTGTGACGATTGGAGATGGCGCGATAATCGCCAGTCGCGCGGTGGTGACCAAAGATGTGGCACCTTATGAGGTAGTGGGTTCAAACCCTGCTAAACACATCAAATTTCGTTTTTCTCCCCAAGAGATTGAGATGCTGCAAGAAATGCAATGGTGGCAATGGTCAGATGAACAGCTTGGCCAATGCATGGCCTTGATGTGCTCGGCAGATATTGAAGGTTTGTATTTGTGGTGGAAGCAAAGCCAATAATGGTGTCACTGTAATCTGGGCAAGGATCCTAAAAACATGAAAGCTAAGCCCGTGAATGAACAACTCGTGGTGATTGCTTTGCCGTCCTTGATTCATCGTATTGGTGGGGAGACGACAAAGCACTTGAAAAGCGTGGCGGCGGATCATGGTTGTGAACTTAAGCGCGTTCGTCGATCTCGCCATTGGCAAATTGCTGGCGAAGCCTTAGCACTTCAGGCGTTTTATGACCAAGTAAGGCGCTTGGAAGAAAACTCGGCCAGCTATTTAGTCAAAAAAATGCAATTGGCGTTGGCTTCACACAGTGAGAAGCTGGAGCCACTGGAAGACAAATTACAGCGTTTGGTGATGGAAAATCCGGCGATTACCTTGGCGGAGTTGATGTCGCAAACGCACTGCAGCTTATCACAAGCAAGGAGTGCACGTTTTTCTGCTGAGGGTTTGTAAGCTGGGATGACGGGGATTGGAATAAGAGAAGAGCCACAATGTGTGGCTCTTGTCGTTTTAACCGTTAAGCGCTTTGTGGACGTGGCTTACGACGTTGAGCCGATGGCTTGCCATTGGCAGGCTTGCTGTTACCAGTTTTCGCGCTGTTTGGTTTGGCGTGACTTGGCTTGCCGTTTGTTTTGCCATTCGCGTTGTTCGCAGGTTTCGAGCCCTTTGTATTTGGTCTCTTACCTTTGTTGGTTGAATCGTTGTTACCTTCTTTTGGTGCAGAGAACTGACGTTTGGCTTTGCCATTGCCACGGTTTTGCCCTTGAGGTTTGTCTGCAGCTTTCGCCTTTTGGTTGCCTTTGCTGCTCGCATCACTGCCTGCTGCTTCCGCATTAGGTGCTTTCGGTTTCTTTGGCTTCTTCGGTTTTTTCGGCTTAATTGGGCGCGTATCCAGTTTAGACTCTGGTACTGCGTTGGTTGGTGCGTAACCTTCCAGCGCTTTACGAGGTAGCAGTTCTTGAATCAAACGCTCAATGGCAAACAATTCAGGCGCTTCGAGCGCACATACTAGAGAAATTGCCTTACCCGTTTCACCGGCGCGGCCAGTACGGCCAATGCGGTGTACGTAATCTTCCGCCACTTTTGGAAGCTCAAAGTTCACGACTTGAGGAAGCTGAGGAATGTCGATACCGCGTGCGGCGATGTCGGTTGCTACCAATACGCGAACCTCGCCTGATTTAAAATCCGCCAACGCTTTGGTACGTGCACCTTGGCTCTTGTTGCCGTGGATAGCAGCGGCAGTCAGGCCTTGATCGGTAAGGAAAGCCGCGAGGCGGTTTGCGCCATGCTTGGTGCGAGTAAACACCAGTACTTGTTGCCAGTCACCGTCTTTAATCAGCTTGGCAAGCATCGCTGGTTTTTTCTTTACGTCTGCTGGGTAGATGCATTGCTCTACGGTGCGAGCCGTTGAGTTGGCTGGGTTAACTGAAATCTCGATAGGGTTGTTCACCAAGCCTTTTGCCAGTTCGCGAATTTCGTCAGAAAACGTGGCTGAGAACAGCAGGTTTTGGCGTTTTGCAGGCAACAAAGCCAGAATTTTGCGGATATCACGAATGAAACCCATATCCAACATGCGGTCGGCTTCGTCCAGTATGAGCACTTCGAGCTGATCAAACTTCACTGCATTTTGGCTGTACAAGTCCATCAAGCGGCCTGGTGTTGCTACCAACACATCAGCACCTTTACGCAGGCGCAGCATTTGTGGGTTGATTTTCACACCACCAAACACCACTGCACTGTTTAAATCCAAATGGCGGCTGTACATAAAGACGTTTTCTTGTACTTGCGCGGCTAATTCGCGGGTCGGCGTTAAGATAAGCGCACGAATGTGGTTTGCACGCACACGTGGCCCCTTCGCCAGACGTTCAAGAATAGGCAGCGTGAAGCCCGCAGTTTTACCTGTTCCTGTCTGTGCCGCCGCCATGACATCTTTGCCTTCTAAAATAGCAGGGATGGCCTGCAATTGGATGGGAGAAGGGGTGTCATAGCCTTTTTCCTGAATAGCTTTAAGGATTGGTGCAGACAGACCTAAGGAGGTAAAACCCATGTATGATTCTCTATGTTAGTAAAGTCAGGGCCGACGATTTCGCTATCAGCCAAAAGTGCGACATTCTGAGGCTTTTAAGGGGGGACTTCAACCGATAATTCTCCTTTCTCGAAATCCGTCATTTGGGAAAGTTTGTGTGATCAATCTCTCTTTTCTGTTTTCGTCTTTAAATTCATGCTTTACCTCAATTTAACTTGAGGTTTTAGGCTGTTCTTTGTCAGTTAAGTGCAAGGAGCAAAATGATGAAAAGCTATGTAGAACACGCCAACATGTCGGTGGTTGATGCGCAGAAAACCATTAACTTCTTAACCAGTGCGATTCCCGAATGGCGAGTGCGTGGCGGGGGAAAGTTGGACAACTGGTTTGGCCGCGCGATCGAGTGGTTCCATGTTGGCGATGAACACAGTTATATCGCCATCAGCACTGGTGGAGAGGGGGATGCAGCGAATTGGACAACGGCTTTCACGGGGGTAAAGCATATTGGTATCGTGGTACCCAATGTGGATGCGGTGGTCGAACGACTCGCGTTAGCGGGCTACGCTTTAGATCATTGGGGTGGCGATCATCCACATCGCAAGAGCGTTTACTATCTCGAAGATCATGGTTTCCAGTTCGAATTTGTTGAGTACTTTAGTCAAGAAAATGATCTGAAAAACGATTACACGCTATAACTAAAAATAACCGAAAGGAGAGAAACGTCATGGAGAAGGCGAGGCCAATTCAGTTGCAAGCGATTGATCACATTGTGTTGAGGGTGGTGGATCTGCCCAAGATGCTGGCATTTTATTGCGATATTTTAGGTTGTGTTGTTGAGCGTGAAGTGGCCGAGTTTGGTTTAACTCAGTTGCGAGCAGGCAGTGCACTGATTGATCTGGTCACGGTGGACAGCAAGCTCGGGCAACAAGGCGGCAGAGCGCCCGAGCAAGAAGGGCGAAATCTGGATCATTTCTGTTTGCAAATTACCCCTAAAGATGAGCAAGAGATTCTCGATTTTCTCATTCAAAACGGGGTGAAGGTGGAAGATTTCGCCGATCGTTATGGCGCGCAGGGATTTGGCCGTTCCATTTACCTCTCCGATCCTGAGGGCAATACGGTTGAGCTAAAACCTCAAAACTCTTGATTCATCTTCTCAAGACAAGAGAGCAGCAGTGCTTGCTGCTCTTCGTCGATATGGCGTGTGAGCTCGCGAACCAAATCAAGATGCAGTTGATTGTGTTGGCGGTGAATCACTTGTCCTGCTTCTGTTAGCTTGACCACGATGGCACGTCGATCTTCTGGGAGTGCGCAGCGCTCAATCAACTCTGCTTTGACCAGTTTTTCTATCTGCACCGTCAGTGTGCCTGTCGTGATGCCAAGCTTTTCTGCCAGTTCTTTCATTCGCAACGCGCCATGACAGCCGAGCACTTCAATGGTGTGAATTTGCGCCAATGAGTAGCCGGTTTCTTTCACCACCGATTGCTCCCACGAAGACATCTTGTCGTAGAATTCAGTCAGAGTTTGATTGAGTTTTTCTAAATTTCGCATTACTTGGCCGGTTGCAGTTCCAACGTGAGGTGGTGAATCTTATCAAATTTTTCCAGCATGTGTTTATATTCCTCATACGAGGTTTTGCTGTGATCCACCAAGCTGATGATCGCGCCGTAATGGTGGCCGCTGATCCGCCACACATGCAAATCGGTCACGGTGGCATAAGGGCTTAACGCGTGTTTAAGCTGCTCGATATAATTCGATTCAATGCTTTCGTCAAGCAAAATGGGCGCTGTTTGTTTCACCAGTCCGAAGGTCCATTTACCAATCACCAGTGCACCCACGATGCCCATCAATGCATCGAGCCAAATCCAGCCGTAGAACTTACCAATGATGAGGGCCGCAATGGCCAAGATTGAAGTGAGGGCATCCGCCAAAACATGAAGATAAGCGGCGCGCAGATTGTGGTCGTGATGGTGCTCATGCGCATGTTCGTGGTGATGGTCATGATGATGATCGCCGTGATCGTGATGATGGTGATCATGCAGCAAGAACATACTGGCGACATTGACGGATAATCCAACCACTGCCACCAAGATCGCTTCATTAAATTGAATACTTTCAGGATTAAACAGGCGGTGAACCGATTCCACCACCATCAGCAAGGCGACGATTCCTAAAGCAATCGCGCTGGTAAAACCACCAAGCACGCTGACTTTCCCCGTGCCAAAAGAGAAACGAGCACTGTGCGCGTGTTTTTTCGCATAGCGATACGCAAAGAGGGTGATGCAAAAGGCCGCCGCGTGCGTCCCCATGTGCCAACCGTCAGCCAGTAGTGCCATGGAGCCGTAAAGGGTACCCGCAACAATTTCCGCCACCATTGTAAAAAGGGTGAGTAAAAGAACGTAAAAAGTGCGTTTTTCACCCTGTTGATTGTGTGTGGTAAATCGGTGGCTTTGAGAGCAAGCAGACATAAAAGAAAATCCATTTGTTTGATAGTCAAAATATTTGAAAATCAATTTAGTTTGATTGTCAAAGTAAGTCAACGATTTGTTGCGTGCAGAAAACGCAACAAGCCACACTGTGTGGCTTGTTGGTCAGGTTATCGGTGGTTGAGGTGCAATTTATGCAATAAAGTGCATTTACGATCGCATTCGCATTTATTAACAAATAATCACCCTTAAAGTGTAGTAACATATTATCCTCAAAATTTATAGAGGATATATTAAATGGAAAAGTGTCCAGCTGTTGTAGTTATAGTTTTCGATGTGAGATCTTGAATATAATTTATCATTAATGAAATCTATTAATTAGATAGCAATGTGGTATTTTTATATTCAAAGTATTTGATGTGAGTTTATTTAAGATGTAAGTGGTTCAGTTTATATCAGAAAAATATCTGTGTTTCGAACTGTGATGTATAAGAATAAATAAACAAAATCGAACCGTGAACTTGAAACGATTAAGTTAAATCAAATATATGATATAGCGACTTATCAAGCAGTAATTCACACTTCTGATAGGAAGCAATACAGATTTTGGAAAGCTATTTCTGATGGGTGTAAACTATGAGGAATGTTTTGTTTTTGGGTTTTTTATTGATGTTTTTGCCGTTTTTTGCAAAAGCGGATATAGAAGATCAAATGTATTCTGACTTGAATTTATCAATTTCAACCTTAGGTGAAAAAATTGAGCATTGTAGAAAAATAGCGTTAGAAAACAAGCCAAGTGAAAGTACGATTTCATACTTAAAAGATAAATCGGATTCTTTCTTTTCAATATTGCCCTACGTAAATTATTTGGCGATGGAAAAATGCACGTTGGAGCAAAAGAAAAATTTGGCCTATGTACTGCTTTATGTGAAAAGCAACTCTTCTAGAGAAACAACAATCAATCTAATAAAATCAACTGAAAAATTGACGTTTAGTGTAGACCATTCTCAAAAAGTCAACTTTGAATCACTAGACCAAGAATCCAAAGCGTTTATTTTGTCGAATGACTTTTTTTCAAAGCCTTTTGATGTATTAGGCTTATTTGAAAAAGTTACTGAAGAATAATGGCATACAAGGCGTTTCAGAGAGGCTTGGTACGCCTAGCACTCCCTGCTTACGCTTGGCATGCTGGCTAAGGTGCGATGCAGTCACTTTGGTCGCGTGTGCCTGCATCCTCCATGTGTGGCTTTAGCCGTTATCTTCTAACCACCAGGGTTTGAGTGGTGATTCTTCATTAAGCACAAGGCGCTGACCAATCTCTGGGCTGATCATCGTCACGCCTTTTTCTTCGCTGATCTGTCGCGCTTTTTCCATCGGTTCATGCCAATCGTGCATTGCTAAATCAAAGGTACTGTTGTGAATCGGCATCATTTTCTGGCCTTGCAAATCAAGATGCGCTTGAACGCTCTCTTCAGGGAACATGTGAATGTTCGACCACAAACTGTTGTACGCGCCAGTTTCGATCATGGTGAGGTCGAACGGGCCGTATTTTTCCCCAATGGTTTTGAACCCATCAAAGTAGCCAGAGTCACCACTGAAGAAGAGGTTTTTCTCACGGCCACGAATGACCCAACTTCCCCACAAGGTGCTGTTACTGTCGGTTAATCCTCGGCCTGAAAAGTGCTGGGTAGGCGTGAACACGTACTCAGTTCCGTTGACTACGTGGCTTTCCCACCAATTAAACTCAACGATTTTGTGCTTGTCCACGCCCCATTCTTGCAAGATCACGCCCACTTTCAATGGCACAAGAAAAACGCCCACTTTGCTCGCCAGGGTTTTGACCGTGTTTTTGTCGAGATGATCATAGTGGTCATGACTAATGAGAACCACATCGATGTTTGGCAGCCCATCGAGCTCAATTGGAGTTGGGTGAAAGCGGGCAGGGCCAAAAAACTGTACAGGTGAGGCGCGTTTACTGAATACCGGATCCGTCATTACCAATTGACCGTCCAACTTCATCAGCACACTTGAGTGACCAAGACGATAGAGCACATCTTGCTGCTCCTCAAGCAACTGTTCCGTCGTGATGCTATGCACTGGCAGTGCAAATGTGGGTTTCGGTAAAGCTCGTTTCGTCGTGAAGTACGCTTTGACGATTTCAAAGAGGTCAGAACCGCCATTGAAATTGGGGTCACTATTACGAAATGTCTTTGGATAAAGGGATTTCTCTGCCTCAGCAGTCGAGCAGGCGGTGAAGATCGAACTCATGGCAATAGCTCCTAACACAGTCAAAAAAGTGATTTTGATAAGTCGTTTGTTCATTGTGTTTTCATCGTCCTTCTCACCACAAAAGAGAGTGATTTAATGTAAACTACTCGGTGTAGTTTACATTTTGGGCGTGAAAAGTAAACTACTTGGTGTAAAATAATCACATCTTTCGACAACCTGAGCAGTAACACCATGATTGAAAAGAAAAAGACGCGAAGTGAAGAAAAGCGAGAGGCGATACTCACGGCGGCTAAACAAGCGTTTTTGGAATTTGGTGTACAAAACACCAGTATGGATAAACTGGCTGCGTTAGCAGGGGTGTCGAAACGAACCGTTTATAACCATTTTTCCTCAAAAGAAGCCTTGGTGATGGAGCTGCTATCCGTTTTATGGAAGAGCACGATCACGGAGGATGAGTTGGTTGCGCTCAGTAAACGACCTTTGCAGGAACAACTGGTGAGTTTGCTGTGCCAAGAAATCAATGTGATTGCTCAGCCCAGTTATTTGGATATGGCGAAGGTGGCATTAGGCCATTTCTTGTTTAAGCCAGAAGAGCTGAAAGCGCAAACCAGCAGCATGTCAAAACAAGACACCGCACTCTACACGTGGCTAGCAGAGCAAGATAAAAAAGGTCGTTTGAAGCTAGAGAGCGTGGAACTCGCTCGAACCCAGCTTCACAGTTTGATCAAAGGCAGCGCCTTTTGGCCGCAGCTTATTGGCAGCGCCGAACCGCTCACGGCTGAGCAAGGAGAAGCACTGGCAAAAAACACCGCAGCACTGTTTTTAAGTCATTATGCGGTGAGTGAAGAGCACGGTAAGTAAAGGCGAGATTTCCGCACGTTAAGGCGGCGATACGATCGCCGCAGATTCATAGGGTCAGCAGACTTTAGCGTGTACGCGTGTTACAACGCTTTGGCGATCTTTTGGTAGATCGCCTCTGCCAATTGATGGCTAGCGATATTCCGTTCCACAATCTCACTGGCCAGTTGACCACGTTCCACCACCTTGACCCAATCTCCAAGCATCGGTGTAAAGCCTTTACTGGTGAGCATTGGTGTCCAATCTTTTAACGCCAATTTGGTTTGCTGGCCTTGCTGCCAAAGGTGGCCTTCACAAAATGAGTCAAATTCAACGGCGCGGTTTTGGTAGCTAGCCGCCACACGTTCTGTGGTGACGCCAAACTGACGGTTCATCGACGCGTGTAACAAGGTTTCTCCAGCTTGCCATTGCACATCCACTCGTGCGAGTTGAGTGCCCGCCATTTGGTAGGTTAGGTAAACATCTTGCAGATCGGCTTGGCGACTGAGATTCACGCTGTCGAGAGGGTGGATGAAATCATCAAACAGAAAAGTACGCAGCTCACCTGGAAGATCGAGGCGATGTTTTTCCCAGCGCAGCGAACGCAGCGCCTCAAATCCCTTGCCTACTCTATTTGTGGTGTCGAGTTCAGGGATGGTTTGATTGAAGAGTGGAATATGACGACGGTTAAACCCGACATACAGAGGCTGACCGTGCTGATGAGCGATTTCATACAGCGTTTCAACATCGTGAGCGTTGTCTGCCAGTGGCTTGTCGACAAACGTTGGGATGCCCTGCTTAAGAAAATAGCCTGCAATGTCGGCGTGCACGCTGGTAGCCGCGTGAATCATTACCGCATCAATGCCCATTTTGGTGAGCTGACGGTAATCACTACAATATTCCGCAATTCGGTATTGTTTGGCCAATTGTTCAAGCAGCGCGCCATCGCGTGTGCAGAGCACCGGCTCGATATCCGCCATTTGAGTGATCACGGGCAAATACGCTTTCTGCGCAATATCCCCTAAGCCAATCATTGCAATTTTCATGGTAATCCTTGTTGTTGGTCGCGGTCGTTAGAACGAGGGGAACGAGCGCCCCTCGTGACAATTGAACACCATGTCGCGTATTAATCCAACGATTTCTTGAAGCGTGTCGAGGCAATGATCAGCCCAAGCAGGGTAAAGCCAATCATCCATAAAGTGTCACGCCACAGGTCGAACAAATCAGCGCCTCGCAAGACAATGCCGCGAATCATCCGCATGAAGTGAGTGGCGGGGAGCACTTCTGCAATCCATTGGGCCGCCACGGGCATGCCCTCGTAGGGGAACATGAAACCCGAAAGTAGGATGGAAGGCAGCAAGATGAAAACCGTCATTTGCATGGCTTGCAACTGTGTGTTGGCGATGGTGGAAATCACCAGCCCCAAGGTAAGACTCGCGGCAATAAACAACAAGGTACCCAACAATATTTGCGCAACGGAACCATTGATAGGAACGCCAAAAATAACGTGTCCAAGCCCTAAGATGATGAACACCTGAATCAAACCGACAAATATGTAAGGGACGATCTTTGCCACCATCAGTTCAAACGAACGCACCGGCGTTGTGATCAGCAGTTCCAAGTTTCCGCGTTCTCGCTCACGCACAATGGCGGCGCTGGTGAACAAAATCATCGTCATGGTGAGAATGACCCCAAGTAGCCCGGGAACAATGTTTACTGCTGAGCGACGGCTTGGGTTGTAGTAGAGCGCCACTTCAAAGGTTTGTGTTAGTTTCGGGCGGATCTGAAAATCAAAATCTGTCAGCGGCATCGTTTGTAAGCCAAGAATCGCCGCGCTGATCATGGTATCTGAACCATCGACAATCCATTGACCTAACGGTCGGCCTTGCGCCATGCGTTGCGTTAAATCATTCGGCAAAATCAACGCCGCACGTACGATGCCATCTTGAATCGCTTGCTCGGCTTCTTCTGCGGTGGCGTAGCGTTGAGTCACACTGACCACTTGCGTGACTTTGACCGACTCGGTAAGAATACGCCCTGCAGTACTTTCGCTTTGATCCACCACCGCGACAGGAATGTCGCGAATGTCGGTATTAATCGCATAGCCAAACAATAGCAGTTGGATCAGGGGAATCATCACCACCATTCCAAAGGTAATACGATCGCGCGAGAGTTGGCGAAATTCTTTGACCATAATCGCTTTCATTCGATAGAGCGCATTCATTGGCGGCCTTCTCCTGTTACGGACACAAACACATCTTCCAAACTTGGTCTGGCAAGATTCATTTCCGCGTTTTGTAAACGAGGAAACGTGGCTCTTAGCCACGCTATTGGGTCTGCCACGCGTTGATCGATCAAGACGCGTAAGCGAATGCCTAATTGCGCTGCAGAACGCACTTCTGCCAAAGGCAATAACTGCTCTTTTAACGAACGTAAGTTGTCCGCTTTGACCTCAACAATGTTAACGCCCATTTGCGCCATGAGCTCTTCAGGGGCTCCATCTGCGCGAATCAAACCTGCTTCCATAATGGCAAGTCGGTGGCAGCGTTCCGCTTCATCCATATAGTGTGTGGTCACCAAGATGGTGGTGCCTTGGTCACAAAGATCGAACAACTGCTCCCAGAACTCGCGGCGGTTTTCGGGGTCAACCGCCGAGGTGGGCTCGTCAAGAAACAGCAGCTCGGGTTTATGCATGGTCGCTGCGGCCAAAGAAAGGCGCTGCTTTTGGCCGCCACTCATGCCTGAAACCCGTTGCTTGCGGCGTTGATCCAAGCCATAAGTGGCGAGCTGCTCATTGATCCGCTGAGTTAGGGTTTTCTTGTCCATACCAAAAATCTGGCCAATGAACTGCAAGTTTTCTTCCACAGTGAGGTCATCATAAAGAGAGAACTTTTGCGTCATGTAGCCGATCTTCAAGCGGAGTTTTTCTGATTCCTTGGGAATCTCCAAACCGAGCACATCAACGTTGCCTTCGCTCGGGCTGAGTAGCCCGGTGAGAACACGGATGGTGGTCGATTTTCCACAACCATTTGGGCCAAGAAAGCCGTAGATGCTGCCTTTCGGCACGTTCAGCGTGATGTTGTCGATGGCAGTGAAATCGCCAAATTTTTTCACCACGTTTTGCGCCTGAATTGCGTATTCAACCATGGCTTACTCTCCGTTGAGATCAACCTGTGCTGGCACGCCGGAAGGGAGGGCGCGCGCAGCTTCAGTAAGATCCACTTCCGCTAAATACATCAAGCGTGAACGCTCTTCCTCGGTGAGGGCGTAATAGGGTGTGAAAGAGGCTTCGTTCGCCACCCAACGCACCGTGCCTTGCTGAGGATCGCTCACGCCATCGACATGGACCGTCACTTGTTTGCCGGGCACGAAGTTCACTCGATAAGTGGCAGGCACATAGACGCGCGCATAAGGAATGCGATTGGCTTGAATGACCGCCACAATGCCACTGACAGGCACGCGCTCCCCTAGGTTATAGGGCAGATTGTCGAGAATGCCATCTCGGGTCGCGACGATGGTGAGTTCGTCGAGTTTCTGCTGCTGTAAGACCACATCGGCTTGAGTGGCGGCCAGTTGTGCCTTGGCCTGTTCGATGTCTTCTGGACGTGAGCCAGCGGTCAGCTTGCTGAACTCCTCATTGGCGGAATCCAGTTCCGCTCTTGCCGAATCTCGCTGTGCGAGAGCGGTGTCTTTTTCTGACTGACTGATGAGCTTTTTCGCCACCAGTTCCGATTTACGTTTGAAGGTTTTCTGCGCTTCGATTAACTGCGCTTCGGCGCGGGCAACGCGAGCTTGTGCTGAAGCAATGTCCTCTGGTCGTTCACCGTTAGTGAGTTTGAGTAGATAGGCTTGCGCTTTGCTTTGTTCAGCGAGGGCGCGGGCTAAGACGGCTTGTTGATTTTTGCTATCGAGCTTAACCAGCACATCGCCTTGCGAAACCATCTGACCTTCCTTGACGGGAAGCTCTCGAATGATCTCATTGGCGGTGGTGGTAAAGGTGACGCGGTCACGCTCAAGTGTACCAAGTGCTTGAGGCGTGGATTCGGTCGTACAAGCGGTGAGGGCAAGTAGAGCCCATACGCAGATCAGTCGGTTTCGCATGCGATCGTCCTAACAGTAACGGTAGTGGTTAATCAATCAACAGTGTAACGCTGGGTGTGGTTGCTGCTCTAGCAACTTAATTCTGCAAATATTCATCAAGTGATGAATTAAATGCATTTGCCCTCATGAGTATAGTAAGGGTTTGAATTAATGTGATTTTTAAGGTGAGAAACGGGATTAAGCTCGCAGGAGGAATATAAATAGAGCGACACCGAATGTCGCTCTATCTGATTTACTGGCTGTGCCTAATCACCCAAAGGCTGCCTATCCCCGCCGCCACGATGTGAGTCTAATGCCACTTTTAAGCGGCGCAGTTTGTCACGTGAGCGGCGTTTGTTTTTCACCGCTAACGCCATAGAAAGTACATCGACAAGGGCCAGCATGGCGTAACGTGAGGCGGAAGGCTTGTAGATAAAATCCGTTTCGTGATGCTCTATCGGCAAAACCACGTTTGCTTGTTCAGCCAATGGAGTGCCTTTTGGGGTGATGGCAATGATTTTCAGGCCGTAATCGCGAGCCAGTTGCGCCGTCTCAACGATCACTGGGGTGTAGCCTGTCGCTGAAATCAACACCATGACGTCATTAGCATCAGCGGTAGCGGCGACCATGCGTGTCATCAAACCATCGTGGTAGGCAACAATGGCAAAGCCCAAACGAAACAGGCGATGTTGCAGTTCCTGAGACGCAATGGTGGAACCACCACCCATGCCGACACTGATGATTTGTCTTGCACCATAGAGCCACTCAACGGCTTGATCAATATCTTGTTCATTAATCAAAGCACGGTTGATATCGAGTGATTGTTTGATGGATTCGTAAATCACTTGATAGCCACTTTGATCAGGCGGTTCGAGAATAAATCGTTGGCCCACGGTGAGTGATTGCGCCAGTTTGATCTTCATTTCGCGCACATTCTTACAACCAATCGCTTTGGCAAAGCGCGTAATGGTGGCCTCGCTGACATCGGCGCTCTGGGCCAGTTCAGTAATACTCGCATTGGCGGCGGTTTCAATGTCATCCATCACCAATTTGGCGACTTTCTTTTCTGCCTCGCGTAATGCGCTAAAACGTTCGGTAATTTGAGAAATAATATCGACTTCTAAACTCAAGGGATTGTCCTACGTTGCCAATGACCGCAGTAAAACTGCGGTCGCAAGAATAGCGTAATTTGCTCTAAGTTGCTGCTTTCACATCGCACAAATTCATCAGAAGCGGGTTTCTACCCAATGGCTCACTTGATAGTGTTCATCGCGAATGGCCAACGCGCGCCATTTGTCGATGGTGAGGCAAGGGTGAGAGGTGGAGAAAACCAGAATATCGCCGACATCGAGTTCGCACTCTGCCGGGATCTCGACAAACGTGTGTTGATCCATGATCGCGATTGATGTCACGCCAGCAGCTATTGGCAACGGCTGACCGTCGCGAAACGCGCGTTCTAACGTGGGCAGGCCAGCATCAAATGCCACATCGCGTTTACCCATGCCCACCACAAGACGCGTTGGTTCTGGGCGAGAAATAACATGTGCCCATAGCTCAAGCGCAGAGAGCAAATCCCCACCAAGATCGCACGCGACGCCCTGATTTTGTTGGGCTCTTTGCATCACGTTTTGCTGTGCGGTTTGGTAAATTCCTGTGTCATGGATGGCGTAGCAGCCAGGGCGAATGACGGGGGTGAGATCGGTAAGGCCGCTAAATTGCTCCGCCACAACGTCATACCAAGCTGAGCCCGCACCAGTGATGATTGGCTGTGATGCGATCAATTGAGTGCTTTTGAGCTTGCGAGCCAAAGAGATCGCATTCTGCAAGAAATGGCAAATCTCTTCCTCGGCATTTTCACCATGAATCACCCCTTCGTACACCTCGATGCCTGCCAACGCCAAATGAGGCAGTGAGTGGATTTCGTTAGCGAGTGAAAGCACTTGTGCTTCGCTTCGACAACCACAACGGCCGCCATTCACTCCCAATTCAATGAAAAGATGAAGTGTTTGCTGGCGTTGGGCAAAAAAGTGCGAAAGGGCGCGAATGTTCCGTGATGAATCCACGCAGCAGTACAGGTGAATCTCAGGATCTTCGATGAGTTGACTGATGATGGCCATGTTGGCTTTGCCCACCAGTTGATTCGCGATGATGATGTTTTTCGCCCCAGCCATGGCAGCCACTTCCGCCTGCGCCGCGGTGGCAACGGTGATGCCCCACGCGCCATGTTCAAGTTGTTGGCGGAAGAAATCGGGCGTCATGGAGGTTTTGCCGTGTGGGGCCAGTTTCACGTGGTGGTGATTGGCAAACTGTTGCATCCACTTAAGGTTATTGTTGAGTGCAGACGCGTGAATCACCGCACTCGGCAGGCTCACTTCGTCCAACGATAAATTGCATGCTTGAGGTTGAATTGCTTGGCTTTTTTCACCAACAGCGGGGCGTTTAACAACAAAGTTATGATAGTTTCTATCATGATTTTCATAAGGTTTTTTCATGGTTATCTACTTCTAACATGATTTAAGTGATTGATATTTTGAGTTTGTTTGTTTCTAAAATAGATCTTGTGATAGAAAGTATCAAACTTTTCGTGTTTATTTGTGTGTTTTGTCACTGATTAATTTTTAGCAAGATTTACTATGACATCAGGTTAAAGAGTTGAGCAGTAGAGAGACGTAGAGTGTTCGATACCATAATTCGAAATGTGGAAATTTTTGATGGCACCGGTGGGATGCCATTTGTGTCTGATGTCGCCATTCAAGGGCAGCGAATTGCTCAAATTGGTGATAGTCAATATGCGTCTGCGGCTTGTGTGATTGATGGCCAGGGCTTGGCGCTAGCACC
Organism: Vibrio vulnificus CMCP6; assembly: GCF_000039765.1. Classification (NCBI taxonomy): domain Bacteria; kingdom Pseudomonadati; phylum Pseudomonadota; class Gammaproteobacteria; order Vibrionales; family Vibrionaceae; genus Vibrio; species Vibrio vulnificus. The sequence goes on along the minus strand of NC_004460.2, from coordinate 651,478 downwards.
GGGATTTATCGATGTTCATACTCATGACGATACCAATGTGATTCGTTATCCAGAGTGTTTGGCTAAAGTCAGCCAAGGGGTGACAACCGTGATTGTGGGTAATTGTGGTATTAGTGCCAGCCCGACGATTTTAGCGGGTGATCCGCCTGACCCGATGAACTTGCTTGGCGAGCAAGCCGATTTTAAATACCCGACTTTTGCTCATTACGCTGAAGCGGTAACACGCGCGCAACCTGCCGTGAATGTGGCGGCGTTGGTTGGCCATACGACACTGCGTAACAATGTTATGGATGATTTGTTACGCGCCGCATCCGATGAAGAAATCGAGCAGATGCGACAAGCGCTCGCTTTAGCGATGGAGCAGGGGGCGCTGGGGCTAAGTTCAGGTTTGGCTTATGCCAGTGCTAAGCAGGCGACCGCCGATGAAGTGATGCGCTTAGCACAAGTGCTCGGCGAGTATGAGGGCATTTATACCACCCACATGCGTACCGAATTTGAAGAGATACTCAGTGCGATGGCGGAAGCCTTTGAAACGGGCCAGTTTGCTAAGGTACCTGTGGTGATCTCCCATCTTAAATGCGCGGGCGCGGGCAATTGGGGACGCACTGTTGAAGTGGTGGATCTGATGGAAAAAGCCGCTCAACATCAAGATGTCTCTTGCGATTGTTACCCTTATTCGGCCAGCTCTTCCACTTTAGATCTGACTCAAGTGACAGAAGAGATCGACATTTTTATTACTTGGTCGAAAAGCCAGCCACAGTTTGCCGGCAAGATGCTTAAGCAGATCGCTAAGGAGATGGGCTTACCTCTCATGGAAGCAGCCAAAGCGCTACAACCTGCTGGAGCGGTGTATCACTGCATGGACGAACAAGATGTTAAGCGAGTGTTGAAATACCGCTTAACCATGGTGGGTTCGGATGGATTGCCGAACGATCCTCATCCACACCCGCGCTTGTGGGGCACTTTCCCGAAAGTGCTCGGGCATTATTGCCGAGAAGAAAAACTCTTTTCCCTGCAAGAAGCGATTCACAAAATGACGGGAATGTCTGCTAAACGATATAACCTCAGTGAACGAGGGGTTATAAAACAAGGTGCATTTGCTGACTTGGTTTTATTTAATCCGAGAACAGTGAAAGATACCGCAACTTTTGAAAATCCCATTTCGTTAGCGCAAGGTATTGAACGGGTATTCGTGAATGGAATACTGGCTTATTTTAATGGTCAGGTTTCAAAACACAGAAACGGTGTTTTTATTTATCGAAATAAATAACGATTTAATTCAAATAAAGTTATTTGATAAATATTAAATTAATGAAATTAAGTAAGAAAGTAATGGAGAAAAATAATGTCAATTAAACGATATGGCGTAGAAGGCGGCGTGGGCACAGGTGGTCAGCATTTACCCTTTGCACGAGCAACCGAAGCGGGTGGTTTCCTTTACGTCTCTGGCCAAACACCGATGATTGATGGTGAAGTGGTTGAAGGTGGCATTGTTGATCAGTCTCGCCTCGCAATTCAAAACTGTGTCGACATCATGAGCGAGGCGGGCTATACGCTAGAAGATGTAGTACACGTTAAGGTTGTGTTGACCGATGCACGCTATTTCCAGTCGTTCAATAAAGTGTTTAAAGAGTTTTTTGGCGAGCATCCACCTGCGCGTATTTGCATGGTGTGTGACCTTGTGGTGGATGTCAAAGTGGAAGTCGACGTCACGTGTTATCGAGCCGACCGTCGCTAATAAATATCAACGCACTTATTTGAGTTAATCGTCACAAAGACAAACTCACACGGTGCCGAATTTGAACTCTCCTTGTTATTCTTATTCGGCACCTTCACTCCCTGAAATAAAAATAATCATGCCTGCCAAAGTAGAAGGACAGGGATATTTTATCTGAAAGATGGACTTAAATTACCTGAGAGGTGTTCAATGAATAGCACACTTTTTTTAACCGGATTTGGAATATATGTGCTTTTCCTTATTTGGCTCGGCTGGTTTGTTTCACGTAATCAAAAATCAGGAGAAGATTTTTTATTAGGTGGTCGAGGTTTACCGTTATTTCTCGTCTTAGGCACCACAGTTGCCACCATGGTGGGAACGGGTTCCAGTATGGGAGCGGTAGGCTTTGGTTATGCCAATGGTTGGGCGGGAGCGCTCTATGGCATTGGTGGTGCCGTGGGCATTCTTCTTCTCGCTTTGTGGTTTGCCCCTGTTCGTAAACTCAACTTTATGACCATGAGTGAGGAGTTGGCCTACTATGTCGGTGCGAACCGCATCGTCAAAAATGTGGTCGGCTTGTTGATTTTCATTGCATCGATTGGTTGGCTTGGCGCGCACATTCTTGGCGGTGGCATGTACCTTGCGTGGATTGCCGACATTGAACTAAGCACCGCGAAAATTGTGATTGCGGCGGCCTTTACTATTTACGTGGTGATTGGCGGTTATACCGCCGTGGTATGGACCGATACCATTCAAGCCGTGATCTTGTTTGTTGGCTTCATTCTCATGGCGGTCTTGTCTGTGCAGCACATTGGGGGCCTAGATAATCTCTATAGCGCGATGGACCCAGCGGCAGTCAGCTTTTTGGCCATCGACAAACTCGGGTTGATCCCGGCGATTTCATTGTCTGTCGTGATTGGTGTGGGCGTGTTAGCAACGCCGTCGTTCCGTCAGCGTATCTACTCGGGCAAAGATGTTTCAACCATCCGTCGTTCGTTTGTTGGCTCGGGCGTGTTGTACCTGTTCTTCTCAATTATCCCTGCCATTATCGGTATGGCAGCGCATGCGATTAACCCAGAGTTGACCAACTCAAACTATGCGTTCCCTTACGTGGCTGCCACGGTGTTGCCTGTCGGTGTGGGGATGATTGTGCTTATTGCTGGCCTTTCGGCCACCATGTCGAGTGCCAGTTCTGATGCGATTGCGGGCGTGTCCATCCTGCTGCGTGATGTGTATGTGATGTTCACAGGCCGTGTGCCAAACAAAGAGTCGATGCTCAACTACTCGCGTCTGGCGTTAGTGGTGGTGATTGGTTTCGCCTTGCTGTTTGCTCTCACCTCAAACGACATCATCAGCTACATCACCAAAATGATTTCTACAGTCATGTCTGGCATGTTTGTCTGCGGTATGTTGGGGCGTTTTTGGTCTCGTTATAACTGGCAAGGAGCCTTAGCAACACTGGCGGGTGCGTCTGCTGCTTCCGTGACGGTGATGATGAGTCCGAGCCTGACCACGTTTTGGGGCAACCCGGTGATCCCATCGTGTTTGGTGGCATTAACTGCCGGTGTCGTCGTGAGCCTGCTGACGCCAGCAAATCAAGTCTCTGCCGAAATGGCACGCGCCATCTTAGACGATGAACGCGCTTTGATGGAAATGGAACTCTCCGACAAAGGCGAGCTGGATCGCGACGAATCGCTGGCAAATCGTCAAGCGGCGCGCGAGCTGTAATCTCCCTCTTCTAATCTCTGTTCGATGAGTTTCAGTGATCTTGCTCTGAAACTCATCGTGTTAGCACAGGAACCTCAAGATGAACAAAGCTACACTGGCTCTACTGATTTCAGGCGTACTGATGGCACCGATAACGATGGCAATGGCTCCCAATACCGATTTGGTTTTAATGCCTTACCCGCAAAACGTTGAGTTAAGCGAAGGCAAGGTGACGCTGGATAAAGCGTTCAGTATTTATATCAAAGGTTACGACTCACCGCGCGTGGCGTTTAACGTTAAGCGCACCATGGAGCGGCTCTATCGACAAACTGGCTTGCCGATGCTGAATTGGCAGGCAAAATCCGAACAAGAAGCAACGTTGGTGATAGATATTCAACGTGCCCCAAGCAGTGCGGTGCAAAATATCGACAGCGATGAGTCATACCAATTGAAGGTTGCAAATGGCAAGATTTTGCTTTCATCCACTGAGCCTTATGGCGCGTTTCATGGCTTAGAAACCTTACTGCAACTGGTTTCGACGGATGCCAATGGCTACTTCGTTCCCGCCGTTGCTATCTCTGATGCGCCGCGTTTTAAATGGCGTGGGGTGTCGTACGATACTGCGCGTCATTACATCGAACTGCCGGTGATTTTGCGCCAATTGGATGCCATGGCCTCAGCGAAAATGAACGTCTTCCACTGGCATATCTGGGATGACCAAGGCATTCGTATTCAACTGGAAAACTACCCTCGCTTATGGCAAGCCACCGCGGATGGTGATTTCTACAGCAAAGATGAAATTCGCCAAGTGGTTGAGTACGCGCGTAATCTTGGTATTCGTGTGATCCCTGAAATCTCGCTGCCTGGCCATGCTTCGGCGGTCGCGCACGCCTATCCGGAATTGATGTCTGGCCTTGGTGAACAGTCTTACCCTCAGCAGCGTGGTTGGGGTGTGTTTGAACCTTTGATGGACCCAACCAATCCAGAACTCTACACCATGTTGGCAAGCGTATTCGATGAAGTGGTCGAGCTCTTCCCAGATGAGTATTTTCACATCGGCGGGGATGAGCCGAACTATCAACAGTGGCGTGACAACCCGAAAATCCAAGCGTTTATCAAACAGCATCAATTGGACGGCGAACGAGGGCTGCAATCGTACCTGAATAGCCGAGTCGAGCAGATGCTGAACCAGCGCGGCAAGAAAATCACAGGCTGGGATGAAATTTGGCATAAAGATCTGCCGAAATCGGTGGTGATTCAGAGTTGGCAGGGGCATGACAGTATTGGCCGAGCGGCCAAAGAGGGCTATCAAGGCATTTTGTCGACGGGTTATTATCTCGATCAGCCTCAACCCACCAGCTACCATTATCGTAATGACCCGATGCCGAAGGGGATCACCGTCGATGATCAACTGCATCAAGGGGAAAAATTTGTCACCTACGATTGGGTGAAGCCTCGCAATAAAGGAGGCCCGCGCAAAGGGAATCTCACCATCATCGAGGGTGCTGACGGCAAAGTGCGTGCATTTACCGATTACAATGGTAAATCGCGTGAAGAAGTGTATGTATTGGAATACGTCCCCGGAGTGCTATTCCGTGGCCATTTTGACAACTTCATGTCCTACACTGAATTCAATTATCAGTTTGCTGGTGATCAACTAAAAGAAGGCAGCTATCAGCGTATTGGCAATGTGCGTTGGCCAGCAACTGGCAATTTGGTGGCCTCTAGCGAGAGAGAAGTGACGAGCATTCCGCAACCCAATGGCGGTTATCCTGCTCAACTGACCAAACAAGAGGAGCCATTGATCCTCGGTGGTGAAGTGACCATTTGGGGTGAAAATCTCGATTCGATGACCATAGAACAGCGCTTATGGCCACGCAGCTATGCGATTGCCGAACGACTTTGGTCAAGTGAATCGCTCACTGATGAAGCCAGTATGTACCGTCGAATGCGCGCGCTGGATAGTTGGTCGGAAATTTCTCTTGGCCTGCGTCATCATGCGGATGCTCGGATGATGCTTCAGCGTTTAGCCAATGGGGCAGATGTTGCGCCGCTCATCACGTTAGCCAAATACACGGAGCCTGCACAATATTATGCGAGGCACTGGGAGAAATGGATTTCTACGCCAAACAAAGGGGATTTGTACAACCAATATGAACGCTTAAATCGGTTCGCCGATGCCCTCGTGGTAGAAAGCTATGCGGTGTATGACATGGAAGCGTGGGTGCGTGGCTATCAGCCAAATGGCAATGCGCAAAGTCCGCAAAGCAAGCAGGCGCTTGAGGAGCTTTCTGAGCATTATCAGGCGGTGAAAGGTGCGGCGCGCCAATCTCGTGGGATTTTTGCTGCCAATGTGGCCTCACGTGAGAGTGTGGCGATCGCAGAGGCAACCATAGCGTTAGCAGAGCTGGGTCTTGAGTTGGTGGAAAAAGCGCAACAGGGACAAGTGCTTTCAGCTGCTGAGCGAGCGACTTATCAAGCGATATTGGATAAGAATGCGGTCATTTTTGATGAAACCATTGTGGCGATAGTAAGACCAACCGAGCAGCTACTTCACAAAATTGCACCTTAGTGTAGAAAAGCCGTTGCCGCCTGTGACGACAGGCGGCAAGGTAACAAGATGGCTTAACGCAAAGGAAGCGCAAAAAGAATGACACAAGGTATCTTACATTTTTACGTTGGCACCTATACCGATGAACCCAGTATGAGTGACGGCGTGGCTCAACTGGAACTCAATACTGAAACGGGTGAGTTGATCCCATTTAACGAGCTGGCGACGCTACGCAATCCGTCTTATCTCACACAAACTTCGCGAGGCTTATATACCTTCAATGAAGTGGCGGTTGAAGAGAACCCACAGTTGATGCAACTTGGTTGTGTCGACAGTAGCGCAATGGCGATCAACGGTAGCTACCCTTGTCATTTAGATATTGACCCGACCCAGACGTTTTGTGCCGTCGCAAATTATGGTTCAGGCAACACCTCCATATATACGCTCGATGTGTTAGGTGCGCCGTCAGAGTGCATTGCTGAGCTTTATGTGGAAGGTGATGGCCCAAATCGAGAGCGACAAACATCACCACACGCGCACCAAGCGACGTTTCTACGCCATAGCCCTTTTTTAGCTGTGGTGGATTTGGGTACCGATCAGGTGCATTTCTATCAAATTAATGATCAGCAGCAAGCCTTTACTTTGCATCAGTCACTTAAACTTCCTGCAGGCACCGGCCCTCGTCACCTAGTCTTTAATCAGGCGGAAACTCGTGCCTATTTGCTGTGCGAATTGACCGAAACTTTGCTGACGCTAGAACGAGCAAACGAACGTTGGGCGATGGTTTCAGAGCAACCTTTGCTGCCGGGTGAAGAAAATGGCGCTGCGGCTTCTGCCATTCGATTGTCTTCCGATGAGCAATTTCTCTATGCATCCTGCCGCCGACAAAATAAAATCACGGTTTTTGATGTTAGCCAAAGCGAGCCTAAATGGTTAGAGGCGGTGGATTCTCTTGGAGATTTTCCGCGAGACTTTGTGTTGTCGCGCAATGGCAAATGGTTGCTGGTGGCGAACCAGCATAGCCATAATGTGGTCAGCTATCGTCGCGACCGCCACACGGGCCGATTAACCGCAACGGGCTTCAGCTGCCAAATTGGTAGCCCGGTTTGCTTAGTCGAGCATCAAGAACCCTTTAAATAAAATCAATCTGATAAAGAGAAAATACGATGACAATTCACCGCATTAACCCATGTAAACGCTGGTCTGATATTACCGTCTTCAATGGCATTGCGCATTTTGTGGAAGTGGCTGACAGTGATACCAACGCGGACATGAAAGGCCAAGTGGAGCAGATTTTTGCTCAAGCAGAAGCGCAATTGGCGAAAATCGGCAGTGATCGCTCGCGTATTCTTTCGGTGACCATTTATGTGACTGATTTTGCCAACTTTGATGCGCTCAATGAAGTATGGGACAACTGGTTTCCTGAAGGCTGTGCACCAAGCCGTGCTTGTGTCAAAGCAGAGCTTGCTGACCCAGACTACTTGGTTGAAATGACCTTTGTCGCGGCAGCGGGTGAAGCATTTCAATAATCGCTGAGTGCTGACTTAGCAAGGCGAAATCCACAAAGGTTTCTCCATGAGAAAAGGGACGAAATATCGTCCCTTTTTCACAACTCTGTTTTCATAGCCCTGTTGCGAGTTCGCCAGCGGTTGAATAAGGCAAGCTAAGAGGCGCTTTTGATCTGCTTGGCACTCAGTTTGTCTACGATTCGGCTTGGTTTCATTGGACGAGAATAGTAATAGCCTTGGATCTGCTCGCATCCCATATCGACCAATTTTTTCAACGCCAGCTCTTCTTCAACCCCTTCAGCGACTAAATTCACCTTAAGTTGTAAGGCCAGTTGTGTGATAAGCCACACCACGCGCTCAGCGGTGTCGTTACAAAGCATATTACGTATAAAGCTGGCGTCGATTTTTATCGTGTCGATGGGGTAGCTGTGAATGTAATTCAAGCTTGAGTAACCCGTGCCGAAATCGTCGAGTGCCACTTTGAAACCGCGATCTCTTAGTGCATCCAGCACCATGTGCTCTTTACCCGTTTGAGTCAGTAACACCGTTTCTGTAAGTTCAATCACGAAATCACGGGGATCGAGATGATACTTTTGCATCATCTTATTGAGGTAATTAAGGTATCGCTCTTCATCATTCAGTTCATACGCAGAACAGTTGACGCCAAGTTTCACCCGATAACCTAACGATTCTTCCAAGTAGTTTTTTGCTCGGCAAGCGAGCTCGATGATCCGCTCTCCTAACTGAACAATGAGCCCTGATTGCTCGGCGGCATCAATAAACTCAACGGGCGAAATTGAGCCATATTCGGCACTGTCCCAACGCGCCAACACTTCAAAATAATCCCAACGTGGTTTATGCACGTTGACGATCGGCTGAATCGCCACGTAAATCTCTGTTACCTCATCGATAGGCTTCGCCAGTTGCTCGCGTATGGCTTCGATTAACTGTGTTTTTCGATGGTATAGCGCGCTTAAATGGGTGTCATAGCAGCGAATACGATTGTTAGGGTGCTTTTTACACTCTTTCATCGCAAGGCTGGCGTTGAGAAATAACTCATCACTCGTAATAAGACGTTGGCTTGCTTTGGCGATGCCGATGCTGATGTCAAATCGAACGTGATTGGCGTTGTCTTGATAGCCAAACGCAATCTTATTCAGTATGTGCTCGCACACCTCCTCTGGCGTTTCGGAATAAGTGATAAAAGCAAACTCATCACCCGCCACTCGGTACGCCAAGGCAGGGGTGGGCAGTGCGGATTGAATGGCATGCGCAGTAAACTTGATGATTTGGTCACCAATGTAGGTGCCGTGAATGTCGTTGATTAATTTGAAGTTATCGATATCGATGCAAACGAGGCTAAATGGGCGATCGGATTGCTGGGTAAGGGTTTCCAAGGTATCCGAAAGGCAACTGCGGTTAAGTAATCCGGTCAAATTATCGTGTGAGACTTCGTAACTGAGTTGATTCACCAACTGATCAGAGCGATCACTTAGCCACTTTTCTCGTAAACCGTGAATAATGATGTTGGCGTATATGCGGTGATATTTGAGTATTAACTGAGGGTCGTGAGGTTTAAATCCAAATGTGGAAACCAGAATACCCAAAATATCGCCATTATGGCCGCGCAGTGGAATGCCGACAAACGCATGCACGCCCGCTTCGGTAAATTCTAGCCCTTCTTCTAGTGAGAAATAGCTGTCAGGGACGTTGTCTTGAATCAGATGACAGTGCTCGATCACCTTGAGAGCGATGCGTTCAAATGGCGTATTTTCTAAGCTATAACGCGCAGCGTTAACGTTGCTTCCCTCTTTTGCATAAGCCAAGGTATTGGCATGGTTGTGGTGCAGATCTATCTCTACGATACAGGTGCAGTACGAGCTTAAAGTGGAATGCAGCTTGAGCGTAACTTGATTGAGCAGCTCGCTACCGTCGAGAGATAGAGTATGAATAAGCTCATCTAAATCGATGCAAGCTTGGAGCGTTGAATCATTCATCTGACGTTTCTCTACCTGATTATTATAATAGTGACACTTTTGTTGCATAACGTTGCGAAAACAATCTAGATATGCATCACGTTAAATATCGTTCAGGTAGTAGAAGTTTGCAATGAAGAAAAATCAGATTTGCTAGGAAAGTGTTATCTCATAGCCAGTTACTGAGCAGAAAGAGTTAGCACTTTTTTGCTCTATACGGACTTTTCTTGCTGTAGCCGCTCTTTAAGGTAATCCAAAAACAGTTTTGTTCTTGTGTGCTGATAGTCCAGTTTGGGGTAGTAAGCGTAAACGGTGGCTTCGTCTGCGTGCACGTTTGGCAGAACAGGAACCAAAGCGCCAGTACGCAGCTCTTCTTTGATCATCACGTTATTACTGAGCAGAATGCCCATGCCTCGTTTTGCACCGTGGAAAAGCGCTTCTGGATTGGTTGTCGAGAAGTTGCCACGCAAAGTCATGCGTTTACCATTGTTGAGTTTCAGTTCTCGACTCGGCTTTTCTCCCCAGATCAGGATATTGTGATTCACCAACTGCTCTGCGTTCTCCGGCATACCGTATTTTTCAATATAGCTGGGGGCCGCAAAAAACGTCGCTTTATGTTCAAAAAGCGCGGTTGCTTTAAAGCTCAGGGAGTTCAGCTGTTCCAACTCTCGGCTGATAAAAAGATCTAGGCTCAGCTCAGGCAGTTGCCCTGGTAATGTGGTAAAGAGCTGGATTTTAATATCTGGGTATTTTTCTAGAAAATCATCCAGATAGTGAACTAAGAACTTAGATCCGACGGCAAGGGTTGCGCCAATTTTCAGTAATCCAGCTGGGCTTAGGTTGACGGATCGCGTCTCATCTAAAACCGATTGCCAGCCATCGAGTTGCAACTTTGCGCGCTGATAAAACAGAGCGCCCGCTTCGGTTTGGCTGATGGATCGTGTGGTGCGCTTAAGCAACTGAACACCAATTTTCTCCTCTAACCACTGTATCCGCTTGCTGATGGCGGAACTGGTGGTGTTCATTTTACGCGCTGCCGCGTTAAAACTGCCTTCTTCCACCACTCTGATGTAGCTGTTTACGCTTTGAAACCAATCCATATTCTTTCCTTTAGGGAATTAATCTCTTTCCGATTGGGGAGATTATCATCAATCAAAGGCCAATATAAACTGTAAATAATTTGATGTAAGAGAGGAGAGGGGAATGCTGAAGTCGTTACAAAAAATGCCATTGCTTTTAGCGATGATGATCATCGCGACAGGGCAAGTGGGCGTGGCCATTTATTTACCGTCTCTTCCCCTTATTAGTCACGATCTCGGATTGACACAAGCTGACGTACAAAATGTCGTGACTTTCTTTCTTGTTGGCTTTGGTGCATCACAACTCTTTTATGGCCCTTTGTCTGATGCGATTGGTCGACGTCCAGTTTTCATTCTTGGCCAAGGGATCTACTTAGTTGGCACTGTCATCTGTATCGCGTTTTCATCCAGTATTGAAGCGTTAGAGTTAGGTCGATTGTTGCAAGGATTAGGGGCGGGTAGCGCATCGGTGTTGGGGCGTTCTGTATTGCGAGACAGCTACGAAGGGGCACAATTGACCAAAGCGCTCTCTTATATTTCGATTACCGCATCGATCATGCCGATCATTGCCCCGGTTTTTGGCGGCTGGATCGCCTTTCATGTCAGTTGGCAAGCGGTGTTCGTTTTTGTGTTGTGCTACTTATTGGCGATATTTACGTTGGGCTATTTTGTGTTGCCAGAAACCTTGCCTTACGCCAAGAGACGTTTTCGTCCTTTAACCGTGTTGGCGACTTATCGCACTTTGGCGACTAATCCGCAAGTGATCGGCAGTGCCAGTTTTAACTGGATGAGCTACCTTGTTAGCCTTGTTTCGCTCTCGGTATTCCCTTTCATGATGCAAGGAGAGCTTGGATTTTCTGCTGCTGATTATGGCAGCATGATGATCATTCCATCTGCTGGTCTTTTGCTTGGTAGTGTTACAGTCAATGTCTTGTTACGCTATTTCGAGGTGAAGAGGCTGCTTGCCGCCAGTTTTGTTCTTGTGGCTCTGTCTGGTTGTGGGCTCATTTGGGCGCCTTTTAGTAGCGTTAGCTTGATCGCTGCCTTTACCGTGATGAGTTTTGCTCAAGGAATGTCATTCCCTCTGTCGATCAGCTTGCTCCTTGCCCCTCACAAGCAAAATGCGGGATCTGTTTCTGCGTTGTCTGGCTCAGTGCAGATGGTAATGGCAGCTCTGCTCGGTGGATTTTTGGTTGAACACTGCGTTCGAACTCAGGCTCAATTAGGATTGTTTTATATTCTAGTTGCGATGGGATGTTTTGCGGTGTTGCTGCTCAAGGGCAAAGTGATGACGACGCCGGAGGTACAGAAAGTCTAACTTGATTATCTCACCCCCCGTCACTACAATGCCGCGCAGCAGTTAATGAGGGTTACCCATGCAACAAAATGAATTTGAACAGTTGGTTAAGCAGGTTTGCCAGCAAGAGAACTTACCTAAAGCACTAGAGCTTCTAAAAGCGTGTGACGATGAGGAAGTTGCAGAAGCGGCAGCATCGCTTTCAGGGCAATTTGCTTTGGCAGAAGTGGATGGCGAAAAACGAATCTATCACGTGACGTTACAAGAAAACGAAGCAGGTGAAGAGACGGAATACGTTGAGCATGTAATGAACGAAGGTGAGCACTTGGTGAAGTTTGCCGCTTGGTTCTTTGATGTCATGTTCGAGATCAAGGCCAAAGAGACCTACCAAGCTGCAGGAAAAACCTATCAGCAACCGAAGCGTAGCTAACGCTAGCGGAATCGCTTTTTTAGAACGCTCAAAAAACGGCAATGTTACTGCCGTTTTTTTGTTTTCGTGATAAATGTTTTTTATCTTTTCATGAAATAAAATTACCAAATAAACGTGATCTTCGTCTTGTTATCTGATGGTTTTGTAGTAATATTACACATGAAAACAGAAGAGAAAACATTGGAGAATCAAGATGGGTTATGAATTAGGCGGTGCTTACATCGGTCAAATGATGGCAAAAGACGCAATGCACAAAGCTATGTATGGCAAGACAGCGAAGAAGAAAGCGTCATTTATCAGCCGCATGCTAAAGAAAATGGCAAAATAACAGCAAGCTTAAAGCGTTATTTTGTAGTAAAGTTTCAAAAAAAACCTGGCATCGCCAGGTTTTTTCTTATCTGCTTATCTATGGTCAACTTAATCAGTTTGCCATCTCCACCACATTGTTCGGAACGACATCAAGCCCACGCTCTTTAAGATAGACTTCCAGCTTGTCGCAACCCCCAATGTACGAACCATCTAACCAAATTTGTGGTACGGTGACGGGCGTTTTTTCGCCAATAATGGCTTTGACTTCTGGAATCATACGATACAGCGCGGCGCTTTCTTTGACGACATCGTGATATTGGTAGTGAATGCCCGCCGAATCCAAAAGCTGCTTGGCTTTTACACAGTAAGGGCAGGTCGCTTTACCAAAAACAATATTCCCTTTAAGGGTGTCGCGCTTTGTCCACTCTTTGATCACAGATTGAATGAGCACGCCACGGTTAAGGGCTTCACCTTGGCTAATCACTTTGCCTTCAACCACCAAAATAGGCGCATGCCAAGCGCCGAGCTTTAACGGCTCCCACCAGTGAGAAAGCCAGTCTTTGACTTCCAATTCAACAGGAATACCGTTAAGTTCATTGGCAAACGTATCGGTTAAGATATCTTTGGTTAACGTACACTCACCACATGGGATGTTGACTTTAAATGGTCCCCAACTTCCCGCCCAACGGTACAGGGTGATTTTAATCGCTTCACTCATTAAATATTCCTCAAAATCGCTCTATTAGTGTAGTAGAACGCACTGGCGATGTTTTCCTTTCACGCTATTTTGTTTTTTTGGTTTCCCAATGAGTAATAAAGGCGACAGAAGCAATAATGATGAAGGCACCAAGCCAAAGTCTGCCCGGTGGCACCCAACCAAATACAAGCCAACCTGCAAGTACGTTCAATGGCAGTTTAGCGTGATCAAAAGGCTGAACAAAGGAGGCATCGGCACTGGCATAAGCTTTGACGATGGCCCATTGTGCCAGTGCAGTCATGCAGCCCGCGGCAAAAAGGATCAGCCAAATGGTCGTACTGCTCGGCATTGTGAAATCAGGAATCGCCAGCATGATGTTGAATGGCGTAATCAACAGCAGCAGATAAACCACCATGGTGGAGGGTGGATCGTTGACCGAGAGCTTTTTAACCATCAGTGAATAACATGCCCAAAAGAAGGCAGCGCCGACAGGCAGTAAGGTCGCAAGATGAAAATCATCCGCCCAAGGCTCAAGAATGATCATCGCACCAATGAAACCGAACAGCGTCGCGCCCCAGCGTGCCACACCCACTTTCTCTTTCAGAAGCAGCCCTGAGCCGATCGTCGCAAAGAGTGGGGAAGTCATTAATAGCGCGATGCCTTGCCAAATCGGCACCGGATAAGCGAGTGCCCAAAGCCAAAGCTGGATACCGATAACCGACAAAAAGACTCGCAGTGCATGCCAGCCAAAATGAGAGGTGCGCAGCGATTGGCGAATGCCCAGCGTTTTTAAGTACGGCAAAATCACAATTAAAGCGATGCCATATTGAATCAGCGCAACAGTGGTTGACGGAATGGCAAATTGAATGCTGGCAACTTGCGCCAGGCTGTTGACGATAGCGAAAGCTAAACCAGCGGTCAGCATCCACGACGCGCCAAGAATTGGGTGGTGTTGAGATTGCATAGATAATCGAATTCACAAAAAAGTCCGAGAATCATACGTTTTCTGCATGGCGAAGCCAAATGTTTTGCGGCGAACGGGGTAAAAAGAAGCCCCTGAATTCAGGGGCGCAAATGCGGATTAAAGGACGTACCTCGGTGAGGAGGATAAGAACGAGAAGCACAAACGCTGCCATGCATTTGTACATCTATCATTGCAGAAGCTGTGCCAGTTTTTAAGTTGTTGATTTTGTTAGTTTTGGATTTTTGAGTATCCCAAAGCCGCACCATAACCATTCAAAAGGCGACAATCATGGTGCAAAGGAAACATGGTGCAAAAGGAAACATGGTGAAAGGGAAAGCTAAATTTGCAGTAACTGGCGGTTAAACTCTTCCACATCAAGGGGTTTGGAGTAGAGATAACCTTGGAACTCATCGCATTGCTCGCTGACAAGCAATAAGCGCTGCTCTTCGGTTTCCACGCCTTCTGCGATGACTTTTTTGTCCATGTTGTGGCCAAGTTGAACAATGGTTCTGACCAGCATGTGATCGTGGTGATTGTCGACACAATCATCAATGAAGGCTTTGTCGATTTTCAACACGTCAATGGGCAGTTGTTTGAGATAGTTCAACGAGGAGTAGGCGATGCCAAAATCATCGATTGCAACGGTGACTCCTTCACACCGCAAATTATGACAAATCTCGATGAGCTTCTTCGGCTCCTTCATTAGTACCGTTTCGGTGATCTCCAGTTGCAGATAACTGGCGGGAAGGTGAGACTCCGCCAGAGCGGTTCTGACTTGCAGTTCGATATCGTCATGAGCAAATTGTACGGTTGAGACATTGACCGAGACAGGGATCTTGTAGCCCAAATCCAACCATTTCTTGGCTTGTTGACACGCCTCGAGAATCACCCAGCGACCAATTGGAATGATCTGCTTGGTTTTCTCGGCAATGGTGATGAATTCAAAAGGTGTTATGGTGCCTAGTTCTGGATGTTGCCAGCGAATTAACGCTTCAGCGCCGGTAATTTCTCCTGTTGTGATGGATACTTTTGGCTGATAAACCAAGGAAAACTGTTTCAGTTCAATGGCTTTGTCGAGCTCTCGTTCAATCTGGTGTTGACGGATGGTTTCGTCCAATAGGGCTTCGTCGTACCAACGGACTTGGCCGCGGCCACGTGTCTTGGCTTTTTGCGCCGCAATGTCGCTGTTTCTTAGCCATATATCGAGGTTAGTCATGGACTCATTAAACAGAGCAATACCGGTCGCGTAGGAGATTTGATAAGAGCCTCGTTCCAGTTCAAACGCTGCTGTAAGTGCTCTTTTGAGTTTATCGAGCAGCGCATCGACTTCATCATTAATGCTGTGTTTCTCGTACACCAGCACAGCGAATTCGTCCCCTTCCATACGATAGACTTGGCCAAAGCCAAGGGTGTTTTTTCGCAAACGACGAGAAAAGCGTTTTAACAGGAGATCCGCTTGTTCGTGGCCAAAGCTCTCGTTGATCTCTTTAAAGGCATCAATATCTATTTTGAGGAGCGCACAGTTTCGCCCTTGCTGAGCCAAACTTTCGACCTGATTCAGATCCGAGTAAAAGGCTCGGCGGTTTGGCAGTTGCGTCAAGTAATCCGTTCGGCTGTCTTCTCGGTATTTGGTTAATTGCAGGTAAAACTTCTGCTGATAGTAGACCATGATGGACGCGAAGGTGGAAATCACCAACAATTCAATG
The DNA here is from genome assembly GCF_000039765.1 of Vibrio vulnificus CMCP6. Classification (NCBI taxonomy): domain Bacteria; kingdom Pseudomonadati; phylum Pseudomonadota; class Gammaproteobacteria; order Vibrionales; family Vibrionaceae; genus Vibrio; species Vibrio vulnificus. The sequence continues at coordinate 635,537 of NC_004460.2, read as the reverse complement.
GCATCTTCAATGAGCTCATCCAAGCCCTCTGGTGGAACCGTATAAAAATAGCTTGCCGTCAATAATAAGGCGACGACAAATGCCCAAATGGTTCCGGGGAACAATAAAAGATAGCAAAGCGGGAGGAGAATAAATGTCTCTTCAATGACGTCAATATCGAGAGGATCGACGATGCCGCCGACAAAAAGGTAACTCGTGGCGATCAAAGCGCACACATATTTGATTTTGTGGGATGGAGAAAAGAGCGCCACAATCATGGTAATGGCAAACAACACGTAAGACCAAGGCAATAGGGTGTGTTCGTTCACCAAGGTTTGCGTGATCAACAATACCGCCACAATATAGGCGGCCTTTAATATCAATACTACTTTCGAGTTTGCCACGATTTTACTTCTGCCATCTACCATAAATATCCTCGGTTTGGATTATATAGTATGGTGTTTTGTTGTGCTATATCAAAACGCTTTTATCTCTATCTGGTCGGCGCTCAGACAAGATGATTGATAGATTTCCATTAAGTATATAAAACAAAATGAAAATCACCTCTAAACTAGCACTGTTATTATCGCGATAAATATAATTAACTTCACAATTACAAATTAATTCGAGTCGATTCACACAAGATATACCCAAACAACTTGAAGTTGCAGGTAGGCGGCAAATGAGTGAATCCCCATGAGCATAGATACGCTATGTGATTGGGGTGAACGAATGCAGCCAACACCGCTGCAGCTTCAAGTAGGAAGGGTATAAGTCTAGGGAAGAAAAAAAGCCGGTAGGGATACCGGCTTGAAAAGGCTCGATGAAAACAAGCATTTAGAAATCGTAGCGTACGCCAAGTCGAAGTGTGTCTTCCCCAGAAGTGACTTTGCCGTTTACGTCTTTTACATCATCAAGCTTGTTGAGGTAGTAAGACAAGTAAGTGCGAAAGTTGCTGTTTAGCTTGTAGTAACCCACCAACTCGAGACCTTTAGTTGCGTCCGATTTAGTACCGTTATCGTCTTCTTCGGCGAAAGTGTACATCGCGGCAACGCTAAATGGTTTGCTGATTTTGTACTGAACCGCAATTTCGTAGGCGGTGAATTCTTGTTTCGCTTTGTCATCGAGATCACCCGTCGAGAAAGTCGCACCTAGATAAAGATCGTTTAAGGTATAGCCTGCACCGACAAGGATCTGGTTTTGGCTACCGTTGCCAGCACCGTTATCACCTGTGGAGTAAGCCAAACCCAGATCCAGACCGATAGGAAGAGAGTAAAGGCCACTGATGCCCATCAGGTCGCTATTGTCAGCGTCGCTTGCTGAATAAGTGGCTTCAATTTGTAGAGCATCGAAGCTGCCGCGATAGGCAAACGTGCTGTCTGTTTTGTCTGATGACGCATCAATGAACTGCTGCACGCCAGAAAACTCGGTAATATCCGTCAGGTCTGAAACGATGACAGAAGCCATATCTTGCTTACCAACAGAAAACGCACCTGCGTTTGTCTTCACACCTGCGTACATGTAACGGTTTTTGAAACTGCTTTCGCCTGTTTTCTGCTCAGCTTCGTAAAAACCAAAGGCTTGTAGATCGTTACCAAGGTCAGTGGTGCCTTTTACGTTAAGACGCGCACGAGTGCTGTCTTCCATGGTGCCGTCGATCTCAACACCTTTGTCGGTACCAATGAAATCACCACGGAACTCAACGCGCCCACCAATTTTTAGCTCAGTACCGTCTGTTTTATAAACGGTTGCTGCGAAAGATGACCCGGTGACCACTGCGGATAGGATTGCGGTTGCTAAAGCTGCCTTTTTCATTTCTCAATTACCTTTTTATATTCAATGGGCTTACATGCCCGATTCCTGATGCAGCTAAGGTACTGATTAAAAATGAACAAACGATTTCTATTTCATGACGCTTTCGTTGTGCTTGTATTGCAGTTCAATGAATGATGAGGACGAAAGAATAGCTAGCTCAACCATAATCTGAGCCATAGGCCAATCGGAGAACTGACGCCTGAGGTAATAAACTCAATTTTTCCATTACGCACAATCACAACGGTCGGGGTGACTTGTACCCCCCAATCACGGCTAATTTTGCCAGTTGGATCATTGATGGTGTCGTAATCATACTGTTGTGATTGCAAATACTGATTAACGCTTCCTTCGTCTCCCGACTGCATCGCCACACTGATAACGGGGTAGGAATCTGCGATCTGGTTGATCGTCGGACTAACGAGTTTGCAAGGACCACACCAGGTTGCCCAAAAATAGACAACCACAGGGGAGCCTTGACTGGCGCTCAGCAAGTCAACTTGTGTCCCAAGTGTTGTCATGGCGGAAAGGGGGAGCGCGTTGTCTTTTGGCAGATTTCTCGAATAGTAGAAATCAAGAGCGATGGAGACAATCAATACCACCGCCAGCACGGGTAGCCACTCTTTTAGGATTTTGACGATTTTCATAATGGGTTTCTCATTGAGCTGTTACATGGGCCTCATGGATTGCGTGCGCTTTACGATATGGATTCAATCTCTCTGAAACTTACATCTCGAGGTTACTTGGGTATAAGACCGGCGTTTTCCAATTTCTCTTCATTAAAGAAGGGAGAAAGTATTTCTGTTTGTAACATCATTATTAACATTTCGGTTGTTTTTCTGATTTTGCCAATCGTTTACTCGGTTTGCTTTTGATGGGGTGTAACTATTTGTAACATCAAAATAACTCATTTTGTTTTTGTGTTTTTAAATTTAAACAATTGAAAATTAATGATTTATTATCTTTATGGTCAATTTATATTATTTCACTGGGTGGTTTGTTGTGCCATCGCATAAAGTTCTCGCCAGATGTTAACCAGAAGTAGCTGAATTCTAAGGTTCTCTACCTGGTTGGAATATACATGTTATGTGTAATAACTAATGGAACTTAAAAATGAACAAAAACATTTTGGCTCTTGCTGTTGCTAGCGCAACATTCGGCACTCAAGCAGTTGCAGTGGAAGTTTACAACAACGATGGTACGACTTTCTCTATTGGCGGCCACGTTTCAGTTGCGTTGGAAGACTCCAAGCAAGGTGACCTAGGTGTGACAGCGGTTTCTCCGCGTATTAACTTCAATGCGACTCAAGATCTCGGCAATGGCTTTACGGCTGATGCAAAAGGTGAGTGGTCTATCAACTACCTAGATGGTGGTGAAAACGCACTTTCTACTCGCTTAGGTTACATTGGCCTGACGCATGAAAGCCTTGGCCGCGGTGTTGTTGGTACTCAATGGGCACCTTACTACAGCGTTGCAGGCGTGGCGGATATGCCAATCGCGTTCGCGAACGATTTCATCTACCAAGACCATGGTAACCTAGGTACCGGTCGTGCAGAAGAGATGGTCAGCTACGCTAAGGCGTTTGAACTAGGTGAAGCGGGCAAGATTGGCTTAGGTCTTGGCTGGCAAGGTCGTAAAACAGGCGAATTAAAGTTGTCTGAAACGAACACGATAAAAAATAACTACGGCAACCGTGCGCAAATCGCATTGAACTACAGCATTGCCAATGTGACTGCAAACTACGCGTACAACACGGGTGACGTGAACTACGGTGGTGGTGTAGGCACGAAAACGTCTGAATCTCATGTTATCAGTGCCACTTACGGCTCATACGGCAAGGGCTTATACCTAGCGGGCGTTTACGCAATGAATGAGTACATGAACTCTGGCGACGGTAACCTACTGAAAGACACGTCAGCTTACGAAGCGCTAGCGGCTTACACGCTAAACAACGGCATCAACCTAAGCGTTAACTACGAATCTGTGATTGATGAAGAGCTAAGCAAGCGTGTATACAGCACGTCAGCGGTTCAAGCTGAGTACAACTTCACGCCGAAGTTCGTTGGTTTTGCTGGCTACCAGTTTGACCTACAAGGTTCTGGTGACTACAAAGAAAAAGCAGACGACAAATGGATGCTAGGTGCTCGCTACTACCTATAAGCGCTAACATTTTTTAGCCGTCCAATTGTCCACTCATGTGGAAAGCCAGCAGTGTCACTGCTGGCTTTTTTATATGTTGAAGCGTGATTCGCAGTGCGTGCCTTACTTAAATTGCGACGCCATTGACTGACAACTGAACGTCAATATTGCCACGAACGGCATTAGAATAAGGACACACTTGGTGAGCCGTGGCGACTAATTTCACCGCCTGATCCGCAGGCAGGTCGATTTCTGCTGCCAGTGAGACCGTTAGGGCAAAACCGCCTTGTTCATTCGGGCCAATGCCTACCGTCGCAGTGACAGGCGCTTGTTTAATCGCTATTTTTCCTTCGCGGGCGACATGCAAAATCGCATTAGAAAAACAGGCGGCATAACCTGCGGCGAAGAGCTGCTCTGGGTTGGTGGCAGCACCTGTTCCGCCCATTTCTTTCGGGTAGCTTAGGTTGAGTTCCAGCAGTTTGTCGTCAGTACTGACAAGGCCGTTTCGTCCAGCAGAAGCGGTTGCGGAAGTTTGGTAAAGTGTTTTCATGGTCGATGTTCCTTTGTTATTTGAGTTGTGTGCAATCTAATTGTTTGCAATCTTATATCGATCCTTTTGTTGTTTGCAAGTATATTGTGCACAATTTATTTTGTGAGGTGAGTGATGTCTGAACAAACTATCCGTTGCCAAGGGGATTCTGAAGCGCAACTTTTGCTGGAAAATCAAATATGTTTCCCGTTATACAGTGCGGCTAATGCAGTGATCCGTGCCTATCGACCATTACTTGAAGCGTTGGATCTGACCTACTCACAATATCTGGTGTTGTTGGTCTTGTGGCAGCAAAACGGCATCAATGTGAAAGATTTAGGCGTCAAGCTTCATCTTGATTCTGGCACCTTAACCCCGCTATTGAAGCGCTTAGAAGCAAAAGGCATTGTTGAACGTCGCCGCGGTCAAACTGACGAGCGTGTGAGAGAGCTGTTTCTCACGGAAGCAGGCAGAGCTCTGAAACAGCAAGCTCAACAGGTGCCGCAAAACATGCTTTGTCGTATCGATCTCAGCATTGACGAGTTGGTGACATTGAAAAGTTTGTGCGAAAAAGTGCTCGAAAAGCTCAATTGATGGATCGAGCTTCTCATTTTGGATGATTCTGTGATTGGATTCTGAGCACTTTATCAGTGGCTAGTTTAGAATCGCGTTTTTGTGTTTGTTCAGGGAAGAGAAATGAGCCATATCCACTTCAGAAACAAAACCTTGCAACCGGGCAAAGTGCTCTGCGTTGGGCGTAATTATGTTGAGCATATTGAAGAGCTGCAAAACACAATTCCCGAACAAATGGTGCTGTTTCACAAGCCGGCGTCGGCAGTCACCAGCACATTGCATTCTTTCCATCAAGAGCCGCTTCATTATGAAGCCGAGATCTGCTTTGTGATTGAAAACGGCCAGTATGCGGGGGTTGGCATCGGCTTAGATCTCACCAAACGACAGACACAAAGTTATCTCAAAGCAAAAGGCCTCCCATGGGAGCGAGCGAAAGCCTTTAACGGTGCTGCGGTACTCAGCCGCTTTATCGAACTGAAAGGCATCGCTAGCGACGATCTCAACCTCGAACTGTTTATTAATTGTGTCCGCGTACAAAAAGGGCATGTCAATCAAATGCTGTACTCACCGCAAACGGTACTGGAAGAGCTCAAAGGTTACGTGACATTGGATGATGGCGATGTCGTGATGACAGGCACACCTCAGGGGGTGGGCGAAGTGCATAAAGGCGACGTGTTTTTAGGTCGCCTTAAATGTGGTGACACCACCTTATTGGAAGTTGAGTGGGTGGCCTGTTAACGACCATTGAGCAACGTCCAACTAGAATACCCACAATTTTAAAAGCAAAAACAGGAACATACTGACAATGGTAGTGAGCAGTACGTTTTTGCTGCGCCAAGCGATCAACGCCGCGACAAACGCCGCCAGCAGATAGGGGTTTTGCAGTGAAAGCTGCAACTCGCCCTCTGGGATAAACACGATAGGTGCCCAAATGGCGGTTAGTACCGCCGGGCTGGCGTAGCTTAAGAATCGCTGTGTTTTGTAGCCTAGCTTCAATGGCAAACTCGGTTCCAAAAACAGATAACGACTAGCGAAAACCAACACGGTCAGCGCTAAAATGGTTAGCATGATCATAATTTGCGAGCTCCTAATTGTTCTGCCAAATAGCCAGCACTCATGGCTCCGATGCTGGCCATCATTAATGCCCCTTCAATCTTCAAGAAGTGAAGCACCACCGAAAAAATGAGTGCCGTCACCACACTGACCAAGACAGCAATGCTCTTGATGCTGGGGACCACAATGGCGATAAAGGTTGCGGCAACCGCGAACTCCAGCCCGAGATCGTTAAGTTGTGGGAGAAACTGGCCCGCCAAGATACCGCCAAACGTGGCTGCGTTCCAAAAGAGATAAAAGCTCAAGCCTCCTCCGAGGGCATACCATCGGTCAAACTGCTTGTCTGGTTGATGACCGACCAAAGCAAACAACTCATCGGTTAAGAGAAAGCCCAACGACAAACGCCAGCGTAAGGGTAGAGGAGCGATTTTACTGCGCATCGAAACGCTATAGAGAAAATGGCGCGAAGTGATAAAGAAGGTGGTAAGTAACATGGTGGCAACGCCAGCCCCTGCTTTGATCATCCCCATCGCGACGAGCTGGGCAGAGCCGGCAAACAAAATAGCCGAAAGGGCTTGCCCTTCCAAAGCCGTGAGACCGGAATCGATGGCGAAAGAGCCCGCCAGCAGTCCCCAGGGAAGAACGGCAATACTCAGTGGCATCATCGCCATGGTGCCTTGTAGAAAACGCCGAGTTTTCGAGTGGTCGGCGTGAGAAAGTGTGGTATCCATTTTATGACTCATCGTGATGTTTTCTTCAGCCTAAAGTGATGGTGATGTGCAGGCTTGTACAAAATTGCCTCACGCCAAATTTTTCACATATTGCCCAGGCGTCACCCCCATCGCCTTTTTAAAATGGCGGTGGAAATGGCTTTGATCATGAAAACCGCACTCTTGGGCTACATCCAAAATACGTCGGCCTTGGCGCAGTAGTTGTTTGGCAAGCCTTAGCCTTTGCTGTATCTGATAGGCATGTGGCGGGAATCCATAGCGTTTTTGAAACTCGCGAACAAGATGAAAAGGGCTGATACCGCCCAGCCTTGCCAGCTCTTCTAAGGAGACATCAGCTTGCGGAAAGTCATCAAGAAACTCTTTAACCAAGGTTAATTGACGCTGCGCTGCCGGATTGTTTTGAGGCGAAATCCGATGGGTACTGTGTTTCGCCGCGAGTTTAATCAAGGTTCCATACACCAAGGTTTCGCGCAGTAAGCGATTGTCCGAATTGGCTAAGGTGTCAAAAACCAGCCGAAGCTGCATGGCTAATTCAGGGTCGTAGACCACAGGCTGCGGAAAATAGGGGATGGCGATATTCGGTGCATTCAGTTCTTCACTGAGTCTTTGAAACTGCTCTGGCACTGGGTACATGGCTTTGTACTCCCATCCACCTTCAGTGGCGGAATGCCCGTTGTGCACTTCGTCCGCGTTAACAAGAATGATGCTGTCTTGCGGCGCAATATGGTTACCCCCGGTGCGGAAAAAACGTTGCGCGCCTTTTTCAATCACGCCGATGGTATAGCCTTCATGACTATGGCGAGAAAAATTTTGCTTCTCATATTTGGCATCAAGTAACTCCAATCCCCCCAGTTCTGAGGCAATTTGGAAATGCGCGACTTCCTTACTGTTCTTTTTCATTGTTTGCCTTGTCCGTTGAGATGATTTGAGTGTACGCCAAACATTCCCCCCATTTTTGTACAAAATTGCTCTCAATCCTATCGCTCGGCACAATTTAGCGGAACACGCTGGTTGTTTTCGTAGGATTGGTTATTAAATCGGCAAATGATGTTTGTGATGGAGGTATATCTGGTTGTTGTGGGGCTGTTTCGGTAAAATCCGCGCCCTTGTTCCAAAAGACCAGAATAAAAATGATCGATATTACTATTTTGCCTGTTTATTTAACGGCAGTGATTGCATTGTTATTGTTGCCAGGCCCAGACATGCTGCTGATTGCCAGTTCAAGCATGAGTTACGGTAAGAAAGTTGGGCTATTTGCCAGTTTGGGCAATGCCACGTCGGGGATCATCTTAACCTTGCTGGCCGCGATGGGCGTTTCAGCGTTGATAGCCATGAGCCCTTTGGCTTTGAAAGCCCTCCATTTACTGGGCGGTGCGTACTTGCTCAAAATGGGTTGGGACTGTTTGCGAACTTCTCCAGCTCAAGCGCCGCAATCTCAGCATGACAATGCCATGGCATTGACTTACTATCAACGCGCATTAATGAGCAATTTGCTCAATCCGAAGGCGTTGGTTTTCTTTGTGATGTTTTTGCCTCAGTTTGTGTCGAATAACATCTCTGCCTCTTCTGGTGAACAGATGTTGGCGTTAGGCCTGCTTCTCAATGTTTTGGGTTTATTGTTCAATTTTGTGTTGGTTGCTTTGGCTGGCACGGTTGGTAAGAAGCTTTTGGACAATGCCACGTTCCGACTTTATCAGCACAAAGTGATGGGGGCGGTATTTGTTTTCTTATCTCTTTGGATGTTATTGAATTTTAACTCGTGATAGATTGTTTGACCTAAAAGCCAGCGCCGCTGGCTTTTTTCTTAACTAGGGCTCGCAATAACTAGAGCTCGTAAAAACCAAAGTTTGCAAAAACTAAAACATGCAAAAAGCAAAGCAGTAATGCTTAAGCTTAGATTTGCGGGTAACGATCACACGGGAGGAATGCAATGGACTTGAAAACAGAATTTACCTTTGACCTACAAAATGAAGAATTTGAAACCATTCGTCAGGGGATTCGTGCTTACAATGCTCAACATCTTCCTGATGGCGAGGTAAAAAAGATCGGCTGTTTTGTTCGTAATGAGGAGGGCAATTTGGTGGGCGGCCTAGCGGGCGATTTGTTTACCAACAGCGTCTTTGTGGAATTTCTTTGGTTAGATGAACACTACCGTCAACATGGCTTAGGCAGTCAATTGATGCAGCGTTTGGAACACGAGGTAAAACCACAAGGGGTGACGGATATTTGTCTTGATACCTACAGTTTCCAAGCGTTGGATTTTTATCTCAAATTGGGTTTTGAGCAGGTTGGACAATATAGCGATTACCCAGCAAAAGGCATCAATAAGTACTTCTTGCAAAAAGTCATTTAATCATTAGACCGGTTTAGTCAAAGAGCACACTCATACGTCGAGTGTGCTCTTTGTTTTTATTACGATGACAAGCTTTGTTGATGGGCAGCAATAAGCGCGTTCATTTTGCTCTCGGCCTTAAACTGTGCGGTTTGGTAATCCAACTCAGCAGGGAAATCGCTAATCACCTCGTAGTAGCACTTTAGTTTCGGCTCAGTGCCTGAAGGGCGAACGATAACGCGTGAGCGATCTTCAAGGTGATAGATCAGAACATCGCTGGCCGGCAGGTTAATCGCTTCTGTCACGCCATTGGTCACGTATCGCAACGACGCTTTGAGATCTTCAATCACCGTTACCTTCTGCCCTGCAATGGTTTTCGGCGGTTTGGCTCTCAGCTGGTCCCCGATGGGTGGCGAATCAGGCGATAAGGCAATACTGCGCTGCGCGTTAAAATAGAAGCCATGTTGGCGATAAAGTTGCTCTAATTTGTCCCACAAAGTCAGGCCATTTTCTTTAAGATGTGCCGTGAGCTGGGCAAACGCGACCAGTGCTGACAAACCGTCTTTATCCCAAACTTTATTGCCCACGGTGTAGCCCAGCGCTTCCTCATACGCAAACAAGAACTGCTTGTCATCGCTTTGCTGAGTCATGGCTACATTGGTGAGCCACTTAAAGCCCGTGAGCGTTTGGTAGTAGTGAGCTCCGTGCTGTTTGGCGATGTCAGCCAACAAGCGGGAAGAGACAATGGTGTTACCAACCAACTGCTTGCTGGCATCCACGCTGCTGAGGAGATAATTGGCGAATAACGCGCCCACTTGATCTCCTGTGAGCATTTGGTAGTTACCATCCGGTTTGCGAACAGCAACGGCAAAGCGGTCGGCATCAGGGTCATTGGCACAGGCAATCTCTGCATCGACGGTTTTTGCTAGATTCATCACCATATCCATCGCCCCAGCTTCTTCTGGGTTAGGGAAGTTGACCGTCGGGAACGTGCCATCAGGCTCCCGTTGTTCAGGTACGCTCAGCACGTGAGTGAAACCGGCATCGGCCAGCAGTGTCTCAGCCATCTCAGCGCCGACACCATGCATAGCGGTGTACGCGATGGAAATATCAACCGCATGGCCAGATTTTAACAATGGGTGAGTGTTCATCGCTTGGCGATACGTTTGGTAGTAATCCTCTTTGAGCCAAACCAAAAGGCCGTGTTTTTCCGCATCACTCAATGACATGAGAGGGATAGGTTTGTGCGTCGCTTGCTCAATCTCGGCGGCAATACCCGCATCATGAGGTGGAATGATTTGCGCGCCATTTTCCCAATACACTTTAAAGCCGTTGTATTCCGGTGGGTTGTGGCTTGCGGTAACCACTACCGCTGCTGCGGCATTAAACTGTTTGACACCAAACGCAACCACTGGGGTTGGGGCCACTTTATGGGTGAGGTAAACCTTAATGCCCAAGGCGGTGAGTACAGCGGCCGTGTCGTGAGCAAATTGCTTCGAATCGGTTCGGCCATCATAGCCAATCACCACGCCACGAGCAGCGGCATCACGAATCGTCTCGATGAGATAATGTCCGAGTCCTGTCGCGGTTTCTTGAATTACAAGTCTGTTCATGCGATTTGGTCCCGAACCGACTTTTCCACGTAATCCGGCGGTACCAAATTCAAGCCTGCCGCGAAAACGGTCTTGCAATTCTTCCGTCATCTTCTCATCAATGAGGTACTGAAGTTCTTCACGGGTGCGTGGATCCGGATCTCTGGCCAACCAGTCAGTGACTTGTTTTAGCATACGATTTTTCCTTACTCTCTCTGTTTTCTTTAAATTAAATGATAATAAATATCATTTCCGTGATGCCAAACGATTACTGAAATCATAAAAATTTCATTTGTTCTAAAGATAGACAATTTCTCTACCTTAAGTGTTCTTATTGACAAGATTGTTTGTTGTTTTGTGGATATTTTCTTGAAGAAAGCCATAACTGAGTCTAGCTTTTTAACATAAATATAACAAAGAGTGTTGAAATCAGGGTTTTGCCCTTTTTTTACTGGTTTGTTCGGTAGTTGCAGTCCGAAATGATCAATCTCAACGTTGGCGCGGTGAGTCAGAGGAGATAGCTTTTGAAGAAACGATTTCTCACACTGATGGGGCTGTTTGACCTGATGCTAGTCGGCTTCGGTGCGCCAGCCATTGCATCGCAAACAGACTTCAATATGACCCAAGGAGTCACACAGATCAGTCAGCAGGTGTATGAGTTGCACATGCTGATTTTTTATATCTGCTGTGCCATAGCACTGATTGTGTTTGGGGCCATGTTCTATGCCATTTTTAAACACCGAAAATCGAAAGGGGCCGTCGCTGCGCATTTTCATGAAAGCACCAAAGTGGAAGTGATATGGACGGTGATTCCGATTTTGATCCTCGTCGCGATGGCGATTCCAGCCACCAAAACGTTGGTGGCGATGGAGGACACATCTCAATCTGATCTGACGGTTAAAATTACCGGTTCTCAGTGGAAATGGCACTACAGCTATTTCGGGGAAGACGTTGAATTTTTCAGTTTACTGGCGACCTCGCAAAAGCAGATCGATGGTCTTGAAGTCAAAGGGGCCAATTATTTGTTGGAAGTGGATAATCCTCTGGTTGTCCCCATCAATCGTAAGATCCGTTTTCTTCTCACTTCTGATGATGTCATTCATTCGTGGTGGGTGCCCGATTTTGCGGTGAAGAAAGATACTATCCCCGGTTTCATCAATGAAGCATGGACACGCATCGATCAGCCCGGGGTATACCGTGGCCAGTGTGCTGAGTTGTGTGGTCGAGCACATGGTTTTATGCCCGTGGTGGTGCATGCTATGGAAGAGAACGATTTTGAACAATGGCTTGCCAATAAGAAAACCGAGTTAGCCGAAGCGAAGCAAGCGGCAGCATCGGCACTGACGCAAACACTGTCGCTGGATGAGTTGATGGCTCAAGGTGAAGCGATTTACAGCGCGCGATGCGCGGTTTGCCATCAAGCCAATGGCATGGGGATCCCCGGAGCCTTTCCCGCCATTAAAGGCAGTGCGATTGCCACTGGGGATCGCGACAAGCACATCGACATTGTTCTTAATGGTAAAGCAGGAACCGCAATGCAAGCTTTTGCCAATCAGCTTTCTGAGCAAGAGATTGCTTCGGTGGTCACGTATCAACGCAATGCCTTTGGTAATGACACAGGTGATGCGGTGCAAGCGGCTGACGTCAACGCCCATAAAGCGCAGAGTCGCGGGGAGGGACAATGAGTCAATTTGAAAAACCGGTCAAATCTGCGTCGGCAGAAAGTGAACTGTCTAGTGCTGTGGCGGTGGAAAGCGACGCTCATGAACATCATCAACCTTCTGGCATAGGCCGTTGGATCTACTCCACCAATCACAAAGACATTGGCACGCTCTACCTTTGGTTTAGCTTCATCATGTTTTTAACCGGTGGTGCGATGGCGATGGTGATTCGCGCCGAACTCTTTCAACCGGGTTTGCAATTGGTAGATCCGCAATTCTTTAATCAAATGACCACAGTTCACGGTTTGGTGATGGTGTTTGGTGCGGTCATGCCAGCCTTCACTGGCCTCGCCAACTGGATGATCCCGATGATGATTGGTGCGCCGGATATGGCGTTGCCAAGAATGAATAACTTGAGCTTTTGGATTTTGCCTTTTGCCTTTTTAATCCTCATCGGTTCGCTGTTTTTACCCGGCGGCGGCCCTGATTTTGGTTGGACTTTCTATGCGCCGCTTTCGACCAAGTATGGCCCCGATAGCACGGCACTGTTTGTGTTCTCTGTGCACATTATGGGGATCAGCTCCATCATGGGCGCGATCAATGTGATAGTGACCATCGTCAATATGCGTGCTCCGGGTATGACCTGGTTTAAGCTACCGATGTTCGTCTGGACTTGGTTGATTACGGCGTTCTTGTTGATTGCTGTAATGCCAGTGTTGGCAGGGGCTGTCACCATGGTGCTGACAGATAAGTATTTCGGCACCAGTTTCTTTGACGCGGCAGGTGGTGGTGACCCTGTGATGTTCCAACACATCTTTTGGTTCTTCGGCCACCCTGAAGTTTACATCATGATTTTGCCGTCCTTCGGTATTGTCTCCGCCATCATCCCAGCGTTTAGTGGCAAAAAGCTTTTTGGTTATCACTCAATGGTTTACGCAACCTGTAGTATTGCACTGCTCTCGTTTGTGGTGTGGGCACACCATATGTTCACCACTGGCATGCCGGTATTTGCCGAGCTGTTCTTTATGTATTGCACCATGATGATTGCGGTTCCGACTGGGGTTAAAGTGTTTAACTGGGTTGCGACTATGTGGCGCGGCTCGTTGACGTTTGAAACACCGATGTTGTTTGCGATCGCCTTTATTGTGTTGTTCACCATTGGTGGTTTCTCCGGCCTGATGTTAGCGATTGTTCCTGCGGATTTTCAATATCACGATACCTATTTTGTAGTGGCCCATTTCCACTATGTGCTGGTTTCTGGTGCGGTGTTCTCCATCATGGCGGCGGCCTATTATTGGCTGCCCAAGTGGACGGGGCATATGTACGACCAGCGGCTTAGTTTGTGGCATTTTTGGTGCTCGGTGATTTCGGTCAATATCCTTTTCTTCCCAATGCATTTCCTTGGCTTGGCGGGGATGCCACGACGTATTCCGGACTACGCGATTCAGTTTGCTGATGTGAATCAGATTGTCTCGATTGGCGGATTTGCGTTTGGCTTATCGCAGCTTATCTTCCTCTGGCTGGTGATTAAATGCGTCAAAGGAGGCGACAAAGCCGCAGCCAAACCGTGGGAAAGAGCGGAAGGGTTGGAGTGGACAGTACCTAGCCCAGCCCCACATCACACCTTCTCGACACCACCCAAAGTGGATTGAGGTGACATGATGACTGGGGGAAGATCGAACCGCATTCTCACTCTTAAGCTGACGATGGCGGCTTTGGCGATGTTTGGTTTCGGTTTTGCGTTGGTGCCTCTGTATGACGTGATGTGCGATGTGCTTGGCATCAATGGTAAAACCGATAATGTTGCCGTGGCGGCTCCGGTAGGGTTGCAGATTGATACCAGCCGAACCATTCGCGTCGAGTTCATGGCGCATGTTGCACCAGATATGCCGTGGAGCTTCAAACCACAATCGGTCACTCTTAATGTGCATCCGGGGGAAGTGATTCAAACGGCGTATTTGGCGCAAAACCTCAGCCAAGAGATCTTAGTTGGTCAGGCCGTGCCGTCGGTGTCTCCGGGGCAGGGGGCGGCATTTTTCAACAAGATTGAGTGTTTTTGTTTTAATCGCCAACCCATTGAAGGAAATCAGTTGGCACAGATGCCGTTGATTTTCTACATCGAACCTGACTTACCCGCCGAAATTCACACCTTAACGCTCTCTTACACCTTGTATCGCTTACCCGTTGAACAAGCCGACAGAGAGAAACTCGCGCAATTATCTGGACTCAAGGAGGCAACCAATCCACTGCCTCAGGGAGCTGAGCTATGAGTAACAAACATCCGTCATATTATGTTCCTGCCCAAAGCAATTGGCCGATTCTTGGGGCTTTTGCGCTCTTTATGATTGCCGTTGGGGCTGGCATGACCGTTCAGGGAACGCAAATCGAAGGACCCGTGGGGCCAATTGGCAATGTGATTTTAATCGTCGGTTTTGTCACCTTGCTGTATATGCTGGCAGGGTGGTTTAGCAACGTGATCACCGAATCACTCACCGGAAAATACAGTGAGCAGATTGCCCGCTCGTTTCGACAAGGAATGAGTTGGTTTATTTTTTCTGAGGTGATGTTTTTCGGCGCGTTTTTTGGTGCGCTTTTCTACGCAAGAATGGTGGCAGTGCCATGGCTTGGCGGGGCAGACAACAATGCCATGACGCATGAGATTTTGTGGCCAAGCTTTGAAGCCCTTTGGCCTCTGACCACCACACCATCTGGTCAAGAAACACAAGCAATGCCATGGCAAGGGATCCCTTTGGTTAATACCATCATTTTATTGACCTCATCGATTACCCTGCATTTGGCGCATACCAGCTTAGAGAAAAATCAACGTATGGCGTTGATTGTTTGGTTGGAGATCACCATCGTCCTCGCGGGCTTCTTCCTTTTCTATCAAGTAGAGGAATATGCCCATGCTTATCAGGAAATGGGGCTGACACTGCAATCAGGCATTTATGGCAATACCTTCTTTCTCTTGACGGGTTTTCACGGCATGCATGTGTTCTTAGGTACGACGTTTTTGATCGTGTTACTCGGACGCATCGCCAAAGATCATTTCACGCCGAAAGATCATTTTGCCTTTCAAGCGGGTAGTTGGTATTGGCATTTTGTTGATGTGGTTTGGCTCTGTTTGTTTGTCTTTGTCTACGTTCTGTAATGCTATCAATTTAGTATGGTCTTGGGTTGGGTTCTACCCAACCCGTTGTTAACGCGATCAGCAGAAACAGCACCACCAATGCAGAGAGCATCACTCTGCGCCCCAAATAGTGGCTCATGGATTTCCCATTGGGAGAAGAGTCGGCACGCACCATATGGAATAGGGCTAAACCCAAGTTGGCAATAATGAACAATAGTAAAAGAACCAGTATCAATTTGAATAGAAATATCGGCATAGTGACTCCGAAAGCTGCGTTGATCCGATCGCCCGGCGCCATTGTCGCCGCATTGTTAACTTTGGTCGTATTTACCCTGTTGGTCAAACTGGGTTTATGGCAGCTTTCGCGTGCAGAGGAAAAATCGCAACTTGAAATGGAGTTACAACAGCGTGCTTTGCAAGCGCCGCAGCCCTTACTTGATGTGCTCAATGTGGAACACGCAGCCGCGTTTTCGGTGACGGGAGTGAGAGTGGAAACCAATGTCGCGCCAAGTGCGTTGCCCATGGTGCTGCTCGACAACCAAACGTGGAACGGGAAAGTGGGTTATCTCGCTTATCAGGTGATGGCATTGATGGATGAACCGGGAAGTTATCTGCTGGTGGAGCTCGGTTTTGTCGACGGTGGTTTACAACGCCAATCTCTCCCCAAAGTGCAAGGCTTTCGCGAACCTCTGTTTTTAACCGGGCGGTTGTATCAAAAATCCGTTAACCCATTGAGTGACCAACTCCATTTAGAACTGAGTGATCCCATACGAGTGCAAAACATGGTGATAGCGGATCTCGGCAAGCAACTCAACGTCAGTCTCATACCGACATTGTTTCAGCCTGATAACCTCACCCATTGGCCCTATCCTCAACCTTGGCAGCCATTGAATATGGGGAGTCAAAAGCATTTTGCCTATGCGATGCAGTGGTTTGCGATGGCGTTGGTGTTATTGCTGATCTCTTCGATGATTTTTGTTCGCTACTTACGCATTCGCCGCAAGGAGGTGTCGCATGATTTCCACACAAAATAGAGGCCGTTTCATTCTGCTACTGTTGGTTCTTATCTTTGCTTTGCCCGCCATTGTCGCGAAAGTGGTATTGGAACAACATTGGTATCAATCCGGGGTCTCAAACAAAGGGGAGTTGATAGAACCCTATACCACCTTACAAAGTCTCGGGCAGGTGAATCCATTTCATGGAAAAGGGTGGCAACTGGCGTACTTGCTGCCCACGTCTTGTGAAGCACTTTGCCAGCAGCAACTGCATCTCTTAGGCCAAAATCATCTCGCTTTGGGCAAATATCAAGAGAGAGTCGAAGCAGTAGTTTGGGCATTTTCTCCAACAACAACTAATCTTAAATATGAGCAGGTTGTGATAACAAAACAGATTGAAAGCGTTTTGAAACCGGGGGATATGGTGATCGTCGATCCGCTAGGTCAGTTGGTGATGCGCTACCCACTGAACGCCACCAAGTCACTCATAGAGCAAAATAAAGAAATACTCTCAGATCTGAGGAAGCTGCTTAAACTTTCGCGAGTTGGTTGAAGGGGAGGGAACCATGAATCTTCATCGGATTATGGTACAAATTGCGTTGGTGTTAACCTCGGTGGTGATACTACTTGGTGCTTACACGCGGCTTTCGGATGCGGGGTTGGGATGCCCTGACTGGCCAGGCTGCTATGGCCATCTCACGGTGCCGAATACTGCGGCGGAACTGAGCGTCGTGGAGGCTAATTTTCCCGGCATGTTGGTTGAGCCAAACAAAGCGTGGCTGGAAATGATTCATCGCTACTTTGCAGGTAGCTTAGGCATTCTCATTTTCGCCATTACGTTGCTCTGTCTGTTTAAAGCCAAAGCACCGAAGGTGGTGCCGATTGTGCTTTCATTGTTGGTTGTCGCTCAGGCGTTGCTAGGCATGTGGACGGTGACCATGAAACTCATGCCAGTGGTGGTGATGGCGCATTTGCTCGGCGGCTTCTTACTGTTTGTGTTGCTTGCGATACTCTATTGCCAACTCAAACCAACCGAATTTATGGTGGATTGGCAGTTTGTCGATCCAAGGCTACGGTTTTTCTCATTTTTTGTAATCGCTGTGGTGGTTTTGCAAATCCTTTTAGGTGGATGGACGTCATCCAATTACGCGGCACTAATGTGCAGTGAACTGCCGATTTGTGAAGGGGATTGGGTAAGCTACCTAGATTGGAAGAACGCGTTCGATTTTTGGAATTTAGGCCACCACACCTACGAGTTTGGCGTTTTGGAATATCCAGCCAGAATGACCATTCACGTCACGCATCGTATCGGCGCCATGGTCACGTTTTTCTGTGTTATGACCTACTGCTTTTGGCTCTATCAACAAAGCGAACCTATCGTTCAGCAACTGGCCATTGCGATTGGGTTGGTTTTGCTGGCACAGGTGGGGTTGGGCATCAGTAATGTTCTCTATCAGTTACCACTCTCTGTCGCGGTAGCTCACAACCTGGGTGCCGCACTACTGATTATGTTGGTGAGTGTAAGCAGCTACGTGCTTTGGCAAGAACAGCCAGGTATAGAGCTCAATATCGAGGGGTTTAAATATGAGTAAAACGTTATCCGTCGACAAGTCGCAGTTACGTTCTCCATGGAGTACTTACTGGACCCTCACCAAGCCCAAAGTGGTCGCGTTGATGTTATTGACGTCGGTGGTTGGTATGAGCTTGGCACCTCATGAGCACTTTACTTGGCATCAGGCATTGATCGCTTTGGTCGGCATTGCGCTCATGGCGGGATCGGCGGCGGCGTTTAATCATCTGATTGATAGAAGAATCGATGCCAAAATGGCAAGAACGTATCGTCGGCCGCTTCCTAAAGGGGATGTCAGCCCTTTCAATGTACTGTTGTTTGCGCTTCTCATCGGTTCGTTAGGGTTTCTATCGCTAATGCTCTGGGTAAACAGCCTCACGGCCTATCTCACCTTTGCCAGTTTGTTGGGCTATGCGGCGGTTTATACGCTCTATTTAAAAAGAGCAACCCCTCAAAATATCGTGATTGCAGGTATTGCTGGCGCGATGCCGCCCTTATTAGGCTGGACATCGATAACGGGTGAGTTACATCCTCACGCATGGGTATTGGTGATGATCATTTTCATTTGGACCCCTCCGCATTTTTGGGCGTTGGCGATTCACAGAAAAGAGGATTATGCCAAGGTGAATATCCCCATGCTGCCAGTCACGCATGGTGTTGAATACACCAAAACGTCGATTCTTCTTTATGCCATTCTGCTGGCGTTGGTTTGTATGCTGCCCGTGTTGGTTGGAATGGCCAGTTATCTCTATTTATTCAGCGCCCTAGTGCTGAATGTCTGTTTTGTTCGGTATGCAATAAAACTCAAGTTTCGAGCCGAAGAACGCACCGCGATCGAGATGTTTCGTTTCTCTATCTACTTTTTGTTGCTGCTGTTTTGCGCTTTATTACTTGATCAGCAACTGGCCTTGTAAGTCGCTACTCATCTTCTTTGTCTAGTGATGGAGAAGCACGCTGAGAATCGATGTGATGGTTGCTAAGATGGCAAAAAGGGAGCAATTTGCTCCCTTTTGTCATGATGTTACAGGCTTACTGTGCTGGTTGCTGTAGCTCTTGGTACTCAAAGCTAGGAATAGTCACTTCTACACGACGGTTTTGAGCACGGCCTTCAGCCGTTTTGTTTGAAGCGATAGGTTGAGATTCACCTGCGCCACGCACCTTAAGCTGCTCTGCTTTCACGCCTTGCTCGACCAAGTAATCCGCGACCGCTTGAGCGCGCTGCTCAGAGATACGTTGGTTCACTTTTTCAGAGCCGGTTGAATCGGTATGACCAACAATTTCAGCTTCTGCATCTGGGTATTTAATTAATACTTCAGCCAATGGAGTCAACGCTTGTTTACCGCCAGCAGACAATTTGCTGCTGCCTGTCGCGAATAGCTCTTGGTTGTATTGCTGATTAGAGAATTTGGTCACCCACTCTGGTTTAGGTTCAGGTTTTGGCTCTTCAGCTAAAAGAATCGGTTCAGCAACTGGCTCTTCTTGCTTCACTTCTTCAGCAGGTCTTGGCTCTACTGCCGTTTCATTAGCAGCCGCCGCCGCAGTGGCTGCTGAGCTAGCACCGCCAAACAGATAGGTAATACCGATACCAAAGAAATTCGCGTCCATATCTTTCACGATGTCATCGGACATATCTTGATAACGCTGGTACTCTGCACGCGCCTTAAAGCTTTCGGTTAATGCGTATTCAAGACCCAAAGAGCCAGTAGGAACAAGGTCTTTATCATCGCCATAGATCATGTACGCCGCACCAATTTTGGCAAAAGCATCGAGTTTTTCATTCAGTGGTAGGCTGAATTTAGGCGCCAGTGTGTAAGCGGCCAGTTTTGCTTCAGAGAAATAACCGTTAGAGAAGTTTGTTTCATGTTCACCAAGAAGGTCGATTCCTAGCTCAGCAGAGATATGTTTGCTGAAGTTGTAGCCGTAATAAAGGCCAAAACCTGCGGAATCGTCGTCACACGGAGAGCTTACGTAACAAGCGTCGTCTAGGTTTACATAGCCAATTTTGCCTCCGAAATAGAGATCTGACCATGCTGCGTTCGCTGTTGCTGAGAAAAAACCACTGCTAGCGAGCACCGCGGATAGGGTGACGGCTAATTTTTTCATATATTTTCCTTACTGATCTCAGGCTGAATAATTTCCTTTTGCTCACAAGATGAGCACATTGAATGCGATTAGCGACGATAAGTTGTACGTAATATGCATTCAAGTTGTTTCATTCTAGTAACAAAGTGTTTCGTAACATATACCTAGCCATAAAAATGCATCTAAAGTCTCATTTGTGAGGTGAATGGTTGTGAGCTGTTTCCTAGTTTTGAGATCATGAGCTTAGAATCCTCGCTTTGTGTAATTATTTTTTTACATTAAGTGTAAAGCGTAAAATTCTTTAAAAATTTGCCTTCTTTTAAAAAAAGTGCTTGCGGTATTGTTTTTCTGCCGATAAGTTACTTGCCTATACCAAGAAGAAAGGGCGGTCGGTAGCCGTATCCCTAAAAATTTTC